>CAVBWE010000142.1:0-3025 GCA_963598715.1 Sphaerochaetaceae bacterium | reverse complement strand
CGTACATATTCACGCTGTGACTATCTGATTTTCCTTGCTTCCATGTAGTAGCGCTTCTCGTTCGCGTGTCCGATTGAGAACGTCTTACGCGGATAGGCTCCGTCCTTGAGCATGTCGGAGAAGAAGTTTTCCTTCGATACATCCGGAAGTATTATGCCCAGGTTGCCTTTTCTTGATCCGATGTCAAGTACGACATCGACTCCGTGTATGTAGTCGACTTCCCCCTTCTTTTCCTCCAGCATCCTGTCTATCACCGCCTGGATTGTGCCTGCCGCTATCTGCTTCTCCGCTCCGCTGACGGTATAGACATAGAAGTCATTTCCGCTTACAAGTCCGAAGTGCTGTCCCTTCGTGTTTATTCCCTTCACGAGGCAGTTCCTGCACTGAACCTTCTCCTTTGTGAAGGAGGAACAGAATGAGGACAGGATATTTTCGAAAGTCTCAATGTCAATGTTGAAGAAAACACGGTGTATGGGCTCGAAGATGAGTCCGGGATCAAAGATGTTCTCGACTTCCACGAGTGCATAGCGTGCAGGATGGTTCTTCCTTTCTTCTTCTGTCAGTGTTTTCCTGATATCCTGCCAGCAGGATGCTGCAGTTGCCAGCGAATGGTTGCCGTCACCCATTGCAAAGAGCAGCGGGTTGGACTTGTCAAGTGATTCATAGAGCGCCTCGAAACCTTTCAGGATTCCTTCCTCTTCCTTCTCTCCGTTCACGAGATAACCCCTGATGTGGCCGCCGTTCTTGTTGAGGGGAGTGTCATAGAGAACGGGCAGCTTTTCCCTTATGTCCCTCAGCGGTTCTATGATTTTCCTGTCACTGTCGGAAATCAGGACCATGATGTGAGGCACTTCTATTGCGGCATCCTTCCTTATTTCCTTTCTCGGCGGGATACGTGAAACTATTGTGCCTTCCGTTGCCCTTATGAGCGTCTTCGAGTCCTTTGCATAGCTGTACTGCTCGAGGTCGAGGGCAAGCATGAGGCCGAATCTTGTTCCGCTTTCAGTTGTCCTTTCGACCAGGACGAACGAGTTTCTGTATTCGTCGAATATGCCGTCTGTAAGGTACTCGTTCATTTTCCTGTTGATTGAGGAGATTATTTTCTCCTTGTCTGCGGATTCGAGATAGACTTCGGGATAGATTATTCTCAGAGTTGACGGAGCATCTCCTATCTCCTGCGAAAGACTCTCCCAGTATTCCGGCTGGGACGTGTACTGGTCGCATGCGACAACGGCCCATTTTTCCATATCGATACCCTTGCGGGGCAAGAGTATGTCCGGAGTCTTGATGCCGTATTCAAGCAGTTTTTCGGAAATTGTCATTTTATTCTCCTGATATTGTATTTTGAGTCAGTCTATCATCACACACGTGAGCTATCCATCAGAATTTTATCTTTTTTCTTATGTCGTGTTCTGCGTTGTGTTACTTTTCTCTCTGTGATAAGATTCCGGCATGCTTGAAATGAGAAGAATCATTGAATGTTCGTCAAGAGTGCACACGTATCTGCTGTCGCTCTATCTCTTCTTTGCTTTTCTTTTCGTGCTGTTCCTCTATTTTCCGGTGAGGGAGGATTTCGTCTCTCTGATTACCGGGATACAGATGGTGATGGGATGGACGATTTTCCTTGTGGGAATCTGGATTTTCCTGGCTTCCGTCCTCTGCTCCGTCTTCTCCCGCGTGCTTGTCGTTTCTCCCATAGTGAAGACCCTCGTGAGGTTTTCAGTCTATGCTGTGATATCGGTCATGCTTGACCTTCTGAACAGTGTCATAACAGGAGGACTGTCATATGGAATGTAGGGAAACATGCTATGCCCTCAGGGGCGCAACGACTGTCGAGAACGACGAGAGCAATGAGATAATCGGAGAAGTCAGGCTGATGTTCGAGCGTCTTCTGGAGGATAACGGTCTGACGGAGGATGAACTTGCCTTCATCCATTTTTCGCAGACACAGGATCTCAGAAGCATCAATGCGGCATCTGCACTCAGAAAAGGCGGTCACGGCTCATCTGTTCCGCTTTTCTGCACGGCAGAGGCCGATGTCGGATCTTCACTGGAAAAGTGCATACGCGTTCTTGTTCTTGTGAATCATCCGGTCCTTTCTGAAAAGAAGATGGTCTATCTCAACAGGGCTTCATCGCTGAGGCCGGATCTGAAAGGATAAGGCAGCGTTCTGCCGGACCCTAAATAAAGGGATTGTAGAATCTTCCTCCGTTCAGACGGTTCAGGAAAAGCGGGACGAGAAGAAGGAGAAAGGAAAGGACAATCACGATGATGTCGCCTTTTCCGGCCGCTCTGGAGGTGTACCATGTACGCTTCCGGCCCTTTCCGAAGCCGCGGAGCATCATCGCATTTGAAATGACCTCGATTCTGTCCATGGAGGATATGATGAGCGGGAAAAGAATCGAGGAAGCAGTGCGGAGTCTCTTCATGAGGCCCTGTTTTCTTCTGTCCATTTCAATTCCTCTTGCCTGAAGTGAAAGGGAGATGGTCCGGTATTCCTTCTGTATGTCCGGAATGTATCTCAGGGCAAGGGAAACCGAGTATGCCACCCTGTAGCTTACACCGATGCGTGAAAGGGAGGATGCAAACTCCCCCGGGTCGGTTGTCGAGACGAAGATGAGAACGAGAGGGAGAGCCGAAAGGTATTTGAGTATGACATTCAGCTGATAAAAGAGCTGTTCTTCCGTCACGCTCCAGCGTCCGAATCCCTTGAAGAGAACATGCCGTGTTCCATATATCGCACATCCGTTTTCGGGAGAGAAAAGATATATGAGGAGATTGTTCAGAATCATGAAGAAGAGCGTGAAGACAACGATGGAGCGGACCTGACGGAGCCTTATTCCCGAGAGGCGGAGAATGAAAAGGGATAAAAGTGCCAGAAAGAGAAGGAACCTCGTGTCGAAGGTGATCATCGAGGAAATGGAGAGAAGTATGAGGGAAAGAAGCTTTGTGGCACCCGTAAGACGGTGAACGGGTGAATTTCCTTCTATGTAATTGAAGAGAGCATTCATTGTCTGTTCTCCCT
>CAVBWE010000141.1:0-12990 GCA_963598715.1 Sphaerochaetaceae bacterium | reverse complement strand
CTATATGACAAGTCAGAGCGAGCCCTCGTACAGGCGTCCGATCGAGATATGGTTCTATCCGTCATACGGACATCCTAACGGAAGTTACACCAGACTGAGTTCTTCCGACTACAACAGGCAGCTGAGTAACGAGAACCCTACTGAAACATGGTTTGCTTCGGGGTTCCCCAAAAGCACTGCCTCATTCCAGTCGGTATGGTTTGACGTTGTCCTGGTGCTCCCCGGCACCCTTGATCCCGATACGAATGAAGTCAAGGTGACTGAAAACGGAAAGACACTCTACTATCCTCTTGTAGATGCTGACGACTATTCGTGTCTTGTGACGATGGCGGTAACATATACTCCGAAGAGCGGGAGTGCGATAACGCAGACACTCACAATTCCGTTCACGGGCTACTATGACAGTTCGCAGAATATTCAGGGAATAAGGGATGCGTCCGTGTCGATGAATGTCGTCATGGAGTCGAATGCCTACAACATTGACCTCAAGAACAATCAGGGGAACTGGATTGACATAGGGGAGGTCTCATACATGGCAGACAGCTCTGTGAACTCCGTCCTCTTCTTCTCTTCATCATCCGACCCCTTTACACAGGGAGGTGAATTCATGATGGTGCTCGACAACACCGCTTCCGGAGAGACTACTGCGGAGAACAGCCTCGGCTTTACGCTCAAGCTCGATAAGCCCTCGTCTTCAAACTATTCGTCGGACATACTCTATGACGGAAAAGCATACATTGACACATCGAGGACCTACTCATCCAGCAGCAGTTATGACAGCTCTTCCAGCTACTATACGCCGAAGAGCCTCGCGAATGCTGGAATGATTATCCCCGACAGCGTATCCTACACGAATATTTCGTCCACCAAGTACAAGAAAGTATATTCGTCCAGGATAAACTTGAGGCTTAACACCTCTTCCGTCGTAATGAAAGAGGGAAGATATACCGGTGACATCTATGTTCATGTTATAATAATAAAGTGAGGGAGCGAGAATGAAAAAAAGATTACCTATACTTATTGTTCTCACGCTTCTTGCCACCTTCTCCGTCTCTGCCTCCTCATCAGACACTGCCGGTGCCACGGAAGCAAAGACAAGCCAGATGAAGGCTGAGGTCAATCTTGCCCTCAAGGACTGGTGGACGCTCGGCATAGCGCTGAATGAACCTGATATCAGCAAGCTTCCCCTTGCAACCGATACCGATGTAGTTCTCGAGAAGAAGAGCGACAGTGAAGGCATATACGGATACAGGAAGGTATACCTCTACTATTATGTAATCGGAAGCAACAACATGACGATGTCGATTTCGATTTCAAGTGCGCTGAAGAAGACCTCTTCCTCCGGGGATACGGGAAGTGCCGAGAGCGTGGACTATACGATCAAGTTCGGAAGTACGGCTGCTCCCGCGTCAAACTGGGACGGCGGGGCATTCCAGAGAGCCAATACAGGCGTTTCTGCAGTCACTTCCGTCAAACCCCAGAGCGCAGGGGAAGAGGACAGGACAAGTGCTACGGCACTTGCAAAGAAAAGCGGAAACGGAAGTCTCATGGCATGCGGCTACTGGCCTATCGAAATAGAGACCCTCTCCCTCAAGGGAAAGACCCTCGATTCCAACCAGAGCTACATTTCCGAAATCACGCTCAAGATTCAGAGCAACTGAGAGGTGCAGAAAATGAAAGGAAAACTGTTGATAATTCTGATTGTGCTGTCATTGATATGTTCTCTCTCTGCTACTACAGAGCTTCAGAAGAACACGCTCAACCTGGTAATACCTTCCGGAACAGTGAATTTCAGCTTTACGGACAGTGATGGCAAAGTTCTTGAATCCAGTCCCTCCTTTACGCTCTGGAAGGCTGATGTCTCGACTGACATCCCCACTGCCCTGTATTCGGCAACTGCAGTACAGAATGCCTATGGAATACTGAAGGTTACATTTTCTGTCGCATACGATATCTTCACTGGAAACAGTGCGACACTGAGGCTGACGTATCCCTCGGCTTTCGCAGTTGACGGTTCCACGACTGACACTCTGAAAGTCCTGGGAAAGAGTGACCGGGGAGTTAGTGAGAACATAGACGATCTCGGCCTTAAGGAGGGCTCTGTCGTTCTTCTTGATCCCTCGTCGGACACGAAATCGGGTTCGTCATATAAAAAGGATGTCGTAAGCGTTGATTATACGAAAATATACAAGGGAAGAGTACAATACATACTTCTTCTGGATTTGAAGAATGCAAAGAACGGCAAGACCTATAAGGGTAACGTTGTACTGAAACTGGAGACCGCATGATGAAGAAAACCGTTGTTTTATTTGCAGCTGCACTGATATTTCTCTCTTTTCTTTCTGCTTCGGATTATTCCTACTCCGGAAGCGGAACGGGATCTGACGGTGCTTCAATTTCGCTTCCTCTTTCCGTAAGACCTGATGACCTCGGCTCATTCAGCTATGTGAATTTCGGTTTCTATACATCTGAAGGAAATGCAGACGGCAAGACGGATCCCACGACACTTGTCTTTGAGGAATCCCAGCCGACAGGAGGGGACACAACAAGCAGGTTCTCGTATACGGCATCTGCCGCATTCAGGATTTTCGTCTATGTACTTTCCAACCAGTCAGGCTATGTGACACTTTCCTGGGAGGACCTGAGTCCGCAGGAGAAAAGCGACGGGATGCCTTCCTCCATCGCCTTCTCCGTTACGGAAGCGGGACAGACGGAGAAGATAGCCAACGGGACAAAAAGCAATAAGGGAAACATATTGAAATTCGGTCCTTCATACTATCGTGACAGCAGCGGCAAGAAGGTTGCAGGAAGTCCTGTGTTCCAGGTCGTCGATAAAAGCTATGCCGCAGAGACCGAACAGTATGAGGTTGACAGAGACGAATACTCAGGTACAAAGACCTATACGGGAAAGATGTACCTGACACTGGAAATAACATCATGAAGAGAATACTACTATTATTAATGACCGTGCTGACGCTTTCATCGGCACTTTATGCCGCAGCATATTACACCGAGCCTGTAAAGAGTTCCAGTAGCACTTCCACGGGAAGCTCTGCGTACATAAATACATCTCTCGAGGCCGGAAACAGCAGTGATGTCTATATCGGATTTTCAAGTACGGAGTACAGGAAAGGAGAAAGTCAGATTACGAAGATTACCGCTGCGGTACCCCTCACGCTCAATTACGACAGCGAGAACTGGAATACGACGAATGAGATTACGGGAAGCGGAGAATACTACATCTACTGGAACATCAGCAGAAGCGGTACTACACAGCTCAACATGAAATGGGACAGAAACAGCACAGCTGACCCTGAAATCTTTTTCGTGAAGCACGGCGAGAATACGCTCAGCGAGGGAACATACTACCTCATGAAGAGCGTTGCAATCAGCGGTGATACGGTTTCTTCCCTCGGTACCGAGCCTTTCACGATAACTACCTCGGATTTGAGGAGGCTCGACTACGGGAAATCATATACGGTTATCCTGACTCTGGAGGCAGTGACAAAATAATGAAGAAGATATTGCTTATAACGGTCGTGCTGACCTCCCTGACACTCCTTTATGCTGTTGATACGGCTCCTACGGAATGGAAGAGCGGGGACACGAAGAATACATTTTCGTTTCAGGCTGTCTTCGACGGTGATGAATACACCGAGTGCGGCTTTTCGAGGGCTTCCACTGCCTTTGTAAAGGGACAGGGACTGAGCAAGTCGGCCTTTGACGGAAGCACCACGACGCTCACTCTTGTTGAGCGGGTGACAAGCGGCAGCGAGGACTACTACAAATATAAGAACGGCTCGCCGGTTTATGTATACTGGTATGTTTCCGTGAAGGACAGGGCCCTCGATCTCAAGCTCAGCGTAAATGTTACGAATCCCGAGATCAAGGACAAAAGCGGAAACGTAACGGCAAAGGCGAATGAAGTTACGGTTACGGGTTATCCGTATAAGGACGGGGTCAGACAGGAAACCGCTTTTTCCATCAGCGGAACCGATAGTGCTTCTACTGCCGTTTCCTCTTTCTCCGCGAGTCCCCGTTCATATTACGGGGAAACCGAGCTTACGATAAACTCCAGCGTCCATCAGTTCCCGAAGGAGAACGGTGTGATTGCCCGTCTGAAGCTTACAATGGAGACCAACTGATGAAAAAGATTATACTTATTACGATAATCCTCGCTCTTTTCATTATCCCGCTTTCTGCATCGGAAGAAGCGGATACCGCTGCGGCATCGGGCTATAAATCCGGTGATACGATGGTATCGAACTGGCTCAAGCTCGCACTCACGGTAAAGAACTCGGTATTCATGGGATGTACAAACAGGAGTGTCACATCGGCGCTTGTTCCGTCCGACACTCTCAGTGAGATACACTTTACGTTTGACCCGTTCAACAACAAGTGGGTCACAACTGAAGCGCATCTGTATGTCATTTCCTTTGTTACATATCCTGTCAAGGTGACGCTGACTGCCAACAGGCTCTATAAAAGCGGGTCGACGACGGAGTATATTCCCTACACCCTCAATGTGAAGAGTACAAGCATGAACTCCGACTGTAAATCCATCGTCGATCTCCTTTCTTCCGATACGTCTTCCTTCTATACCTCCTCAGCCTCAGGATATTACAGTACAAAGGACTATTCCAAGTGCACGAAGACTCTTGTTTCAGAAAGCTCCAAATCCTATAAATCGCCCAGAGTCATGAACTGGGACTTCGAGATGGAAGTTGACGGAAGCAGCATAACCAGTTCCTCCGCTTCAAAGTATGTTGCGGAATTCGTGATGACGATAACAAAGGTGTGAAAGATGAATAAGAAAGTATTGATATTATCCCTGCTTCTGCTTGCGTCAGCTGTGTCTCTCTTCGCCATAGACTCGAAAAAGGAAAGTTCTTTCTATCTCTATCTCAACAGGAAGGGAGTTGACAGGGTATGGTTTTCCGAGGGTAATGATGCCCAGAGCAGCCGCAAGGACTCATATGTCTTTCCTCTCGTTACAAGTGATTCGCAGATGACGCTTACCTCTTCCATATATGTGCTCTGGGAGCACAGTGCATCGGAATCTGTCAAGCTCCGTCTCTCGTTCGTCTCCGGCGAGGGCGAGGATGCCGTAAAAGAAAGCGGTTTCATGCTCAAGAGTACCGGAGAAACCCCTGTAAGTCTAAATTACAATGTTTCCGTCTCATTTCTTTCATCCCTCAGTAAGAGTAAGAAAACAATTACCGGAGCAGATACTTCTCCGTCTGCGACCAGTAACCGTCAGCTGACGGCGCTTGATAAGGAAAAGCGGTGCATTGAAATAGGAGAGGGAAGCGGAGAAAGCCTTACGGATTACGGGACGTGGGCAAAGATAGACATGACTGTCATAGCTCCTTACTACAGTGAAACGAAAAGCCAGGCATGGGTTGAAGCACAGTACTACGGCTATATCAAGGCCGAGATAATCGTGAAGTAAGGAATTGAAAGAGGCGGACTTGTCTTCAGAGTGTGAGGGCGCTCATGTACAGTACCCTCCATATGATGTCTGAAAAATTCCCAGGATGTCTTTCTTTTGAGTTAATATGAAAACTGTGGATAAACAAGAGATTGAGGATATCATATTAACGGATAGAAGAGGATCTGATTCATGAAGAGAACAATTTTAATTCTTCTGATAGTGGCCGCCGCCGCACTCATGATATCGTGTGAAGACGGAAAAAAAACGAAGAAATTCTGGGTCAATTTCAATATGTGCGGGGGAAACGGCAGTATTGAAAATCAGGAAGTGACAGACGGCGGAAAGGCAGCCATGCCGTCAGAAAAGCCTCTGAAGAGCAACGGCGTTTTCGTTTACTGGTCAAAGGATAAGAAAAGTCCGTTCGATTTCGAGAGTCCGGTTACTGAAGATACGACCCTCTATGCCGTATATAAGACAATTTTCAATATCGGAGAGACAGGACCTGCAGGAGGAATCATATTCTATGATGCAGGTGCGGAGAAGACTTCGAAATACAAAGACCTGGAAGGTAAAGAGATTTCATATACCTGGCGTTATCTTGAAATGGCAAAAGACGATGCCGGGTGCTGCAATTGGGGGAACAACAAAAACCATTTGGGCGTGGGGGAAAACATTGAGAGACGCGATGGGATAGGTGACGGAAGATACACTACTACAAAGCTTGCGCGATGGGTGATTCAGTCTGGGGTATTCTACCAGTTTGACGCTTCTATGGCATGTTATAATTCAGGTAAGGGTACGATATTCAATGACTGGTTTCTCCCGAGCGTGAAGGAACTTCGCGAGATGTATAACAGGAAGCAGCCCGAGTACAACTTGAGGAATGACTCTTACTGGTCGAGTTCCTCTGCAGATGAAGGTTATGCTTCGGTACTGGACTTCTCTTCTGGAAAATCGCATGACAAGAACCGCAACGAAGAACATTATGTGCGCGCTGTCAGGGCATTCTGACTGTAATGTGAAATTTCGAATTCAGTCTAAATTACAATGTTTCCGTCTCATTTCTTTCATCCCTCAGTAAGAGTAAGAAAACAATTACCGGAGCAGATACTTCTCCGTCTGCGACCAGTAACCGTCAGCTGACGGCGCTTGATAAGGAAAAGCGGTGCATTGAAATAGGAGAGGGAAGCGGAGAAAGCCTTACGGATTACGGGACGTGGGCAAAGATAGACATGACTGTCATAGCTCCTTACTACAGTGAAACGAAAAGCCAGGCATGGGTTGAAGCACAGTACTACGGCTATATCAAGGCCGAGATAATCGTGAAGTAAGGAATTGAAAGAGGCGGACTTGTCTTCAGAGTGTGAGGGCGCTCATGTACAGTACCCTCCATATGATGTCTGAAAAATTCCCAGGATGTCTTTCTTTTGAGTTAATATGAAAACTGTGGATAAACAAGAGATTGAGGATATCATATTAACGGATAGAAGAGGATCTGATTCATGAAGAGAACAATTTTAATTCTTCTGATAGTGGCCGCCGCCGCACTCATGATATCGTGTGAAGACGGAAAAAAAACGAAGAAATTCTGGGTCAATTTCAATATGTGCGGGGGAAACGGCAGTATTGAAAATCAGGAAGTGACAGACGGCGGAAAGGCAGCCATGCCGTCAGAAAAGCCTCTGAAGAGCAACGGCGTTTTCGTTTACTGGTCAAAGGATAAGAAAAGTCCGTTCGATTTCGAGAGTCCGGTTACTGAAGATACGACCCTCTATGCCGTATATAAGACAATTTTCAATATCGGAGAGACAGGACCTGCAGGAGGAATCATATTCTATGATGCAGGTGCGGAGAAGACTTCGAAATACAAAGACCTGGAAGGTAAAGAGATTTCATATACCTGGCGTTATCTTGAAATGGCAAAAGACGATGCCGGGTGCTGCAATTGGGGGAACAACAAAAACCATTTGGGCGTGGGGGAAAACATTGAGAGACGCGATGGGATAGGTGACGGAAGATACACTACTACAAAGCTTGCGCGATGGGTGATTCAGTCTGGGGTATTCTACCAGTTTGACGCTTCTATGGCATGTTATAATTCAGGTAAGGGTACGATATTCAATGACTGGTTTCTCCCGAGCGTGAAGGAACTTCGCGAGATGTATAACAGGAAGCAGCCCGAGTACAACTTGAGGAATGACTCTTACTGGTCGAGTTCCTCTGCAGATGAAGGTTATGCTTCGGTACTGGACTTCTCTTCTGGAAAATCGCATGACAAGAACCGCAACGAAGAACATTATGTGCGCGCTGTCAGGGCTTTCTGACTGTCATGCGAAATTTCGCATGATGAGGCTTCACTTGAGAAGGATATCGAGTCTTTTCAGCGTGGCCTGAGGTGTCTGGATTTCGAGCTCGGTCTCCGGGAAGACTGAACGGATATAGCAGTAGATGGAATAGAACGAGAGTGCGGATGAGTTATCCGCACTTTCGTTTCTGTCAGTGTTGTATCCGAGTGCCTTGAGAAGATAATAGGTGAACGAGCCGTAGTGACGCTGGAATACGGAGTCACCGCCACTGCAGTAATCCTTTGCTTCCTGCTGTTTTGAAGCTGAGGACATAATCCATATGTCCCTGCACGAGGAGGAAGAGGAACCGCAGTCCGTTTTCAGGGCGCCGATGACATCTTCACCCTTATAGATCTTTCCGTCGGAAGAGAATGTATCCTTGCTTACGAGCGTGGAACCGTCGATGAACATTCCAGAGAAGCATGAATCAAGAAAGAAGACCTTCTTTCCGGGGATGGAAGAAAAAGCTTCAATGACGCGTTCTTTGTTTGTCGTCATGTATCCGGATTTTCCGGCGTTGGTCAGAAGAGATCCGTTTTCGTCCCCGTGTCCTGAGTATGTGAAGATTATCAGGTCATTTTCTCCCGTAGCAAGGCCGCCGACGGTTTTTCCAAGTACATCTTCCATGGTCCAGGAAGACACGCTGTCGGCAGAAGACTCCACATAGCTGAAACGCTCAAAGAGAGCAGATCCGGATTCGACTTCATTTCCGCTTTTGTCTGTTGCGCGGAATACCGGATGCGTCGAATAGTATCTCTTTCCGTCCTGGGAAGTGTAGGCATGTATCCGGATATCAGGAAAGATTGTCCTCAGCTGATTGATAAGGGCAGCCTGGTCGGTGACAACATTCTCAAGCTTCGAGTAGCCTGTGAAATCATCGGCTACGGTAACAAGGTATACGTCCCGCGCACTGTTCTCCGGAGAACAGGAGGGGAAAAGAAGCAGGATGATGCAGGAAAGTATTATTGTAATCACACTTCGCCTCCTATTCTGAGAGCCAGGGAGAGGCTGTATTCGTTTCCTTCCGGTGTGAATGTGAATGAGAATGGTGCAAGAAGCGAAAGAGAGCCGTCGAGAAGAAGATGGGCAGAAAGGCGTCCTTCAATGAATTTCATAACGGCCCTTTCCTCCTCATAATCCTCATACCCCAGGAATGCGGCAATGCCGCAGGCAAGCCTTTTGCCTTCAAGGACAATCTCCACTCCCGCTTCATTTTTGAAGAAGGAAGGGGAAAAAGTGTAGTCCGTGACTGTTGATTTCGTGACATACGACACTCCGAGCGGAATGGAGAATGTGAAAGGATGCAGTTTAAGGGAAATTAGGCTTAGCTCTACCCCCGATCTCAGAGAAAGGTAACTTTTTCCGTCCCTGGCAAGCACGAGCGGACCTGAAAGAAGCGTGAAAGACGGCGAATAGGATGCCCCGAGCGGCAGGACCAGGACAAAAAGCAGGAATATAACCGGGATTTTCTTCATTGTCATCTCTCCTCAACTATTTAACACCGGCCATTCTCTTTCTGTCAAAATTTTCTCATGGCATCCTTCATGAGAATCAGTGATACAACTCTCTTCCTGGGTTTTATCCGGGTAAATGCCATGATCGGGTTTCCGTGGAAGTTCAGGCCGAGCATATAGCCGTTTCCCCTGTAGTCGATTGATGAAACGATGCATTCATTGAAGATGACATGGTTCGGATAGAGTCCCGTGCTGAGCGGCTCTTCGCTGATGGTGACGTTTTCGGGACGGAAGAAGAGGTGCCTTGTACTGTCCCCGCCTTCATAGAGAAGGGAGAAGGGAAGTGCGGTTCCGTCCCCCGTGAAGAATGCACTGAAGAGAGTCGAGGGATTGTCATATACTTCTTCCGGCGTGCCTGTACTGTCTATCCTTCCGTCCTTCATGATCATTATCCTGTCTGCGATGGCGAACGCTTCCTCCCTGTCATGTGTCACATAGAGCATTGTCGTTCCCAGCACTTCATGGATTTCGCGTATCTTTGCTCCCAGCTTCTTTCTCATCGGAGCATCAAGAGAAGAAAGCGGTTCATCAAGAAAGAGTATTCCCGGCTCCGAGGCAAGAGCTCGTATGAGGGCGATGCGCTGCGCTTCTCCACCGCTTAGCGAGTCGACCTTCCTCTTCTCGTAACCGTCGAGTTCCACAAGATTTAGAAGTTTCTTTACAAGCTTTCTTCTCTCATCCCTCTTTTTCGTCTTCATGCCGTAGGTGATGTTTCTTTCCGCATTCATTGAGGAAAAGAGAGTATAGTCCTGGAAGACAAAGCCGATGCCTCTCTTCTCCAGCGGAAGGTGCGTTATGTCCTCTCCATCGAGAATTATGCTTCCGCTGTCGCTTTCCTCAATTCCTCCGAGAATCGAAAGAAGTGTTGACTTTCCGCTTCCGGAAGGACCGAGAAGACACACTATTTCTCCCTTTTCCACTTTAAGGGAAACATCAAGGGTAAAGTCTCCATAGTTCTTCCTTATGTTCTTCGCTTCAAGACAGCTCATCTCTGTCACCTCCTTGTTCCGAGAGTGCAAATACAGAAAGGGATAGAAAAAGCACTATCATGCTCAGAGCCGATGCTCCCTGATAGTTGTACTGCTGAATCATCGTATAGATGAGAACGGGAAGGGTTACAACCCTTCCGTTTCCCAGGGCGAGGGTCGCATTCGTCTCTCCCAGTGAAAGTGCAAACGCAAACGCCCATGCCTTCAGCCTGTATCTTCTCAGAAGGGGCTTCTCGACCTTAAGATAGCTTTTCCATCTTGAGTGTGAGAGTGAGAGCGAAGAGCTGAGAAGGGAAGGCGTCAGGACACGTGCTCCGGGAAGCATGGTTCTGAGTGCAAAAGGGAGGACGACGGCCGTATGTGCAAGAAGGGTGAGGATGAAGGACAAAAGCTCTCCTTTTATGTTGATAAGTGACGAAAGAAGCGAAAAGCCGAGGCCGAGGGTGACGGAACCGGTGAGGAGGGGAAGCGACGTGAGAAGGGGAATCAGCCGGCTCTTCCGGACGGCAGACGAGACGGCGAGGGATGAAGCCATCCTGGTGGCTGTCAGGGAGGAAAGAAGGGCGATGACAAGGGATGAAAGAAGCGCTTTCCGTCCTGCGGCCGGGTCTTCCAGAATCTTTTGCCAGGCCTTCAGCGTAAAGACTCCGTCTCTCGTGAAGAACGCCCTGTGACAGACCGAGAGAAGCGGAGGAAGTATGAAAAGGAGAATCAGGAGGGAGAGAAGAAAGGCAAGAATGAGCGTCTTTCCGTGAGCCCTTTTGAGTACGCCTCCCTTTTTTCTGTTCTTCGTCTCTCTCTTTCCCCAGCCTGTGAGAAGGGTAAGGAGCGAAAGAAAGAGAAATGAAACAAGGGAGAGCGAGGATGCGGAGGAAAGACTGCCGTCCACGTAGGCCCTCCTGTATATCTCCGCTTCCACGGTGTAATACTTCGGGCTTCCTCCGATTGTCATGACAATCAGAAATGACGGGAAGCAGAAGAGGAATATCATGAGAAGGGTCTGCTTTATCGTACCCCTTATTTTCGGAAGCGTTACACTGAAGAAGACAAATGCTTTTTTCCTCCCCAGGAATCCTGCTGCAGTTTCATCCTTTTTCCCGTTTTCGAGAAGTGCGGAAGTGAGAAGCGAGAAGGCAAGGGGGAAGTTCAGGTACACATGGGCAAGTATCACGGCAGGAAATGAATAGAGTATGCTGACTTTTATCCTGCCGCCGGAGAGTGAGGACAGAATGGAATTGAGTATTCCGTTGTTGCCGTACCAGATTACGAAGGCAAGAACCACTATTATCGAGGGAAGGACGAATGTACTGTCTGATATCGCCATTACAAGCCGTCTTCCCGGAAATGAATAAGAGGAGAAGAAGAAAGCGAACGGAAATGCAAGAATGACGGATACCGCTGCGCTTGCAAGAGCCTGCAGTAATGTGAAGGCGAAGAGACGCACTGTATATGGGGAAGTTACCGTCTCCATGAATGCCCCGTCTGCCGTAAGGGAGCGTCTCATCATTTCCGCAAGGGGAAAAACAAAGAGCAGAGCCGTCAGTATCAGAGACGGCAGTGCAATCAGAAAATAGAATCTGTTTTTCCCTTTCATACCATTATTGTGCTATCAAAGAGGTCCATGAGGCAAGAAGAGAAGATATATCCGTACCCTGTGATGTGTAATACTTTTCAGGAACAGGAGCATAGGCATACGCCTCGGGGAGGACAGTTTCAGGAAGAACGGGATACATCGAGTTTGCCGTTGCAAGATCTCCCTGTGCCTCCGTAAGGATGAAAGATACAAACTTTTCCGCTTCACTGCGGTGCTCCGTGTTCTTCATTATTCCTATTCCCTCCACTGTCGCCTCATGACCTTCACTGAAGATGAGGGCCTTGTATCTGGTGGTGTTCTCGTTCATGACATGGTAGACGGGACTTGTCGTGTAGCTGATTACAATTGGTGCCTCGCCTTCCGTGAAGAGGCCGTATGCCGATGACCAGCCGGAAGCCATGACAAGGCAGTTGTCACTCATCGTCTTCCACCAGTCAAGCCATCCGTCCCCGAGAACGTTGTATGTCCAGAGAAGAAGACCCAGTCCTACGCTGCTTGTCCTTGGGTCGATGAGAATGACCTTTCCCCTGTACTCGTCTTTTGTGAGGTCTTCAAGACTTTCGGGTTCCCTGATGCCGCTTTCCGTGTCGAAAACAAAGGCGAATGTTCCCCAGTCGAAGGGAAGTAGCCTGTTTGTGCTGTCGAATTTCAGTCTTCCGTCGATTTTCTCAAGAAGGGGAGTGTCGAAGGGAGAAAGGCTCTCTTCTATTCTTCCGGCCATGTCGTCAGAGATTCCCATGACCACATCGCAGTGCGTATTCCCGCCTTCGAGGAGAATCTTGCTGATCATCTCGGAAGAAGATCCTGCAGATACGAGGTTTACCCTGATCCCGGTCTTTTCCTCAAAAAGAGGAATGACTGACGAAGCACTTCCCCATTCGGAGCAGAAGGTGTCATAGGCATAGACCGTAAGTGTTTCTTCATTCTCCGTATTTTCCTTTACCGGAGAAGAGAAGAGCGTGAGGGCACACATGAGTGCCACAGCGACAGAAAGCAGCTTTTTCATTGAAAGCCTCCATAGTTTATTCTGTCTAACGGGAATAATTCAAAGAAATATGGTGTCGTTCCCTACGCCGGCATTATCCGGATCAGGTTCGAGGGTATCTCTCAGGCA
>CAVBWE010000140.1:0-4275 GCA_963598715.1 Sphaerochaetaceae bacterium | reverse complement strand
CAGTTGATTTTAACTTCGATTCTTCCTCTCTGGGACTGCTGTGTCTTGGGAAGCGAAACCTTGAGGATACCATCCTTTGTCTCGCCCTTGATGTTCTCTTCATCGACATCCTCGGGAAGTGTGAAGGAACGTGAGAACTGGGGTCTCAGGATTTCCCTGATGAGGTAGTGCCTCTCTTCCTTCTTCTCCTCGTTCTTCTCTTCCTCGTTTGCCTTTCTCAGCTCCTTTGTGGAAGCGATTGTCAGCACATGCTTCTCGACTGCCACCGAGATGTCCTTCTCGTCATAACCTGCAACTTCAGCCTCGATTTCATAGCTTGAAGGTGTTTCATAGACATCCACTGACGGAACCTTTGCCGAATAGTAGTTGCCTTCGAACATGTCATTGAATAAAGAGTCGATTCCGCTCAGTGCCGGGTTTGTTCTATTGATGTAGTATTTCATTTTTTTATCTCCTTTCAGCTTTTTCTGCTGCATCTAAGATAATGAAATAAGCGTGCCAATTTTATGTATTTTATTATAATGCAAGTAATTACATTAAATGCGCCACACTATGAAATGCATATAATTCTGTTTCATTCTGACACACCTGTGATTTTTCTTCCCCACCTGTGTCAAAAATGTCACCGGAAAGACGCTGTCAGACAGAAAGTGTGTCACTCTGACCCAGGAAGACCTCAAGGTCCCCTCTCCTGTCCTCACGGCTTATGTATGTGATTTCTCCGTCCTCGACAACGGCCAGTGTGAAGTCAACACAGAGGAACGAGTCTTCACAAATCAGATAGAACTCTGCGTTCTCCCCTAGAAGGGGCAGCACAGCCCCCAGCCCCCGCATCTGCAGAACAAGACTTTCTGCCTTTACTCTCGTGATTCTTTCGATTGTCATGGCCCCATTATGCAGGAAAGGAGGAAGAATATGAAAGAAGAAGCCTTATTTTGCCGATTGCCTTTGGAAGAGACACATATATCGTCTCGCCCTCCCCCCGGAGCGCTTCTCCCCAGATGCTCATTACGGGAACATCCTCCATTTTCCCTTCAAGTTCATCCTGCGTCAGCTTCCGTTCTTCCTTTTTCCACCTGCAGCCGCTGTAGCAGGGCTTTCCCCTCTTGTCCAGGACTGCCGAGAAGCCGAAGAGCCGGCATACCAGGCTCCGACCGCTGTAACAGCGGCAGTGAAACTCCCTTCCCGCATCATAGAGAGGACAGACCGGAGATGAACGGTCCGAAGAAAGAAGAAGGGAAAGTATCTCGTCATCGCGTCCGTCCCTGATGATAAGATATGCTGCGGCGTCCGCTTCATTTTCGGCAAGAAACGGAACATAGCGGCGGCAGCACTCTCCGCATCCGGAGGTGCAGGAAACGGAGAAATCATATACAAACCTCTCCTGCATCTCTTCAAGCCTGTCGTAGGCATCAAGAATGTCCCTTATTCTCCTTCCCGTCTCCGTCGTGGACAGAAAAGCTTCATATGCATCATTTTCCATAGCGGTACTTTTACACAGAAAGGGCGGAAAACATCAAGCACATAAGCCGTTTCCGGTCGTGGATAAGTAAGCAAAGTGTGACCGTAATCCCTCTTCACCTCCTGTAATTGCATTTCCTTTCCCTTTGAGAGAGAATATAGCAGGTATGAACATCATAATACTGGGTGCAGGAAGACGCGGAATCCGTCTTGCCAAGCACCTGATACAGGAAAAGAAGTCGGTAGTCATCGTCGACACCGATGCATCACGCTGCCGTCTTGTGGCGGGAAAGCTTGACTGCCTTTCCGTCTGCGGAAGCGCAACGGACATAGATGTGCTGAAAGAGGCCGGTGCCGAAGAGGCCTCTGCCGTAATCGCCGTGACGGACAGTGACGAGGTGAATCTCGTTGCATGCGGCATAGCGGCCTCAAATTTCCCGGATGCCATGACAATAGCGGCAATAAGGGGAATATCGTATCTTGGAACCGGCAGTGCGGCAGGAAAAAGAATTCTCGGCATCGACCATATCGTAAACCCAGAGGAAGAGGCGGCGAAGAGAATGACCGCCGTACTGAAGTCCGGTCTCTTTTCCGATGTGATATCATTTGAAGATGCAGCATTCATACTCTTCAGAAAGGTCCTCGCAGGGTCTTCCCCGTTCGTCGGAAAGACCCTGATCGAGATGAAGAGAAGTCTCAGGGGCGAATACATCATCATAGGCTTGAGGCGTGCAAACACCGTCCTCACTCCAAGCGGCAACACCATACTGAAGGAAGGAGATGAACTTGCGGTGATGGCGGGAGACGAAGACAGCGAGGATATCTACAGGGCCCTCTCGGGTGACAGGGGAGGCATAAGGCTCAGACGGATAATCACGGTCGGCGGTACAAGAATCTCAAGGTACATGTTCTCCAGCCTCAGGAAGAGCATGCTCAGGAGAATGACCCTGGTCGAGAAGAGCAGCGAAAGATGCAGGGAGTTTGCAGAGGATTTTCCGGAAATCCTTACGATAAATGAATCGATAACGGATGAAAACATATGGGAAGACGAAAGGATAAGCCGGTCCGACCTCATGATTTCAGTCACCGAAAACGATGAACTCAACATCATTACGGCTTCCTATGCAAAACGCATCGGCACCAAGAAATCGATGGCACTGCTCAAGACGAATCCCAACTACGTCCAGTTTGCGGCAAACATGGACATCGATGCGGCAATAAGCACCACGGAGTCCACAGTCGACGCAATAATGAAGTTCCTCAGAGGTGAAAAGGTCGTGACGCTTCATACGATATTCAACGGAGAACTGGAAGTATATGAATATGTACTGGACCAGAAGTTCCAGTATCTGGGAAAGAAGCTGATGGAAGTCGATCTCAGGGGAAAATGCATCATTGCAGGTGTAAAGCGAAGCCATAACAGCGAAAGCTTCGTTCCCGACGGCAGCTACGTCTTCACCACAGGCGACACGGTGCTTGTAGCATGTGCACACTCAAACTATGACAAGGTCATGGGGATCTTTCAATGAACATCAATTTCCATTCGGTGAGAAGGCTCCTGGGGTGCATATTCATACTCGTTTCGCTTTTAATGCTGCTTCCCGCGGCAATCGCTTTCTTTGCAGGCGAGGAGGAAAGCCTCAGGGCATTCCGCGTTACAATAGCAATGATGCTCACCACAAGTATCCTTCTCATCTTTCCGGGATGGAAGAGGAGGGGGGATCTCCTGATAGGACCGAAGGAAAGCTATCTCTTCGTCACGCTTGTGTGGGTCTCGATCTCGTTCTTCGGGGCCATCCCGCTCTACCTCTGTCATGCCTACAGCAGCTTTGCCGGCTGCTACTTCGAAATAATGAGCGGCTTTACGACGACAGGAGCAACATGCCTGGGTGATATCGAATCACTTCCGAAATCCCTTCTCTTCTGGCGCAACATGACGAACTGGATCGGAGGTATGGGAATCGTCGTCCTCTTCGTAGCCATCCTTCCGGCCTTCGGCGTAAACGGCGCAGTCCTTGTCGGAGCGGAATCCGTCGGACCGACAAAGGATAAGCTTACCCCGAAAATCAGGCACACGGCACTTGCATTGTGGCTTATATACCTGGGTCTCTCGCTACTTCAGACAGTTCTGCTTCTCATAGGAGGACTTGACCTCTTCAACTCGATGACGCTGACATTCGGAACGATGGGGGCAGCAGGTTTCTCACCGACGAACTACTCCATCCTTTCGTATCAGTCGGAATATGTCGAATGGGTCTGCACGGTTTTCATGTTCCTTTCAGGTGCAAACTTCGCAATCTACTTCAAGATTCTGAAGGGTCATGTCAGGAAGGCTGTTGAAGACGGTGAATTCAGGCTTTACTACAGGATAGTGCTTATCGCATCGCTCGCCATTGCCGTCAATCTCTTCTTCCGCACGGGAATGAGCATCTCCACTTCACTCAGGCAGGGCTTCTTCCATGTGATTTCATTCATCACTACAACCGGTTTCTTCTCATCCGACATAGCAACATGGCCCATGTTCAGCCAGCTCATACTCTTTGTGCTCTCGTTCATCGGCGGCTGCGCGGGATCGGCAAGCGGAGGAGTCAAGGTCATCAGAATCGCAACCATCATCAAGGTCGGGATTTCATCGATAAAGAAGAGGCTGCATCCGAATTCGGTTTCGGCAATAAAAATCGGCAACGACACATATTCGGCGGAAGTCGTATCTTCGATATGCGGCTTCCTCGGGCTCTATCTCATAACCTTCTTTCTCGGTGCCGTTGTGATATCACTGTCGGGACAGGGAGTTCTGCTCTGTCTCTCCTCAAG
>CAVBWE010000139.1:0-10604 GCA_963598715.1 Sphaerochaetaceae bacterium | reverse complement strand
ATCGCCACCCCTAGACAGCTAGAATTTATGATATGACGGTGATTTTTTCAAGACAAAACTTCCGTCAAAGGCTAAACTTTTCCCATGTTACCACTTCTATCCCTTCAGGAAGCCTCGTCTCTCGACAGGACTCTCATTGAAAAATATTCGCTTGATGAGTCATCGCTGGTGACTAATGCAGCACTCGGAGCATATGAGGAGTGCCGTCATCTCTTTTCAGGCCGGAGTGTCCTCTTCGTTACGGGAAAAGGCAATAACGGAAGTGATGCACTTGCCCTGGCGGAACTTGTTCTCGGCGATGCTTCATCCGTGAGGATATACTGCCACTATGAGGACGGTAACAGTGAGAACATGAAGCGCCGCAGCGCTCTTCCTTCATCCCTTTTTGTCACTTCACCGGTGGAATCCGATATAATAGTTGACGGTCTTTTCGGCGTGAACTGCCGGAAAATCACAGATGAGAGGACGCTTTCACTCATAAAACGGATTAATTCGTCTTCGTCCTTCGTGATTTCACTTGATGTTCCGTCCGGCTTTCTCGTTGAAGCTGACCTGACCGTTACCTTCATGTGCCACAAGAGGGAGATGTACTATCCTGAAAACAGGGGAAAATGCGGAAGGATAACATGTTTCAATCCGGGATTCCCCGCTTCTGAAATATGCAGTGAAAACAGCTGGCTTCTCGAAGACTCCGATTACATTCCGCTTTCCCTTTCTCCTTCTGATTACAAGAATACGAGGGGACACGTCATCGTGGCTGCCGGTTCATCCCGTTATCCGGGAGCCGCCATTCTTTCGTCTCTTGCCGCGTTTCATGCGGGAAGCGGAAAGGTGAGCGTCATCTCAACGCCGGAAGTGAGGAGTGCAGTCCTTTCGTCCTGGCCGTCAATCATGTGTACCGGTGATATAGCCGGGGCAGACAGCTATGTAGCCGGTCCCGGGTGGGATGATGGGGACAGAAAACTCCTGGAAAGAATTATGGCCAGCGGCCTCAACTACGTGGTCGATGCGGATGCGATAAAGCTTCTTGGAAAGGAGAATCTCTCATCCCGGGCTGTGGTGACTCCACACATCGGAGAGTTCAGGACCCTCAGAAGAATACTCATGATAGAGGAAGACGACGTATATGAGGCGGTAAAGGAGGCTTCTCTCCGCCTGGGGGGTGTCATCGTGCTAAAGGGTCCGTCCGTCCTGATAAGTGACGGCACTTCCCTTTTTGTCGCTGCCGGAGGAGAACCGTCACTGGGTGTTGCAGGTTCCGGAGATGTTCTTTCGGGAATAACCGGGGCTCTTCTTGCATACGGGCTCAGTCCGCTTGAGAGTGCAGTTCAGGCAGTACTGCTTCATCAGATGAGCGGAAGGGAAGCCCGGGTGTCATACGGCTTCTATTCAGCCGAAACACTGATTGAAGTGATGGGGAGAAAACGTTGATACAGGCTTATTTCCTTTCTGTTTTCCTTTTGATTCTATCCTGTCTCATGTATTATCAGGGACAATACCGGACGGAGCTTGCATTCATGCTGAGGTTCATGGATGAACTTGAGAGAAACCGGAGATTCCTGAATCTTTTCTTTCTGACGGGGTGCCTTACGTCGCTCCTGCTTCTTTTCTTTCCGTCATATCCCGGGCCGATGATCCTGGGGGACCTCATCCCGTCACTGGTCGTGCTTTACAATACGCTGTATTTCTATATAACGATAAGAAGAAGGGAGAAGGACGGAAGGACGGAATATCTTGATGCATCTCGCGCGGGGCGGAGGATTGTACTGGCACGCATTTCGCTTCTTACGGCATTGCTTCATTTTCTTCTGCCGTCGTTTGTTCTTATATAGAGGGGTGATGTATGAGTGAAAGAGATACCACAGCCGGTGTTCTTGTCAGCGATGGAAGATACCTTGTTGCGCAGAGAAAAAAAGGCGGGCCGCTTTCCCTGAAGTGGGAATTCATAGGAGGAAAGAGGCGCTACGGCGAATCGCTCGAGGAGACTTTGAAGCGTGAATGGATGGAGGAGGTTTCGCTTGAAATCGAAGTGGGGGACTTCCTTGTAAGTACCACATTCACGAACAAGGGGGTTCACTACACGCTGTACTGCTTCCTTGTATCCCTCAAGGGTGATTCTTCCTCTCCTTCCCTCAATGTCCACGAGAGGGTGAAGTGGGTAAGCAGGGAGGAAATGAAGGCTCTTGACTTCGGAGAGTCCGATTCGGTTATAAGGGATTATCTTCTTTCGTGTGTTCACGTATGAAGGAGACAGCCTCACCTATCGCCTTTTCCCCTTCATCTATGAACTGATGCAACTGGACAAAACCGTGTACCGTTCCCTTATATACGGAAAGGGTGGAGGATGTGCCGAGGGCAGTGAGGGAGGCGTGGTACATCATGCCTTCATCCCTCAGGCTGTCAGCTTCGGCAAGTATTATGAGATGATCGGGAAGTATGAACCTTCCGTTCTCATCGGTTTCGACTGCACACCCGCTGAAGATGTTCCTTACTTTCCCCGTGCTGACTGCACCTTCAAGCATCAGGAGGGGAGAAGCATATTTTCTGAGTCCGTCTTCCGGCTTTTCGAGGTAGCTTTCAATCGAGTGCTCCATGACTTTCAAACTGATCATGGCCGGCCTGCCGTCGAAGCCTCCGAAGAGAAGGTGGGAAGGAAGGAGAAGAGGATAGACCAGAAGACTGGGATACATGAGGATTACTCCCCTCGGCTCCCTGACCTTCTCTTCCTTTATCCGTATTGCAAGCCCTGCTGCGAAGTTCCCGCCGGCGCTGTCTCCCATCAGTATGATCCTGGAAGTGTCTGCTCTGTAATCCTCTGCGTGCGAAAGAAGATATCCGTATGCTTCCCACACATCTTCGACTGCCCTTGGAAACTTCTCCTCGGGACTCAGAGAGTAGTCGGGACAGAATACGACGCAGCCTGTTCTGTCTGCAATTGTTCCGAGAAGCTCCTGATAGGACTTATAGCCCATCTGGACATATGCCCCGCCGTGGGTGAAGAAGATTACGGGAAGAGGTTTTTCGGCATCGTATTCTTCGGGGTATGAAATCCAGAGCACGCATGAGGGGAGCTCAACCTCGATTACCTTTCTTTCCCCTGTAAGCGGAATGTTCTCCGTGTCCATGCTGAACATTCCGTTCTCATCTGCGTAGATGTGCATTGCCTTCACCATCAGCGCTGAGCTGTCGGTAAGAACGACATCCGGGTCGGCTGTCTTCTTGAGCTCTTCCAGTTCCTCCCGTGTTACCCCGAGACGCCTTCTTGCAATTTCATTCCTGATTGACGTACAGGAAGTCAGAAGTACCAGAAGCAGCAGGAGAGTCAGGATTTTTCTTGCCATGTATCCTTTTTTACCTCAGAAGTCCTCAAGTGCGGACTGGGAGAGTGTGAAGTCATTCTTGTTGAAATTGATGTATCCTTCGTTCATCAGCTCGGTAAGGACTACCGTCATTGCCGCCCTGTCCACTCCCAGGTAATCAGCCAGCATCTGCCGGTTGAAATCTATTGATATGGTCCGGGAATTCTCTCTCCTGCACTTTGACGTCAGATACGCCATGAGACGCGCTTTTGTCGTCCTCTGTGTCATGCATGAGATCTTGTCGTAGAGAACATGGGTGTCGGATGCCGAGAGGAGAAGAAGATTGTTCAGAAAGAGAAGGATGTAGCCCTGGCGCGATGAAGACTGGGTCTGATACAGCCGGGATGCATCAAACGAAAGATAAGTGCAGTCCTCACGTGTATACAGACTGAAAGGATACGGAGTTCTGAGAAGGGAAGAAGGAAGGGCGAAAATGCAGCCTTCATCAACAGATGCCACAACGTTTCTGAAACCTGCGGAGAAGTCTTCCTGATAGGAGAGGGCACTGCCGGTAAGCATATAGCCGGCATTTCTGGTCTCTTCCCCTTCCTTGAGGATGAATGTGTTCTTTTCTGCCGTCAGGACGCGCATGTCGGACAGTGTGCATATGTCGGCAATCTGCGGTTCATCCAGGTCCTTGAAAAGCCTTGTGTTCTTCAGCAGCTCATAATCCATCTTTACAGTTACCCCCGCCGTTTCTCTCTGGAGAAATATGGATGGAGACAGGAGACACGGCATGGCCGGACCGACATCTCAGGTGCTCTCCATACAGCTGTAATTTTAGTAGCTTGAATGCAAAACCGCAACAGCTAACTTGAAGAGAGGAAAAAAGCCCCGGAGAAAGTTCCGGAGCTTTCAGTTTCTGCCGTCTTCTCAGATTACCGTACCGTCAGGGATGATTGCGTTCTTGTTGATGACGATAATCCCGTCATGGACAGAGTACATCTCGAAATCACCTTCAGGTCTCTTGATGTTGTCGATTCCGATGCGGCAGTTGGCTCCGATTCTGACATTCTGGTCGATGATGGCCCTCTTTATGATCGTTGCCCTTCCGATACCCATGTTCGGTATGCCCTTTCTTGCGTTGTCCGCCTTTTCCTCATCCGTTTCATAGCGGGAGGCCCCCATTGTGTATACGCCGTCAAGGGAAGCACCGGCCTCGATGAATGTTCTGACGCCGATGATGGAGTTCACGATGTAGGCATTGGTGATGATGGAGCCTTCGCTTGTGAGGGAGTTGGAGATGTTGCAGAAATTGGCCTTTGTTGCGGGAAGGTGTCTGCGGTGTGTGTAAATCGGCATCTCCTCATCATAGAAGTTGAATGAAGGCATATCGGATGCAAGGTTGAGGTTTGCTTCATAGAATGCCTTGACGGTTCCGATGTCCTCCCAGTAGTCATCAAAGAGGTAGGAAGCAACCGGCTTGTACTTGATGATGTCGGGAATGATTTCCTTTCCGAAGTCGGTCTTGTCGTTGTTGAGTGCCGTCTCCATTTCCTTTGCATTGAAGATGTAGATTCCCATCGAGGCGATGTATTCATTCTTCTCCGTTCTCTTCTCTCCGAGCTGATCGAGAAGCGTTGACTCCGGAACGATGTAGTCTGTGATGTCTGCATCCTTTGCAGGTTTCTCGAAGAATTTCCTGATCATTCCCTTCTCGTCGCATCCCATTATGCCCAGTCCCGTTGCCTCGCTCCTGCTGATGGGCTTTCCTGCAATCGTGAGTGTGGCGCCTGTACTGATATGGCGTTCGAGCATCTTGTTGAAGTCCATCCTGTAGAGCTGGTCTCCGGAGAGGATTATGTAGTAATCGGCATTCTGGTCCCTGAAATGCTTGAGGTTCTTTCTTACGGCATCTGCAGTTCCCTGATACCATGATTCCGATGCGTATGTCTGCTCTGCTGCCAGGATTTCAACGAATCCGCCGGAGAATGCATCAAAGTTGTATGTTGACGAGATATGGTTGTGCAGTGATGCGCTGTTGAACTGGGTCAGGACATAAATCTGCCTGATGTTGCTGTTGATGCAGTTTGAAATCGGAATGTCGACAAGGCGGTATTTGCCTGCAAAAGGTACAGCCGGCTTGGATCTGTCCATCGTAAGGGGATAAAGTCTTGTTCCTCTTCCTCCTCCGAGAATAATTGCGACTACTTTCTTGTTGTTAAGTGTCATAGATAAGACTCCTTTTTTAACTATTGTATCCTTTTTCTTTGTTTTTTTAAGTTAAGCTTTTTTCTTCTTACGGTCTTGAATGAGTTCCTCATAGAGCCTCTGGTACTCCACGGCTGAATGCGCCCATGAATAATCTCCTTTCATGGCCTTTTCCCTTACCTTTTCGAATTCTTCCCTGTCCCTGTAGAGTGCAACTGCCCTGTCGACGGCATTTACGATGTTTTCCGCGCTGAGGGATGCAAAGCTTATCCCGTTGCCGTCTTTCTCGGAGAAGTCCTTCACGGTATCCTTGAGCCCTCCCGTTTCATGTACTATCGGAAGCGTTCCGTAGACGAGGGAATACATCTGATTGAGGCCGCACGGCTCATAGACGGAAGGCATCAGGAAGAAGTCTGCGCCGGCTTCAAGAAGGTGCGACAGCTCCTTCGAGAAGACAATCTTCACTGAAAGGTTATCATATTTCTGCATCAGGAAGCTCAGGACCGAGATGTATCTGCTGTCACCCGTTCCGATGACTGCAACCTGTACGTTTCCCTTTTCAAGTATCCTTTCAAGGGCACACACCTCTCCCTCGAGAAGCAGCGTGTCGAATCCTTTCTGGGAGGCAAGACGTGATATGAGCGCAATGAGGGGAACATCGTCCCTCAGGGGAAGGCCGAATGTCTCCTGAACGCTCTTACGGCATGTGTTTTTCCCTTCCATGTCTCCGGGGCAGAAGCGGGATGGGATAAGCGGGTCCGAGGCACTGTTCCATTCCCTGGTGTCGATTCCGTTGAGAATGCCGGAAGTATCGCTTTCCCTGAGCTTGAGGATATCCTCGAGGCCGGCTCCGAAGTGTGTCGTGAGAATCTCCCGTGAATACGTCGGGGAAACCGTCGTGATCCTGTCGGAGGTCCTGAGTGCAAGCGCCATCATGTTGATTTTTCCGTTCTTCCTTGCTTCTTCAGGTATCACCGAGGATGAAACGACAGCATCGAGAAGCGGAAATACTCCCTGGTATTCAAGGTTATGAATCGTGAAGACAGTCTTCTTCGGAATCCTGAAGTATCTGAGGTAGTGGGGGACAAAGCCCGTCGTCCAGTCATGGCAGTGCACTATGTCGATATCATCGCCCTTTGCGGCACAGTAGAGTGCGCATGCCTTCGAGAAGAACATGAACCTCGGGCAGTTGTCACTGTAGGGCGTGAAGGATGAGTCTCCGTATATTCCCTTGCGGAGCGTGAAATACGGATGCGATAGTCCCAGATACGTGACTCCGTTGAGTTCGGTTTCGTAGACTTCGGCCTTCTCGTTTCCTCCGAGGCACGGAATCTGGTAGGATAGTGATTTCCTGAAGCCGCTGCGGTCTATGAAGGAATAGAGCGGCATGAATACAGTCACTTTATGTCCATTTGAGGAAAGTGCCTCAGAAAGGGCACCTACAACATCTGCCAGTCCCCCTGATTTCGAGAAAGGAACCGTTTCACTTGTCACCATCAGTATGTTCATGCCTACCATTATCTTTCCTCATTGCGGCCGCGGGCAAGTCAAAAATGAGAAAATCGGTTTTTTGTTTCGTCCGCATCATACTGACCGGTGCACTTCTGCCCCGGCGGAGGAAAAGACATGCTTTCAGCGCGCTGCTCCGGTCCGGTTTCCTTCTGCAGGAAAGCCCGGCAAGACGGTATCTGCAGCCGCACATCCGGGCGCTGAGGAACCTTTCAGAAGAGAGAGGAGATGTATTCGTCTGCGCTGTGTGCTGCCCTTGCGCCGTCGGCAGCGGCCGTAACGACCTGCCGGAATGATGTTGTCGTGATGTCCCCTGCAGCAAAAACTCCGCTGAGGCTCGTTCTTCCGCCTTCGTCTGTCCTTATGAAGCCGTTTTCCCTTTCAACTCCTTCGCACTCCGGACTTGATGAGGGATCAAGGCCTACAAAGACGAAAACACCTTCGCATTCCACTTTCCTGCCGCTTTCGAGGATGACGGCCTTTACTTCCTTCCCGTCTCCCTCTATCTCGCGTATCGTATCCGGAAGAAGAGTCGAGATGTTTCCCGTTTCACGGATTCTGTCTACAAGCGCCTTCTGTGCACGGAATTTATCTCTTCTGTGAATTACGGTAACTTCCCCGGCCATTTTCGAGAGGTAGAGGGCATCCGTGAGGGCAGTATCTCCCCCTCCGGCGACGACAACCCTCTTACCCCTGAAGAAAGGTCCGTCACAGGTTGCACAGTAACTTACGCCTTTTCCCGTATATTCCTTCTCTCCCTTTACGCCGAGAGTCCTGTGCGTGCAGCCTGTTGCAAGGATCACTGCCTTCGAGACAATCTCTTCATCATCTGTTGCGGTATGAAAGAGATTACCTTCCTTTCTTATGGAGAGTGCCCTCATATATTCAATTGTGACACCGAAGGCCGAGCACTGATTTTCCATCATCTCCGAGAGCATGTAGCCGCTCAGTGGCTGGGATCCGGGATAATTCTCTATCTCGTTTATATAGAGAAGCTGTCCTCCCGGACCCATGGGATCTATTACGAGGGTAGAGTGGCCGCTTCTTGCCGCATACTGGGAGGCACTCATTCCTGCAGGACCTGAGCCGATGACGAGGATATCAGTTTCCATTTCCGGCCTCTGCTGTCTTTTCAATCAGCATTTCCTCGGCGTCACTGCGCCGTATATAGACCGGGCCTTCTCCTATGTCGTCAGCTCCGTCCCTTAGATATTTCTCCTCACCGAGCCTTATGAGAAAACGCGAAAGATTATGCGGAGCCGTTTCATCAAGCTTTGCCTTTGCCCCGGGATCCGTTTTCATGAGAATGGAGTAGAACTGAGAAGCATCCGGGCCTGTGATGAGGATGCCCTCATGAGAAGAGATCTCCGAAGCGATTTTCTCCGGGCTTTCATCCCTGTCCTCGGTTCTTTTTCCGTCCGTGCCTGTTATCCGGTAATAGAACCTCTTCTTCTTTGCGTCGATTACGCTGAGTACAGGGCCGTTCCAGAGAGCTGAAACACTTTCCTCGATTACGGAAAGGGTAGGGATGCTCACCACCGGAATGTCCGCCGCGAGAGATATTCCCTTGAGGAGCGACAGGGCAATTCTCAGTCCCGTGAAGGAGCCCGGTCCCTTTGTCGTCACAAGAAGATCCAGTTCATCAAGGCGCATTCCTCTTCTTTTCAGAAGTGACTTCATTTCGCCCAGAAGATTCTCGCTTGGAGAAAAGGAGCCTTCGATAAGCCTCTCTTCATAGTCCCTGTCCGTTTTCAGGGCAAGGGAGACAATACTCGTTGATGTATCTACTGCAATGATGTTCATATCTCAAGTCCCTCGATATCTATTGTTCTTGAAAGGTCGCCGTTGATGGTGATGCCGATGAAAATTGTGCCGGCCGGAAGCATTGAGTCGATCTTCTCGGACCACTCGATGAGTGTTATGCCGTCGGGGTACAGAAATTCCTCTCCCCCCATTGACTCGAATTCGTCCTCACCGCTGAGACGGTAGATATCCAGGTGATAGAGCTTCTCCCTGCCGTCATACTCCTGGACAATCGTGAATGTCGGGCTGACGATTGCCTCCGTTATGCCGAGCTCTTCCGCTATTGCCTTTGCTATCACGGTCTTGCCCGCTCCGAGGGACCCCCGCAGGGAGACGACGTCTCCCTTCCTGAGTTTTTCTCCTATTCTTTTTCCGATTTCCCTTGTCTCTTCCGTACTTCTTGTCTCAAATTTCATCGCCGTCACCATTCTCAGCACATACATGACCGTCTTCGTTTCCGTCTTTCTCAAAACTTCTGAAGAGCTGGTCTTTTATGTCTTCTCCGTTCCTTCCCCCTTCGCTTTCGACAATCTCCTCGTGGATGATCTGCTGTATCTTCTCTCCTGTGGTCTCCTCATACTTCTTTATCAGGTGATTTACGAGGCTGTCGTCCTTCGAGATGTATCTCGCCTTCTCAAGATATTCCCTGGCCTTGTCCCAGGCACCGTCTTCGAGGCTGAGCAGACTCAGGTTTGAAAGGACCGTGATGTTCTCCTCGTCCCTGTCATAGGCACTTTCGAGATACAGCACGGCAAGTTCCCTGTTGCCCCCGGCAAGCTCGCAGAGTGCCAGCTCATTGTATATTTCCGCATTGCTTTCTCCCAGTTCTATGCATTTCAGGAAGTCCTTTTCAGCCCTGGCGTATTCCTTTTTCATGCGAAGCGCCCAGCCGCGGAGAAAATATCCGTTCCAGACATCAGGGTTGCTTTTTATGAAGCTCTCGGCAACCGGAAGGGCCTTGTCACTCTCTCCGAGGGAAAGAAAATCATAGGCTTCCTCGATTTTCCTGCTGTTGTCGAGCTTGAAACTGATGTCCTTCAGAAGCTTTTTAATTTCTTCCTTTCTTTCTCCCTCTTCCGAAACCGCAAGAAAACGCCTTGCGTATTCCGATGCTTCCTCAAGATTTGCAAAGAATGCTTCAAAGGATGCGATTTCATAGAGCAGGTCGGCATTCTCTCCGTTTCTTTCAAGGGCCCCGAGGAGCGTCGAGCGTGCTTCCTTTATGTATTTCCTGTTGTCTTCTCCCTTCCTTGATGAATCAACTGCCATATAGGAATAGACTGTGGCAAGGCTGATTGCAGAGGCGGGATCGGGATGTATGTGATATACTGCCTTCGAGAGAAGGAGGGCAAAGTCGTAATCCCCGGTCTTTTCCTTGACTGCGGCTGCCTGGGCAAGCTTTTCACAGAGCGACGGATCAATGGCGAGAATAAGGTCCCTGTAGTAGCTGAATGCGCTGTTCTTCTCATCCTCGGCTACGACGCTTATGAGGCCGCTGAGCATGTTCTCGACCGTGTAATCGCTCTTCTCAAGGCTCTTTCTGCCTTCCGGAACGGAAAAGGGTACAGGTATATCCGGGTTAAGGGTAAAGGTCCCGAGATCAGCAGTGAAGGACCCGGGAAGTTTTACATAGATAATCTTGTCTGAACTGTCCATACTGCAATGATAGACTCAAAACAAAAAAAATCCTATAGAAAACAGCCAATCGTCGACTCTTGAACGATAGTTCAAGGGGGAGTCCTTGTTCGCTTGCGTTCTGTACCCTGTATAACCTGTTACGGC
>CAVBWE010000138.1:0-5063 GCA_963598715.1 Sphaerochaetaceae bacterium | reverse complement strand
TCTCTATCGTTGTTCTTCCAATGGCGCGCCGCGGGGTATTGATGATCCTCAGCAGCGAGTTGTCATCACTGGGATTCACAATCACCTTCAGGTAGCTCAGCATATCCCTTACTTCCTTGCGGTCAAAGAATGAAGAACCTCCGGAAACGGCAACGGGAATCCTGTGCTCGAGAAAAGTTGTCTCAAGAGTGGAAAGAAGGGTATTGGTCCTCACGAGGACGGCAAAGTCGCTGAAGGAATATCTGTACTCGCGCATGAGGCGCCGTATCTCGACAGATATCCATACGGCCTCTTCTTCTCCCGTAGGAAGGTTCTTTATCCTGATGGAGTCTCCTTCCATTCCGTCCGTCCAGAGTTTCTTCTCCTTCCTCTCCCGGTTGTGGACGATGATGGCATTTGCAGCATTGAGTATTTTCCCTGTCGAACGGTAGTTGTGTTCGAGCCTGAATTCCCTTCTTTCCGGAAAGTCCTCCTCGAATGACCTTATGTTCCTGTAGTTTGCGCCTCTCCAGGAATATATGGACTGGTCGTCATCTCCTACAACTGCGATATTGCGGTATCTGGAAGCAATCATGCTTACAAGCCTGTACTGCTGGAGCGATGTGTCCTGGAACTCGTCAACCATTATGTAACGGTAACGGGACTGGACAGCCGAGAGAATCTCCGGATGTTCGGAAAAGAGACGTATCGGAAGGACTATGAGATCGTCGAAGTCCACGACGTTGCATGCCTTCTGCATGAGAAGGAACTCCTGATATATTTCGCCGACTGCGCTCGTCTTTTCCGGAAGTGCTTCACGCTCCGTCTTATAGGCGGAGAAGTGTGCCTTCAGTGAGGAAGCACTGTATGATGAAAGGTCATATCCTTTTGCGATGATGCAGTTCTTCACCAGCGAGAGATTGTCCGAATCGTCATAGAGTGTGAAGTCGTTCCGGTATCCCAGGTAGTGTATGTACTGCTTCAGTATTCCCAGCCCGAAGGAATGAAATGTCGTGGCGGTAAGGTGCCTGAGAGAACTGGCCGTTATTTCACATATCCTCTCCCGCATTTCCCTGGCCGCCTTGTTCGTGAATGTGAGGGCCAGGATGTTCTCTTCCTTTATGCCTTTTTCAAGCATGGATGCGATGCGGTATGTAATCATCCTCGTCTTGCCGCTTCCGGCTCCGGCTATAATCAGGAGAGGCCCCTCCGTTATGGAGGCCGCTTCTGCCTGTTCGGGGTTCAAAAGTGATTCGAGACTGATTGACACGAAGAGTAGATTCTCACTTCTGGAAACGTTGGTCAATCAGCTTCTGCCGACATTTATTGCCGAGAACGGGCACATCTCATGACAGCAGTAACAGCGTATGCATCTGTCGCTGCTGATGGTGATTGAATTATTGCTGAGAGTGAGGGCACCGGCAGGACATATGCTTATGCACTTGAGACATCTTCTGCACTTTTCATCATCGAAGGAGGGGCAGGGCCTCGTGTGAGTGAGTTTCCGCTCCCGGCCGTGCATGAGATAGGGCAACAAAAGGGACGAGATTAGTCCCTTCCTTTCCGTCCTGACGCGCCTGAAGTCACCTATTACGAGATCTTCTGCCCTTTGGAGCGTGTAACTCAAATCCGAGCATCCCTTCTCCCGTCTTTCGGCTTCCCTCAGAATCGGAATGTCCTGCCAGCGGTAACCCATGATGACGGCTTCTGCCCTGTCCAGGGCGAGGGCTGACGAGGAGGCAAGAAGAAGGCCTGTGTGCCTAAGCGTTCCGTTTGCAGGTCCTGCTCCCTCCATGCTTATGACTGCATCCATAATCGAGTACTCCGGCCTGTGTATGTCGTATATATCGAGAATGACGCGGGAAAATGAGGAAGGGGATGGCGCCTTGAGGTGAAGCGGGCTCTTGTTGAGTCCGGGCACAGTACCGAACATGTTCTTCACTGCTCCCGTCGCTCCCATGAGCTGATGGGTCTTCATCTTTGAAACGGAGAAGATGATATCCGCATCCTCAACGTAGTGCGTCTGCATGACGCTTATTCCGCATTTGAGCCTTCTCTCGACGGGAGATGAGGAGAAGTCTACCCATTCGGCTCCGCATTCACGGCATACGCTGTATATCCCGCATCCCTCTCCCCGGAATCCGGACCCCGGAAGACCGGGAGAGTCACCGCATATGATCCTCCTCGCTCCGTGCTCCTTCAGTATTTCGAAAACCGCCTTCACGACAAGGGGGTTTGTCGTGATGTTCCTTTCCGGCTTTGCGTCCGAGAGGATGTTCGGTTTCACGAGAACGCATTTTCCCGTTACATCCGGAAAGTCCGTATTCCTGACAAGAAGCTTCAGTGCATCAAGTATCAGCGTGTAGTCATAATTCCGGCACTCCGTGATTGCAACCTTATTTTTCATCGCTTTCCTTCCGTCTTATGAGGCACGAATACATCGGCCCCCGTCCCTGAGCTCTGTCCGGAAGGATTATGGAGCCGTAGAGAAGCTTCTCTCCGCCTGTTTTTCCGCATGTATCGAGTATCTCGACCTCGTCTTCGTGGCGTTGTATGAGCTTATCTATGACCTCTTCGTTTTCTCCGGGATTTATCGAGCATGTGGAATAGAGGATGTAGCCGCCTTTCCTTACTGCCATGAGGGCGCTTGAAAGCATTGCATACTGGCTCCGGCAGAGTCTTTTCGGACGTGAGGGTGACCAGAGGAGAAGATATTTTCTGTCCGACATAACGTGCCTTTCACTCGAGCACGGCGCATCGAGAAGTATGGAGTCGTACATTTCCTTCTCGTAGAGTCCCCATGACTCTGCGTTGTATCCGGTTATCCGGATTTCGGGAGCATCAGGACCGAGACAGGAGGAAAAGACATCCCTCATCCTCCTGCGTCTCTCCGGGGAGCGGTCGTTTGCGACAATCCTTCCCCTTTTCGAGAGATGAGTTGCAATGACGAGGGTTTTCCCGCCCGGAGCTGCGCACATGTCAAGGACCGTGTCATCTTTCTCAAGAGGCAGCAGAGATGCCGTCAGATACGATGAAGCATCCATGTAGTATGTCCCGCTCAGTCCGGGAGGACATATCTTGACGGGATTTTCCTCGGAGAGTGCCTTCTTCAAATCCGGCCATCGTTCCCTGTAAATGGAGGAGTAGTATTCGTCAAACCTCTCCTCTGTGTCATTCTTTTTCCTTCCCATCAGATGAACCAGACTGAAATCATTGTGGATACTATTATGCCGACTATTATTCCCCAGAGTACCTGAAGCTTCGTATGGCCCACGAGCGTCTTGAGGTGTTCCTCCTGGAAGGCATCCTTGCTGAACATGTCGCTGAGAACCTTCGACCATCTGTTGAGCGTCTGGGCCTGTTTGCCTGTTTCAAGACGGACATTCGTTGCATCATTGAAGACGATGAAGGCAAAGAGCAGCGAGAAAACGAATGCAGTTGAGCCGTAGCCTTCCGTGAGTCCTATCGCATTTGCCAGGGCCGCAACGGAAGCCGAGTGCGATGAAGGCATCCCGCCGTTTGTCAGAAACGGGCGGAATGAAAAGTGATGCTGTATTCTTGCCTCCACAAAGCACTTTGCAAGCTGCGCCGTTCCCATCGCCACAAGTGCGGACCAGAAAACGGGATTGGCGAAAAGGTTATTGTTCATCCCGGCAATTCTATCAGTTAAGGGCGACATTCTCAATATCTTGTCCTGCCGCCGGATAAGCACTATCATGCAGTCGCTTGAATGTATGCTGAGAGAGAGGAATGCGGAATGGACAATACAGGAAAACTTGCACTGGTATCGTTTCTCACCCAGCTTTCGATTGTCAAGTTCAGCTTTACCCTGGTCTACTATCTGAGAGAGAAGGGATTATCGCCGTTTCTTATCGGAGCATTCTCGTCAGTCGTACCTGTTGTTTACTTTTCCGGCTGTCTTCTCTTCGCGCGTGTTATATCGCATCTTCATCTCAGGACGAGGGTCGTGACATCCCTTCTCGGAATGTCCTTCATGATTTTTGCCTTTATCTTCATGAAGACCCCTTTGCAGATATTCTCCGTTCTTTTCCTCTACGGTCTCTTCCAGTCGCTCATCTGGACCAGCATGGAGACGTGGATTACACAGAACGCCGCGGGCGAAAGGCTCACGAAGAACCTCGCCGTCTTTAATTTCTCGTGGTCGGGTGCTGCTGCGCTTTCTTCCCTCCTGGGGGGATTTCTTGTCACTTTTTCATATTCCCTTTCCTTCTTTCTTGACGGTGCGGTTTTCCTTTTATCGGCTTTTATTGCTCTTACGGCCGGAGAGGAGGAAAAAGGGAGTATGAGGGAAGACGATGAGCTCTCATCACTTCCGCCGTCTCCCGTCCGCTTCTCCTCCTGGCTCGGAGTATTCATCATTTACACTGGATATTCGATGGTGATGGTTGTCTTCCCGCAATATGCACTCGATGTCCTGGGCTTTTCATCGTCCGTTACAGGCCGGCTGCTTTTCTTCCGCGGCCTCTCTGTTGCCGCATTCTTCATCATCCTGAAGAAGTTCACGTTCTGGACAAGGGGAAGATGGCCCGTGATTCTGATGCTTTCTGCATTTTCATTTATAACCATACTCTTCAGAATCACTACATCATATTATTCATTCGTCATTCTCTTCATACTCTATGGGGCTGTCTTTGCCCTCGGCTACAACGAGTCAATTTATCATTCGGCATACGGAGGCGGAAAAAGACACATCAGAATGGCTGTTCATGAAGCACTCATCACAGCCGGTCAGATATCGGGGTCTCTTCTGGGCGGTGCAGTCTACTCCTCGTTCTCGTTTACGTCTCTTGTAACCCTTGTTTCCCTTCTCGGTACAGCCGCAGTGATCTGGGCCTCTGCTTCCGCTCTGCTTTATTGCAAGCGTGAGACAAAAAAGGATAATATCAGACTATGAAGTACGACACGGTAATAATCGGAGCAGGCCCCGGCGGCATCTTTACGTCCTATGAACTCATTTCCCTTCAGAGTGACCATACCATAGCCGTCATAGAGTGCGGCAATCCGCTCGAGAAGCGTAAATGTCCCATTGACGGCGTAAAGGTAAAGGCATGCATACACTGCTC
>CAVBWE010000137.1:0-18153 GCA_963598715.1 Sphaerochaetaceae bacterium | reverse complement strand
TTAATACATTCATGGCAGAGCTCGAGAGGAAGAACCCTGCACAGCCGGAATTCATTCAGGCTGCAAGAGAAGTCATCGAGTCCGTCATTGACACAGTCAATTCAAATCCGCTGTATCTGAAGAACAAGATTCTTGACAGAATCGTAGAGCCCGACAGAGTCATCGAGTTCAAGGTTGAATGGGAGGATGATAACCATGAGCTTCAGGTGAACAGAGGTTACAGGGTGCAGTTCAACAATGCAATCGGACCATACAAGGGCGGCCTGAGATTCCATGCCAATGTTACTCTCGGCACCCTCAAGTTCCTGGGATTCGAGCAGATTTTCAAGAATTCCCTCACAACGCTTCCCATGGGCGGCGGCAAGGGCGGTTCGGATTTCTCTCCAAAGGGAAAGAGTGACGCTGAAATCATGAGGTTCTGCCGTTCATTCATGACCGAACTCCAGAAGTATATCGGTCCTGATACGGACGTTCCTGCAGGAGACCTCGGCGTCGGCGGAAGGGAAATCGGATATATGTACGGCCAGTACAAGAGACTGAGGGATGAGAATACCGGCGTCCTGACAGGAAAGGGATGGGGATGGGGAGGCTCCCTCATCAGACCTGAAGCTACCGGTTTCGGAACCATGTACTTTGCTTCCGAAATGCTCAAGGCACATGGTGATTCCTTCGAAGGCAAGAGAATTGCAGTTTCCGGTTTCGGAAATGTTGCATGGGGTGCCGTTACGAAGGCTGCACAGCTTGGCGCAAAGGTTGTCACGATTTCAGGACCGGACGGATACGTACTGGATGAAGAGGGTATCAATACGCCGGAGAAGATTGCATACATGCTTGAACTCAGGGCTTCCAACAACGATGTGGTTGCTCCCTATGCGGAGAAGTTCGGCGCAAAGTTCGTGCCCGGACGCAAACCCTGGGAAGTCAAGGTCGACATGGCATTCCCGTGTGCCCTCCAGAACGAACTCAGAGGCGAGGATGCGGAAATGCTCATTGCAAACGGCGTGAAGTATGTCGTTGAAACAAGTAATATGGGATGTTCACCGGAGGCAATCGCTGCATTCAGAAAGGCAAGGATCCCGTTCGCTCCCGGCAAGGCTGCAAACGCAGGCGGAGTCGCCGTATCGGGACTTGAGATGAGCCAGAACGCAATGCACTACAACTGGGACGCAGAGGAAGTTGACCAGAAACTGCACGGCATAATGAAGAACATTCATGCTGCATGTGTCAGGGAAGGCAGAGGCAAGGACGGTTACATCGACTATGTGAAGGGTGCCAACATCGCCGGCTTCAAGAAGGTTGCCGATGCAATGTGCCAGCAGGGATACTGATTCAGCAGAACCTGTCTGAAAAAGCAGAACCGCTCCGGATGTGGAGCGGTTTTTCTATGACACGGAATTGAAACAGTCCTTTCAGAAGCTATTTTCTGTAAATTGAGAGTATTCCGCTCATGAGACCTATGTATTTTTCCCTTATGTTTTCCGGCGCCAGCACCTCGACGCTCTTCCCGCACTGGAAAAGGCGCAGAAAGAGTTCAATGGAGTTCTCGATTCTGATGGAGCATGTGAATGAGCCGTCCCCGTTCTCCGTGATGACGGGTTTATCGTGATTAAGCGGCGTAAAAGAGTTGAGGGCGCTTTTTTCCCTTACCTTCAGCACCAGGGGAATCATGTCGACAGCATCATAGTCTGCTTCCTCATATCTGTTGAAGGGCTTCAGGTTGTCGGGTATGGTGTATGTTTCGTTGAGCATTTTCACCGAGGTGACGGATGTGATGTTCAGCGTGATTATGTCCTTCGTATGTCTCAGTCTTCCTGTGACTGTCATGGGCCGGCGTCCGGAGCTGTCTTCAGTGAAGCCGATGAAATACGGGGCAATCTCGACATCTTCCTTTCCCGGTGTTGTGCTCGTGATCTTTGCCAGCCTTCCCGATACCCAGCAGTCAATGAGCACTTCCAGTATGGTATTGTAGGATGATGTCTCCACGACGGTGGATGCTATCTTCCTTTCTATGGTATCGGCCATCTTCAGGATATTGTCCGATACGTTCGGCGCATAGGAGCGCATGTTCATTGCTATCTTTCTCAGTCCGGATGCCAGATGAGGGTTCTGAACCGTGGTGCTTGAGGCAAGGGCTTCGGCTGACATATTGAAGGCCAGGGTTTCATACACCGAGAGCTCGAGCGGAGAACTGTCCTCCGGTTCCCTTATCTTGATGAGACTGTTGTCTTCATAGATGTCTATATGCTGCGACAGGTCCTCGACATATCTGCTGATTGTCGATCTGTGCACGCCCAGTCTTCTTGCAATCTCCGCACGTCTCAGCCCTTCCGGGTGAGATCTGAGAAGTAGTTCCAGTTGAGCAACCCGTTCACCTTTCATCGGTCCCTCCATTCACTGATTCTATAGTGTACGGGAAAGGGCATAAAGGAAAAATTGCAGATTTTGCAACATGAAACAACAGTGGCGGGGCCTTCTGACAGAGCTCTTGAGCATCACCGGAGTGTGTCTTATAATGAAAAGAGGAGGAGATATGTCCAGAAAACTGCTTACCGTCCTTTTGCTGGCGCTGACTGTATTTGCATCTCTTTATGCAGAGGATACGCCTCTGACCGGCGATCAGGCCAGAATATATAATCAAAGGAAACTTTCCGTTGCGACAAGAACCGTCACCAATACCGATAATGACAGGTATTACTGGGATTCGGGGCGTTTCAGTTCATTTTCCATCGGTGTTTCAAAGAGTGTCACGACAGAGCAGTGGGATGCATACATGGGGCCTGACAGGATAAGCAAGGCGGACTTCTTCCGGATTGCAGGATATCCTGACTATGAAGCCATATGTCTTGAAGTGGAAGAGCAGAACAGAAAAAAGCAGTCCACGGGATCCGGGTTCTTCATTGCAGGAGGAGCCGGCCTTGCTGCAGGAACAGTCATGATGTGTATAAATTCGTGCCTTACGTCGTCGGATGACCAGATGCTTCTCATAGTGGGTGCTTCTGTTGCCTGCCTTTCGGCCATTCCCATGGGAATCGGAATCGCACTGATGTCGTCCGCGGATGCCGAACCCGACATCTCACCCTCATTTGCCTTCGGCATTGCAGATATCTATAACCAGAGCCTGAAGGCCGAGATCATACTCAATTACTGAGAGAACATTGATGGATGACAGAATCGAAAGACTCGAGGTGAAGATCTGCTATCTCGAAAGGGAGAATGCAGAGCTGAACGGAGAGGTTGTATCGCTTTCCCGTCAGGTCGCTTCTCTTTCTGCAGAGGTTGAAGAGATGAGAAGGAAGATAAGGGACCTTATCGAGGAGAGCGGTGAAGAGCGTGAAAACAGAAGACCCCCGCACTATTGACCGTCAATGAAAAGACCGGGCTGCCTGTCCCGGTCCTTCCTTTTTCTCCGATTCTTCCTTGATTCACTCTCCGGGCTCCATCTTGATTACCTTCCCGATATTCCAGAGCCTTGCAGCCTTTCTGAGGGCCTCTTTCTTTTCGTCCTCATTCCTGTATTCTACCTCAACCGTATGGCATCCGCAGTCAAGGCATGTTATGTAGCAGCACCAGCCGTTCTCATATTCTGCCGATGCCGGCCCCTGACAGCGCGGGCAGTCAAGAATCAATACTTCTCCGTTTTCATCATTCATTCCTTATTCCTCCAGCATGAAACAGCATGAAACACCACCTCTTCCTCTCCGTCCGGATTCAGGCGGTAGATGGAAGTGAGGAATTCCCCGCTTTTTTCACCATTTTCTGCAGTGCGTGCCATCAGAACATCCTCAAAGTGACACTGCTTCTTCCACTCGCAGTCGATGAATGACGGTCTCCTTGCGTCAAGGAATTCCGGAGGGAAGGAGCTCATCATCCAGTTGATGTAGCTGAGGTTGTTCACATGCCTGTTGTAGTCATAGTCGTAGTAGTCAATATGAATTCTTTCGTCGCTGAATACCCTTCCGTTGAAGTTTTCCTCTGAAGGGAAGTGCCCGAAATCGGGATTGAAGAGGAGACTTCTGTCCGTAACCTCAGGAAGCCTCTCTTCAATATACTGGGGTCTTTCCGGCCTCATGTTCCTCATGTTCATTATGATCCACAGGTTTTCAGATGAGAACAGAAGGTCTCCGGATGTGTCGAACGCCCTTACAAGACGCGGACAGTAGAGCTTGAACCCCTTCTGACACCAGGTTTCTATCCTGTATGCGTCTCTCCATGCCGCATATTTTGCGATTGTCATTCTCGTCCGCAGAATCATCCAGGTCCTGCCCTCGCTGTCGAGCATCTCCTTCAGCCCGGCACCCCTTATCGCAGCATGAAGTCCCGCCTCTTCCTGTGACAGGCCGAAGTACTTCACCGGCTTCACGATGTACTGATTGTCGGTATCGGTACTCATGAAGTATCCCGTATCACGACCTATGTTCTTCTCGTCAACTGTCAGCATTGTCTGTTTTTTCCTTTCTGTAGAACCGGAGCATGCTCCGGCCGTATTTTCTTTCATCCGTGAAGACCAGGCTTCCCTTTCTTTCAGGCCACATGGCTTTCTCTTCAACGGGATAGTGTATGATGAAAAGTCCCCGTTCGTTCAGCAGTCCCGCCCTGTCGCACTCTTCAAGGAGACGGACCTTGTCAGCCATCGGAAACGGCGGATCGGCGTAGACTATGTCATATTTCATCGCAGTTGAGAGGATATAGCGGTAGACATCCATGACAAAGAGCTTTTTTTCCTCTTCGACAAATGAGATGTTCTTCTCGATCACCGCCTTCTTTCCTCTGTCCATCTCTACAAGATGAACGGGATCTGCACCTCTCGAGGCCGCCTCGACTGCAATGCACCCTGAACCGGAGAAGAGGTCAAGAAACGAACAGCCGGTGAGATCTCCCAGTATTGCAAAGAGAGATTCCCGCATTCTGTCCATTGCCGGCCTTATGACACCCGGAGGACAGACTATGTTCCGCCTGAGGTATTTTCCTCCCGTTATACGCATTCCGTCTCCCTTTTTCCGAGCCCGATTTCATCAGCAATTTCCGACATGCCGTCGATTGTGAGCTGTATCAGGTCTTCCTTCGTCACGCCAAGCATCTCTGCACCCTTTTCTATGATGTCCCGGTTGACACCTGCGGCAAAGTTCTTCGTCGCCCATTTCTTCTTGACCGACTTCACGCTGATTCCGTTCATCTTCTCGGGTCTCATGAGTGCGGTTGCATTGACAAGGCCTGTAAGCTCGTCAATTGCAAAAAGCAGCTTCTCCATCGTCTTTACGGGTTCCGTGTCCGAGCACAGGGTCCAGCCATGGGAACAGACTGCATGGATAAAGTCGTCATCGGCGCCGATTTCCCTCAGTATTTCCGGTGCTTTCCTGCAATGCATATCGGGAAACATCTCCCAGTCGATGTCGTGAAGAAGTCCCACAAGTCCCCAGTACTCCGGGTCCTCTCCGTATCTGAGGGCTCCTTTCCTCATTACCGCCTCTACCGAGAGTGCATGATGCCAGAGGCTCTCGCTGCTGTTGTATTTGTGCCATAAAGCCGAAGCTTCTTCTCTTGTAAACATTTTCTACCTCGAATTCCGGTAAGATGATATTTCTTTCATCACATTTTGTCATTTGCGAGAGCTTTGCGCAGCGACGCATTCTCTCCGTTTATTAGTCCCCTGTCTTCCCTGATTATTGCTTCTGCTTCATTTTTTGCCGTTGAGACCATGTCTGCGTCTTCGGTGAGGGATGCAAACCTCAGCTTCAGGAAGCCGGACTGCCTGTTTCCCGCAATTTCTCCGGGGCCCCTGATCCTGAGGTCCTTCTCCGCCAGGGCAAAGCCGTCATTGCTCTCCTTCATCACCGCCAGTCTTTCCCTTGCCTCGGTGCTGAGTGAATCTCCGAAGACGAGAAAACAGTATGACTGCAGAGAGCTTCTTCCGACACGGCCCCTCAGCTGGTGCAGGGCGGCCAGCCCGAAGCGGTCTGCATGTTCTATTACCATGCATGTGGCATTCGGGATGTCGATTCCGACTTCTACCACCGATGTTGCCACAAGGTACTTTATCTTCTGCTTTCTGAAATCATCGAGAATCTTCATCTTCTCCTCTTCAGGAAGGCGGGAATGGATGAATGCGGATGGAACGAGAGGATATTTTTCCCTCAGGAAGGAGTACATGGTCATTACATCCCTGAGGTCGCTCTCCCCCTCATCGTCGATACGGGGATAGACAAAATAGGCCTGGTGACCCCGTTCGAATTCGACGGCGATTGCAGCATACATCTTGTCCCGGCTTTTCGGGCCGACGGTGTATGTTATTATTTCCTTTCTTCCCTTCGGCATCGTCTTTATCGTCGAGACGTTCATATCGGCAAAAAGCGTGAGTGCAAGCGTTCTCGGAATCGGGGTTGCAGTCATGCTCAGCATATGCGGAGCTTCTCCCTTTGTCCTCAGCGCTTCCCTCTGACCGACGCCGAAGCGGTGCTGTTCGTCTATGATCACATAAGCGAGGTTCCTGAATGTCACGTCAGATGAAAAGAGCGCATGCGTTCCGACAACGAGGTCGACTTCTCCCTTCCTTACGGCTTCAAGTGCACTTTTCCGGCTTTTGCCCTTCACATCTCCCGTAAGGAGGGAGATTCTCACTCCCAGGGGAGAGAGAAGTGAAAATGCATTCTCCGCATGCTGCCGGGCAAGAAGTTCCGTGGGGGCCATGAATGCCACCTGAGAGCCGCTTGAGATGATATACAGTGCACTCAGCCATGCAACAAGCGTCTTTCCGCTTCCGACGTCCCCCTGCAGCAGTCTTTCCATCGGGGTTTTCTTCGAGAGGTCGCTTCTTATTTCATCAAGAACCTTCTTCTGGTCATCGGTAAGTGTGAACGGGAGTGAGGAAATAAGCTTTTCTTCCAGGAGGGAAGGCCTTGTCTTTCTGAAGACGGAGGACGGCTTTTCTCTCAGTACCCTGATTTCCATGAGAAGAAGTTCCGTGAAGGCAAGCGTGTCGTGTGCTTTCCTGAGTGTTTCCCCGTCTTCCGGGAAATGAAGTTCCCTCAATGCCTTTTCCCGTGTCAGATATCCGTACTTTTCCCGCAGCCTGGCGGGAAGAATCTCGTCGATGGGGGAGAGCATGTCAAGCGCTTCTTTCATCGGAATGCGGAAATCCTTCTGAGTCAGGGTGCCCGCAAGAGGATAGAGAGGAAGAATCCTTCCCAGTCCGCTTTCCTCCCGGGTTCTCTTCACTTCAAATGATGAGCACTGGTATGTTCCGTAGTTTCTCCTCACGCTGCCGTTGAGGTACCACCGGCTTCCCGTTGTCAGCATTCTTTCAAGAAACGGCCTGTTGAAGCACAGAAGGTCCACTCTCGTTCCGTCATCATCCATTGCCGTGATTTTCACCGTGCGCCCGCCCCTTGAGGAGAAAGCCGAATGTGAAAGTATTGTTATGAGGCAGTTTACATTGCCTTCCTCTCCGGCGTTCCTCACTCTCTGTTCCTCCCTTCTGTCGTCATAGGCGCGGGGGGCATAGAGTACAAGATCGGAAAGCGTGTGAATGCCGAGCTTCGAGAATTCCTCGGCCTTCTTCTTTCCTATGCGTGAAAGGACGGTGATCGGAGAGTTCATAATCAGAAGGGGACGGTAAGCACGAGTCTCCCGAGCCATCCGACAAGGTATCTGACCATGAAATAGGAAACAAGTATGAGCACAAGCGATATTATGCATACGGCTTTGTCGGAGATATATCTCCTGCCGGCAAGCGAGCGTACGAAATTCTCGACCGGTTCGGATGCATCGCCGGTCATCACAGCCGAACTGTATCCTCTGCGGCTGAAAAGTGAAACCAGCCTGAAGATGAGGGCCATGAATATGACCCAGAAATAAATGCTGAGGCCATAGTTCCACAGTGCCATGATGAAGAAATAGAGCACGCTCGAGAGAGTGAGGGTGCCATACTTTCCGTAGTACTGGAAGATCCCCTGGAAGAAGTATATGATGCCCACTGCAATGAGCGGCGAGAAGTCCAGCCTTCCGATGGATGACTTTGCATTCTTGAACAGTTTCAGGTACGGATCCACAAGTCTTCCCATCCAGTAGACATAGTTTGTTCTTGACGGATTCGGAATTATCCACGAGAGGATTATTCTTACCCATATGAGCATGGAATATGCATTGAGAACGGAAGCGAAGAACAGTGATATTTTCATCAGCGTGTAGTTGTAGAGCATGTTATCCTCCAGAGTAAAGTTAATTGACCCACACCTTCAGGACAACATCCAGTGCTGAAAGTGTTGTGTAGAGATTGTGTGAATATTCGACGCTTTCCGTTCCCTTGAGCTGAAGCTCTTCGTCCTCGATGCCGTCTATCGACATGAACACCGCAGTGTGGCCCTCGTTTTCCTGCAGGACATGCCGCAGCTCATCAAGCCCTTCCTTCGTGATGGGAGCGCTTTCCTTCAGCTTTATGTGAACCTTTTCCACTGCGATGGGCCTGAGTTCCCTCGGGGGCACGATGTCGCTGATTATGAATGACATCTTTCCGTCCTTGTGGTCGAACTTTCCCCTGAAGCCGTATATGCCGTCGGTTTCTGCCCTGCCGCCGACAGTTTCATACGTTTTGGGAAAGATTACGGCCTCCGTATCTCCGGTGTCGGTCTGAATCGTGAGGAATGAAAGCTTCGCGCCGTTTCCCTTTTTCGATATCACGGTACGTTCGGCTATGACCTGTCCGATGAGCTGCGTATCGGTATTCCATGCTATGGTATCCGGGTCCGAGATATCGACGGTGACGCACTCCTCTATTTCCTTCTTGTAGGTATCGAGGGGATGGCCGGAGATGTAGAATCCCAGAAGGTCCTTCTCCATCTTCAGTTTCTCCAGGTAGGGGAACGGAGGAACCTGCTTCATCTCGAATGTGTTCATGGTCTCGTCCTCTTCCCCGAAGAGGGAAAGCTGACCGAAGGCCGACTGGCTTTTCTGGGCCTTGTCGAACTTCAGTGCATCGTCAAGGTTTGCAAGAAGAACAGCCCTGTCGACTCCGAGTTCATCAAAGCACCCTGTCTTTATGAGGCATTCAAGCAGCCGGGAATTGAGGGAGTTCTCTCCCTGCCTGGACAGAAAGTCCATGAACGACCTGTATGGCCCGTTCTTCCGTCTTTCACTTATAATCGAGTCGACGACGTTGCTTCCGACGTTCTTGATTGCAGCCAGGCCGTATATTATATCTCCGTTGTCGACCGAGAACTGTGTTTCCGAGCGGTTGATTGACGGGGGAACTACCTTTATGTTGTATTTCGGGGCAAGGTTCAGGTATTCCTTGAACTTGTCCGGGCTGTTCATTTCGTTGGTGAGGTTTGCAGCCAGGAATTCCGTATTGTAGTTTGCCTTGAGATATGCCGTCTGGTAGGCGATGATGGAATAGGCCACGGCATGGGATTTGTTGAAGCCGTATCCTGCAAAAGGCTTGAGGTATTCGAAAATCTCGACGGCGTGTTCCTTCGTATGGCCTTTCGCCATGGCCTTGGAGATGAACTTCGTAAGCTCCTTCTCCAGCGCCTCGACCTTCTTTTTTCCCATGATACGTCTCAGTATGTCGGCTTCTCCGAGCGTGTAGCCTGCAATTATCTGAGCCGTCTGCATGACCTGTTCCTGATAGACGATGACGCCGTATGTCGTCTTGAGTATCGGTTCAAGGGCAGGGTCTGCATAGGTAATCGGTGTTATTCCGAGCTTCGAATTGATGTACTTGTCGATGAACTGCATGGGGCCCGGCCGGTACAGTGCATTAAGGGCGACAAGGTCTTCGATGCTGTCAGGCTTTGCCCTCTTGAGTATTTCCTGCATGCCCGACGATTCGAACTGGAAGACATACGAGGAGTCTCCGCGGCGCAGCATGTCGAACGTCTTCTGGTCTGATGTGGATATCCTGTTGAGGTCGAATCCGGGTTCACGCCTGTGTATGAGGTCAACGGCATGCTTGAGCAGTGTCAGTGTCTTCAGACCCAGGAAGTCCATCTTTACAAGTCCGCATTCCTCTATCTGGAGCATCGTGTACTGGCTTGCCAGTCCCTTCGTCTTCTGATCCGGGACGCAGAGCGGGACGTATCTGTCGAGCGGCTCCCTTCCGATGACGACGCCTGCGGCATGAAGGGAAGTGTGCCTGTTGAGGCCGTCCAGTCTTATTGCAGTGTCGAAGAGCTCTTCATAGACACCGCCGCGGTTTCTTATCTCCTGGAGTTTCGGTTCCGCTTTCAGGGCATCCGTGACATGAATGTGCTTCACTCCCGGAATCTCGTCCGGAACGAGTCCGGTAATCCTGTTGGATTCATCGAAGGGAATGTCGAGTACCCTTGCCACATCCTTGAGGACGGCTTTCGGCTTGAGTGTTCCGAATGTGACTATCTGTCCGACGGAGTCATGTCCGTAGTGCTCCGTGACATAATCGATGACTTCCCCGCGGCGTTCGAAGCAGAAGTCAACGTCGAAGTCCGGCAGTGAGACACGTTCAGGATTCAGGAACCTTTCGAAGAGCAGATTGTACTGCATGGGATCGACATCGGTGATTGTCGTCGTGTATGCAACAAGACTGCCGGCTCCGCTTCCTCTTCCCGGCCCGACCGGAATATCATGGGTCTTTGCCCAGTGTATGTAGTCACGCACTATCAGGAAGTATGCGGGGAAGTCCATCTTTATGATGATATCAAGTTCGTGCTGGAGCCTCTCCTTCAGCTTCTCCAGTTCTTCCCCCTTTGCATCAGGGTATCTCATGCTGAGACCTTCGTAGCTCAATGCGGTCAGGTATTCCGCATCGTCCCTGTATTGCGGCGGAATCTGGCACTTCGGGAGAATCGGACCCGGGAACTTTATTTCAAGGTGGCATCTTTCTGCAAGCTTTCCGGTGTTCTCGACTGCTTCCGGGCACCAGGAGAAAAGCTCTTCCATCTCTTCGGGGGTGCGGAAATAGAACTCACCGTCCCTGTAGCGCAGTCTGTCCCTGTCCGTCTTCTTCTTCTGTGTACCGATGCATATGAGGGTGTCGTGTGCATTGGAGTCGGATTTGTCTATGTAGTGAATGTCGTTGGTGCATACGAGGCTCACGTTCTCTTCCCGGCCCAGCTGGGGCAGCACCTTGAGTACCTTCTTCTCCTCGTCCAGACCGTGGTCCTGCAGTTCGAGGTAATATCTGTCGCCGAAGACCGACTTGAACCATCTGATTCTCTTCCTTGCTCCCTCAATGTCATTCTGCAGTATGAGACGCGGAATCTCTCCTGCGACGCATGCCGAGAGGCAGATGAGGTCTTCGCTGTGCGCCATGAGTGACTCGTCATCGATTCTCGGCTTGTAGTAGTAGCCCTCCTTCCATGCAATCGAATTGAGTTCCATGAGGTTATGGTAGCCCTTGTCGCTCATGGCTATGAGTATGAGGTGAAAGTATTTGGACGAGCTGTCCTGGACATGACGGTCATGGGTGTAGTAGAACTCGCAGCCCACGAGGGGATTGATGTCATTGGCCCGGCATTCCTTGTAGAACGTGACGGCGCCGTACATGTTGCCGTGGTCGGTGATGGCAAGGGCCTTCATGCCCGTTTCCTTGCATTTCGCGATGTAGCGGGATATGGATGCCGCTCCGTCGAGAAGGGAGAAGTCCGTGTGGTTGTGCAGGTGTACGAAATTGCTCAAGGTATATCCTCTTTCCTACGAGACGGTCTCAAACTGAGACGGTGCGAGAACACTGGAGTTGATGATGTTGACCATGTCTTCCAGAAGAAAATTCAGCCTGGCCTTCTGAAGCTTCGATATGTTCGGTGTGACTGAATTGACGAAGGTGTAGGCAATCTGCAGGAACTGCTTGAAGTCCTGGCCGCCAAGCGGGAAGTGCAGCTGCATGATGATGTTGTCGAGATCCTTGGAGTAGATGATGCCCTGCATCGGAAAGGTGATTGCAAGATGAGGCGAGTTGAGGGTATCCCGTCCGCTTTCTGCCGTAAAGGAGAGGGCAACGGTGTTGTCCGGGTCATCGACATATGACCCGACTTCCCTGAAGTAACAGTATTCGAGCGGCTGCAGTGATACCCTGACACGCGTTATGAGGGCACGCGGAGGGAGGGCTATCTGTCCGCTCTTCATCACATTGACCAGAAGCGAGAGCGGTGTCCACTTGGACCTGACAATCTTTTTCTTGAGAGTCCTCACTTCGGCATTTGCCCCGAGTGTGATGAGGGTCCCCGGAATCGTCGTCACTGGAAGGGTTGCGGCAATTGCACCTCCGATTGTCGCCCTGTTTGTCAGAAGGGGACTTCCTATGCTTTCGATGTTCCGTGTGAGGATGGGGGGAATGAACGAGCGGTGGTTACGCACTATCTCGTTGAGAGGAACCATCGAGCCGATTTCTATCATCCTGTCGTTGCGCGCGGTTCTCCTGAGGTCCTCGATTGTCGCCAGGTATACTACTTCGGGGTTCGTCTCTCTTGACGGGTAGCTCTTCTCCTTCGTCATCAGGGCCGTGCCTCCGGCCCATATTCTTGCATTCGGGTAACGCAATGCGGTCTGGCTGTATTCCGAAAGAGTCTGCGGTGTGTGTATGGACGGTGAGTTAAGACCTTCGTACATTTCTCTTCCTCCTTATTTCAACAGCTTTCATGACGATGTTCACTTCATCCTCGCTTTCCATGCACGAACACCTGACCGCGCTCAGCATCTTTCTTATTTCGTCAGGGCGTGTCTCTCCTGATGTTATTATCGACTGGAAGAGTATCGAGCGGGAGGCATAGCAGTCCTGGCAAGGCTCGATGCCGAGGGTCTCGTATGCCTTGACGATATCCTTCATGTCCCGGCTCTTCTGGAACTGGTCGAAAGTCACGATTTCCCTGTTGCGTATCTCGAATGCCGGCACAAGACATGACAGTTCCGCCCGTCCGTCGATGAGCACTGCACATAAGCCGCACAGCTTTCCCCTGCAGTGTGACGTCACCGACTGTATGTCAAGGTTTTCCTGAAGTATCAGGGAAAGGGGTTTGTTGGAGTTGAGTGAAAGAGTCAGTGTCTTCCCGTCAACGGTGCAGTCTATCTTCACTTGTCTTTTCCTCCCGAGAGTATGCTTTCGATTCTTTCCGCACCGGACGGGACTGCAAGTGAGTTTCTCTCTCCGAGTGCCTGCCACAGGGCACAAGCATAGGATGAGGTAACCAGGAGCCTTGTGGTGTTCTCCAGTGATGAGTATACGCTTGTATCCTTCTTCTCGCCCGACAGCCTGACCGTAACAGAGAAATCGTCGGCGATTTTTGCCCCGAGCGACGAGAGTGTTTCGGTTGCAATCGATTTTATTCTCTGCTGTGCACCCCTTGTATACGGAAGTGCGAGAGCCAGGTCGAGCCAGACCTTCTTTGCAACGGGTATGAGGGAGACCTTGGGTATGATCATCTCGCATACCGCCGCTCCGTAGCCTGAATACTCGAATTCACATGGCATGGAGATGTTCTGTGAATTGAACTTCAGGTCAACCGGACCCGAAAGCGTGAGCGTCGAGAGCTTTGATGAGGCTTTCATCAGCTGGGTAAGGAATACCGTCTGATATGACGAAAGGATATCCGGACCGCTGTCCGGGGTCTTTGTATGGTTCTCGAGGAACAGTACCGGTTCGGAAGCGCTGTTCTTCACGAAGTACTGCGACACGAGATCCCTCAGTGTCCTGTCCTGCGTTATTGAAGACGGAAGTGTTCCGCTGATGGTTATGTTCTTCTTCTGAGTGTATGAAATCTGTGCCTGGAACGTGTTGTCGCGTGCACCGGATGTCGAGAATCCTGAAATCGAGAGTCCGGACGAGATTCCGATTCCGTGCAGATAGCCCTGCAGACCGAAGGAGCCCGAATGGAGTGATGTGGCCGACCATTTGCGTTCGAAGTCTGCCAGCAGGGCCACATTCTTCAGCCTTTCCGTGAGGTCGGTCATGTCGTGCTTCGGCGCATAGTCCGTGAAGCGTGTCATGTCGCGGCAGTTGTTCACTGCATAGGAAAGCGGGGTTGCAAGAGTTCTCTCCGCAAGCCTTGAATTATGGATTGCGACGGCAGAGACTGCCGAGGAGTATATGCTGGATCCTGCAAAGATTGTCGGCATCGACGGGCTCTGTACCGTCCTTATGATTGCCTTGAATGACTCGAGGTTGTATTTCGGCATTATCCCGGTCATGATTTCCCGCTGTATTTCCTTCCCCAGGACACAAAAGGCTCCCTGGTTGACGGTGACGGTGATTTCCTCATGCCTGGGTTTGTTGTCGGAATCCAGCCATGTCGTGAGGAAGAAATCCAGGCCGCTCCTCCGGGCCCTGCTTTCGGGACGCATCTCGCAGGCGAGCTTCGTCTTCTCCGCTGCAATTGCCGTGAATGCTCCGAACATTGCAGGAGTAGCCAGGAACTCGTCATAGCGGGCAAGATACTTCTCCGGGTGGAGGACTATCGAATCGGGATTGACCGATGCCGAATTGGCGACTGTCTCCTTCACGAGCTCAGACCACTGCATGGGACACTGTATGTGCCATGAACCGTTGTTTTCCGGCCATGTCAGTACGCTGTACCTTACGTAACTCTCGATTTCACTCGGCTTCACGCTGAATGTTGTCTCCACACGCCGGAGCGTCTGCTTCTCCTTCTCCGTTTCCGATTCGTTGTCCAGGCCCCATGAGAAGAAGAGCGGAGACGGAGCTTCCTCCACGCTTCTCTCCTCTCCCTCGGAAAACGGGGTTGTTATGACCTTGATTTTCTCAAGGGCAAGCTCCGTGCTTTCATAGTCCGGTCCGAAGAGTACCAGAAGTGGCTGGCCGACATACGATATGCAGCCGTCTGCAAGGAGGGGTATCCTTGTGCCCATGATCCGGATGGCGTTCTCTCCGGGGATCTCCCTTGCCGTGATGCAGAAGAATCTGCCGTCGAGCTGCGGCATCTCGAAGCCGTCGAGCTTTGCCGGGCCTGTTGCAGCCCTTAATACGAGGCCGCAGCGCATGTTATAGCGTGAGAAGTTTTTGCGTTCTGCCATGGAAACAAGATAACACTTCTTACAATTCAAGTGCAACAAAAGTTGAGTTCATGAAAAGACCGGCTGAGGGTGAATGTACAATGTAGCCGCATGGAAAGGGAAAGAGGAGTACCGTCCGGAACCGGAGGGGCAGAAAAGGATTTCCGGAAAACATGAATAACACGCTGCAGAACACGGATTCTATAGTGCCATTATATTTTTTGCTTATCAGGTTTGACAAAATCAAATGCAGACAATAACCTTTGAAACAGGAGAACTTCAATGAAAATCATCGATGTGAAGGTTGATTTCATCCATTACCGCTCGTGCATGGTCCGTGACGGAGAATTTCATTCACATCCGGGAAAGCCACATGATGCCAGGGAGTCGCTTCTCACGATAAGGTGTGACGATGGAACCGAGGGTTACTGTTTCGGGCCGATGGTTGCTTCTGTCGTTACCGGCGGTGTCAGACAGATTCTCCTGGGTGAAGACCCTCTTTACAGAGAAAGAATATACAGAAGACTCCTCCAGTACCAGCGTCTTCAGACCGAGCTCAACGAGAGAACGCTCTGTGCTGTCGACTGTGCCCTCTGGGATATTGCAGGAAAGAATGCGGGACTGCCCGTGTACAAGCTTCTCGGTGCATACCGCGACAAGGTCCCCTGCTATGGTTCGATTATGGTCGGTGATGATATCAGGGGCGGTCTCGATACCCCCCAGGCATATGCAGACTATTCGGTGAAGCTCGTTGCCATGGGATACAGGGCGATAAAGATTCATACATGGATGCCTCCGGTCGTTCCGAAGCCGTCTGCAGACCTGGATCTTGCCGTCTGCCGTGCCGTGAGAGAGGCCGTCGGGCCTCATTTTCCCCTCATGCTCGATCCCTATCACTACTATTCGAGGGAAGAGGCGCTGAGGCTTGCCAGGGGGCTTGAGAAGCTTGACTTCCTCTGGCTTGAGGAACCTATGGATGAGCACTCGGAACTCTCCTTCAGATTCCTTACCGAACATACATCAACTCCCATATGCGGCCCCGAGACTGCGGAGGGAAAGTATCATACAAGAGCAAACTGGATCCGTAACGGTGCTGCCACGATAGGCCGGTGCGGTGCACTGACATGCGGAGGAATCACATCCGTCATGAAGACAGTTCATCTCTATGAAGCCAACGGCATGTCGGTCGAATTGCACGGCAACCATATCGGAAACCTCCATGTACTTGGGGCCATGGGCATCGACGGAAGATACTATGAAAGGGGACTTTTACATCCTGCACTCGACTATGAGGTTCCCAGGCCCTGGTTCAACAGCATCCATGACAGGATGGACGGGAACGGAGACGTGCTCATTCCTCAGACTGCCGGTATCGGATATGACATCAACTGGGACTATATCCGAAGCAATCTTGTGAAGTGAGGGGAAAATGGCGGATAAAGAGGACAGTTTCGGAAAATACAACATAAAGGTTGCCGAGAGGTGCTTCCGGATCCTGGATCTTGCAGTTGCAAAGGGCACTGCCATCTCCATTCAGGATGTATGCAGGGCCCTGGACGTGAACGCGAACATGGCTTTCCGCCTTCTTGCCAGCATCGCCTCCTCGGGTTATCTCGAGAAGGACTCCGGCGGGACGTACACGCTCGGCATGAAATGCCTGAGGCTGAGTACGACGGCCCTGCAGTCGAGTACGCTGCGTAAGATTGCCATGCCCTATCTGGAACTCCTGTGGCATTCATTTCCGAAGGCCAACATAAACCTCGGAATCAGAAACGGGGATGACATCCTCATCATAGACAGAATTGACGGCAACAGCATACCGCGTACCTACTTTACCCCCGGAAAGAAGATTCCCTTCCATGCTTCCGGCCTGGGAAAGGTCCTGACGTGCTCCCTCAGTGACGATGAGATTATGGGGATGGCTTCCCGCTGCGGCCTCAGGAAATATACCTCAGAGACCATCACGGATGTTTCCCGGCTCATTGAAGAACTGAGAAGGACGGAGAAGGAGAGGGTCGGACGGGACAGGGGAGAATTCATTCTTGACGACAACTGTTCGGCCGTTCCTGTTTACGACGGGGACGGGAAGATAATTGCGGGAATATCCGCAAGTTCACTTGTGCAGAACATGAGTGCCTCCGAGATCGAGGCGGCAATTCCGGGTCTCCGGGATACCGCCGACAGAATCAGCGGCATACTTGGATATCAGTCTTTTTAGACACTGGAGAAGGAATTTTGGAAACGGATTTCATGAAGGGGATAATCGTCCCCATCGTCACACCCGTGACGGAGAATGAGGAAATTGACACTGCAAGGCTCAAAAAGCAGTGTTCGTTCATGATTGCAAACGGCATCAGCGGCATCCTCGCCTTCGGTTCGAACGGCGAATTCTACATGATGGATGATGCGGAGACGGAAACGGCACTTGAGGCAATACTTGAGGAAGTTGACGGAAGGATTCCGGTATATATGGGTATCGGAGCAATAAGGACCAGGAAGTGCATCGAGTATGCAGAAATGGCCAGGAAACACGGCGTTGCCGGAATCTCGGTTCTTCAGCCGATGTTCCTCAAGCCTTCCGAAGAGGAACTCTATGGCCATTTTAAGGCTGTAGCGGAGTCTGTTCCGGATCTTCCCGTCCTCCTCTACAACAATCCCGGAAGAACCGGTTACGGCATGAGCCAGGCTCTTGTCGAGAAGCTTGCACACAACGTGGAGAACATCGTGGGAATGAAGGATTCAAGCGGAAACCTCACGGAAACCGAGGAGTTCATCAGAAGAAACCGGGATATCGGCTTCCGTGTCTTCTCCGGAAAGGACACCCTCATCTATGCCGGACTCTCCGTCGGTGCCGTCGGCGCAGTATGCTCGACAGCCAACTTCCTTCCGTCCCTTGTCACCTCAATTTATGAAAAGTTCGTGAAAGGGGACCTGAAGGGCTCCCTTGAAGCACAGTATGTGCTGAATCCCATCCGGCTCGAGATGGACAGGTCGTCATTCCCGGTTGCAACGAAGGACTACGCAAACCTTCTCGGCCTCTCGCTCGGGCATCCGTTCAGGCCTTCACTGCCTTCGGGAGAAAGGGAAATGGAGAATCTCAGGAAACAGCTTGTCAAGGCAGGCTTTCTGAAATAAGGAGAATAAAATGAAAGTCGGATTCATAGGACTTGGAATCATGGG
>CAVBWE010000136.1:0-22429 GCA_963598715.1 Sphaerochaetaceae bacterium | reverse complement strand
GCAGACGCTACATAAGGGAAAGGAATCCGAAGAATCCTCCGGTATTCCCCGTATCGGCGAAGACGGGAGACGGAATGGACGAACTCTCCTCGTGGCTGAAAGACGAAATAAGAAAATGGAAAGGGCAGGAATAAGGCATGGCCAGGGAAAAAATAATCAAGCTGGGGCAGAAGATTACCGACAGAATCGGGGTGAAGGTCACCGAGAACGAACCTGAATACCTCGGTCTCGATCCCATTCTCACGGATGAGATGGCTGCAGTTGCGCTGAAGATGGATGTACGTAAACCCGTAACGCTGGAAAAACTGGCGGCAAAGACGGGAATGGACAGGGACCGTCTTGAAAAGGTTCTCGCCGAAATGGCCTATATAGGGATCATCGAATACAACTGGGAGAACGGAAAAAGGGAGAAGCAGTACGTACTTCCCATGTTCGTACCGGGAAGTGCCGAATTCACCAACATGCGGCAGTCGCAGCTGGATGAACATCCGGAGCTCGGAAAGTTCTTCGAGAACATGTCCCGCCTGCCTCTTGAGAAGGTCACACCGTTCGTCCCGATGGGAGGAGCAGGAATAGGGATGCACGTCATCCCTGTCGAAAAGGCGATAAATGCAGAAAGCGGTGCCGTCAGCATCGAGAAGATTTCATACTGGCTGGACAAGTATGAAGGACGCTATGCAGCCTCTCCCTGCTCATGCCGTATGTCCCGCAGAACATTCGATGAAGGATGCGCGGACGATGCGGAAGACTGGTGCATAGGTGTAGGCGACATGGCCCAGTATCTTGTGGAGACAGAAAGAGGACACTACATCACGAAGGATGAAGTGATGAGGATTCTCGCCCATGCAGAGGACCTCGGCTTTGTACACCAGATTACAAACATTGACGGAGAGGACAAGATCTTCGCAATCTGCAACTGTAACGTGAACGTCTGTTATGCCCTCCGTACCAGCCAGCTCTTCAACACCCCCAACCTCTCCAGGAGCGCCTACGTTGCCTCAGTCACAAAGGAAAACTGCGTGGCATGCGGAAAATGCGTGGAATCGTGTCCTGCAGGCGCAGTCAGGCTCGGACAGAAGCTGTGTCTGGCTGACGGAAGCGAAGTGGAATATCCCAGGCAGGTACTTCCGGACGACGTAAGGTGGGGCCGTCACATGTGGTCTCCCGATTACCGGGACAGAAACAGGATCAACTCACACGAGAGCGGAACTTCTCCGTGCAAGAGTACATGCCCGGCACATATAGCCGTACAGGGCTATCTCAAGCTTGCAGCCCAGGGGAAATACAGGGAAGCACTTGCCCTCATCAAGAAGGACAATCCCCTTCCTGCAGTCTGCGGCAGGATATGCAACAGACGCTGCGAGGAAGCATGCACAAGGTCATCCGTTGACAGAGCCGTGGCAATCGACGGCGTCAAGGATTATCTTGCGTCCCTTGATCTCAAGGCAGAGACAAGATACGTACCGGAGAAGCTGATCCCGTCCAACAGAGGTGAATTCAGGGAAAAGATAGCAATAATCGGAGCCGGGCCGGCAGGACTCAGTGCAGCATACTTTTTATGTCTCATGGGCTACAGACCGACAGTGTTCGAAAAAAACGCCGAGGAAGGAGGAATGCTGAGATACGGCATTCCCCCGTTCAAGCTTGAAAAGAACGTGATAAAGGCAGAAACGGACATAATACGTGAACTCGGTGCCGAATTCAGATTCGGCATTGAAGTCGGAAAGGATGTCACAATTGCGTCATTGAGAGAAGAGGGCTACAGGGCATTCTACCTTGCAGTCGGCTGTCAGGGAGGAAGAAAGCCGGGGATCCCGGGAGAAGACGCAGAAGGCGCCTTCACGGCTGTGGAGTTCCTCAGAAAAGGAGAAAATGCGCCATCCGGAAGAAAGACGGTCATAGTCGGCGGCGGCAACGTCGCAGTCGATGCAGCACGTACGGCAGTAAGGAAGTCTGACAGTGTACTCATGTTCTCGCTTGAAAGGAGAGACGGGATGCCGGCCTCTGAGGAGGAAATCGCCGAGGCAGAGGAAGACGGTGTCAGGCTCAGCCCGGGATGGGGTCCCAGGGAGGTTCTGAAGGATGCAGGAGGCCGAGTCAGGGCTGTCGTTTTCAGAAGATGCTTGTCCGTCTTTGACAGCGAAGGACACTTCCATCCCGTCTATGACGAAAATGACACGCTCACGATTGAATGCGACACACTCGTATTTGCAGTGGGACAGAAGCCCGAATGGAAGGATCTTCTTCAGGGAGAGAAGGTTGCATTGAAGAAAAACGGGCTTGTCGAAGCAGACGGGCTGACTTACCAGACGGCAGAAAGTGATATCTTCGCCGGCGGAGATATCCTCACGGGACCGGCATTTGCCATCGATGCAATTGCTGCGGGCCGGGAAGGAGCCGTTTCCATACACCGCTATGTTCAGCCTCACTCATCCCTTACAATCGGACGCAACCGCAGGGATTACAATATCCTCGACAGAAACAACATCTCGCTTGGGGAATATGACAGGACAGAGCGCCAGACGGAAGGAAAGAAAACGGAAACGGAAGGAAAGACATTCAGGGACACAAGACTCACCTTCACGGAGGAACAGGTAAGGAAGGAGACAGGCAGATGCCTCGGGTGCGGGGTAAGCGTCGTCGACCCGAACCGCTGCCTCGGATGCGGAGTGTGTACAACAAAGTGTGCCTTCGATGCAATAAAACTCCACCGCGTTCATCCGGAAGCCTCAACGATGATAAAAAGTGAGGACAAGATAAAGGCTGTTGCAAAGTATGCACTGAAGAGAGGATTCAGGATACTGCTCAATCCCGCAAGCACTTCAGATCCGAGGAAACTGAAGGAAGGAAGGAAACCGGAGAACAGGAATGCATGAACTCGGCATTGTGTTCTCAATCCTGGACAGGCTGGAAAAACTGGCTGAGGAAGAAAACCTCAGCCATATAAAGCGTGTCACGCTCACTCTCGGAGAGGTATCGTCCGTATTGCCGGAGTATCTTGAACCGTGCTTCAGCTGGGCCGTGAAGAAACGTCCCCTCTTCGGAGATACATCACTCACTGTCGAGCCCGTTCATGCAGTCACGTTCTGCCGCTCATGCAGGAAGGAGTACGACACCGTTGCGAACGGCATTGTGTGCCCGTACTGCGGTTCACGGGAGACAGAGCTCCTGAGGGGGAACGAAATCATAATAAAGGAAATCGAAGCGGAATAGTTTTTGTATCTGAAGATAGAAACACTTCATTCTTTTCTGATAGAATCAATACTCTGTTACGGAAAGGAGTGTTTCAATGGAGAAGAAAGGAAACAGTTTTTCAGGACATCTCGGTTTCGTCCTTGCGGCGGCCGGAAGTGCTGTGGGGGTGGGAAACCTCTGGCGTTTTCCATATCTTGCTGCAAAGGACGGAGGAGGACTCTTTCTCCTCATCTATCTCTTTCTTGTCCTGACTTTCGGCTTCACGCTTCTCACTTCCGATATTGCAATAGGACGAAGGACAAAGAAGAGCGCAATTGCAGCCTATGCCGAGATGAACCCGAAATGGAAGTTTCTCGGAATACTGACGTTCCTTGTTCCGGTGATCATAATGACCTATTATGCCGTCATCGGCGGCTGGATTACGAAGTATGCCGTGGCCTATCTCACGGGAAAGACGGATGAGGCAGCCTCAGAGGGGTACTTTGCATCATTCATCTCGTCTCCCCTTTCCTCCGTATTCTATGCCCTTCTCTTCATGGCTCTTACTTCAATCATCGTCTACCGGGGAGTCGAAGGAGGAATTGAGAAGGTATCGAAGTACATGATGCCGGTTCTGCTTCTCCTCATCATCATCATTGCCTTCTATTCCCTCACACTGAGCCATACGGATGAAAGCGGAGTACTCAGAACGGGCCTTGACGGATTGAGGTACTATCTGACACCTGATTTTTCCGGTCTCACCGTACAGCGCTTTCTCCAGATACTGCTGGATGCGATGAGTCAGCTCTTCTTCTCGCTGAGCGTATCGATGGGAATAATGATTACCTACGGCTCATACGTGAAGGATGATGTCAACCTCATCCGTTCGGTCAGTCAGATTGAACTGTTTGACACCTCGGTTGCATTTCTTGCAGGCATGATGATAATACCCGCGGTCTACGTCTTTTCGGGAAGCGACGGAATGAGTGCAGGACCGTCGCTGATGTTCGTCTCGCTGCCCAGAATATTCCGGGCAATGGGAAAAGCCGGAACACCGGTCGGCCTCATGTTCTTCATCACGGCTATCTTCGCAACCCTCACATCCTGCATCTCCGTTCTTGAATCGATAGTCGCAAACTGCATGAACATCTTCCATACGGGAAGAAAGAAGACGGTGGCAGTCCTGACAGTGATATATCTGGCGGCATCTGCCGTAATCGCCCTCGGCTACAGCATCTTCTACTTCGAGGTAAAGCTTCCGGGAGGAACGAGCGGGCAGCTGCTGGATATCATGGACTATGTATCAAACAGCGTCATGATGCCGCTCATCGCACTTCTGTCAACCATTCTGATAGGATGGGTGGTAACTCCTGACTATGTGACGGATGAAGTCCAGAAGAACGGGGAGAAATTCCGGAGGAAGAAGCTCTACCGCGTCATGATACGCTTCGTTTCCCCGGTCCTGATGCTGGTGCTCTTTCTCCAGTCAACGGGAATCCTCTCATAAGTAAAAGGCTGTATGCACATGAAAAATGTGCTATCGTCAATGTAAAGGAGTAAAAAATGGGTTTAACGGTTCTCTCGGTCGGCGGTTCGATAATCGCTCCCGATAAGGTGAATACGGAGTTCCTGACCGGATTCAGGGATGCAGTCACGGAATATCTTGAAAAGAACAGGGATGAGGAGCTCATCTTCGTCTGCGGAGGCGGAGCACCCGCCAGGGTCTATCAGAATGCCTACAGGGAGATAGCAGGAAACACAGATTCCGAGGCAGAGGACTGGATCGGAATCAAGGCGACCTACCTCAATGCGGAAATCGTGAGGGCAATATTCTCCCGCTTCGTCACGACTCCGGTCGTTACGGACCCGACGGCAGAAATCACAGGACGCGGAAGGATTCTTGTCGCATCAGGCTGGAAACCCGGTTTCAGTACGGATACCGATGCGGTATATCTTGCAAAACGCTTCGGAGGAAAGAGAATCATCAACCTCTCGAACATAGCAAAGGTCTATACGGATGATCCCAGGAAAAACCCGAATGCGCAGCCGATAGACAGAATATCGTGGAAGCATTTCAGGATGATGGTCGGCTCGGAGTGGAAACCCGGCCTCAATGCCCCGTTCGACCCGATAGCATCGGCACTGGCAGAAGAGGCGGGAATCACGGTAATCTGCGCTGACGGCAGAAACATCGGCAATACCATAAGCATTCTCAGCGGAGAAGAATTCACGGGAACGACTATTTTCTAGTCTTTCTTCTCTTGATTTCAAGAAAGAGAGGGCTGGGAGACGCAAAGGATGAGGGAAACGGTACATCCTTCGTAAAATCAGGTATCCAGAGGATGTCGTCGTCACTCTTCTCCTGGATGAAACCGTTCTCTATACCCTTTTCATCCACGTAGTCCACAAGTTCCTGATACTCCTCGTCGCTTATCCCGACGAGGTCTGCATTTTCCTTCGGGGGAACGAACTGACTCATGAGGGAAAGATAAAAGCTGTCCCTGTAATTTTCTGCAAAGAACGACAGGAACTTCTTCGACTCCCTGACCGTTCCGGGAAAGACAAGATGACGCAGTATCGTACCCCTGATTTTCTTCAGGTCCGTAAAGGGATGAGTGCTCTTTACGTAGTCCATCACGGGAACAACCGCCGCAGCATAATCCGCCAGGCCGCAGTATATTTTCGAGACCGTTCGTGAAAGGCTCTTGCAGTCAAGAAGATAAAGGTCAATGTATCTGTCTATCAGGGATAATGCGGAAACACTCTCATAACCGGAACTGTTCCAGACAACCGGAAGTGACAGTCCGCCTTTCCTGGCGGAAACGAGTGCATTCACGATTGACGGGATAAAATGCGTTCCCGTCACGAGATTGAGGGTCCTGGCACCCATTTTCCCGAGGTCGAGAAAGATGGAAGAAAGCTCTTCATCCGTCACTTCCAGGCCCCAGTTCTCTCCGTCGGAACCGCTGATCTGACGGTTCTGGCAATACGCACAGTGAAGCGGGCAGCCTGTAAAGAAGACCATTCCGGACCCCTTTTCTCCGACAAGGGGCGGTTCCTCCCCCCTGTGGAGTCCGGCCCAGGCTATCCTGACCGTGCTGCCCTGACGGCAGCGTCCGGTCTCACCCCGTGTTCTGTCGACACGGCAGGAATTGGGACAGAGCGTACACGACGAGTAATAAAGACTTTCATTCATGCCATGATTATAACCTCTTCGCTATTCTTGACAAACCACCATGTTTGCTTATCTTTTATTGCATGTTGCCGATTCGCTTGAAGAAAACGCAGGAAAAGAAGAAAGAAATCAGATATATCCTCACCATTGACGGCGGCGGCATGAGGGGCATTGTTCCCGCATATATTCTCGGAAGAATGGACGAAGAGCTGAAGAGGACGACGGACCGTCCCCTCTATTCGTTTTTTGACCTCATTGCCGGGACCAGCACGGGAGCACTGATTGCTCTCGGTCTGACTTCTCCTGCAGAAGGAACGGCTCTGGGACGCGAAGACGGCGAAAACTGGAGGGTTGAAAGATCATACACAACCGGCCGCATCTTCAGAAAGGAACACAGGGAAACCGCAGGCTTCATCGAGAAGCTTGCGCCTCCCGGAGAATTCGTGAACCTCTACAGAAATAACGGAAATCAGATATTCATGCAGAAGGAGACGAGGGGCCTGAGAAGAATCATGGACAGGGTAAACAGGTTCTTCTCCGACAAATATGAGATAGAGCCCTATGAAGCCTTTCTCGAAAGGCTCTATGGAGACACCCCCCTCTCAGAGTCACGCATCCCGACAATGGCAGTGTCATTCAATGCCGCAACAGGGCACGAATACGTATTCCGGAGCTGGGACAGCCACGGTTTCCTTCTGAGGGAGGCGGCACGTGCGTCAAGCGCGGCACCCACATACTTTGCACCTGCAAAATTCATCGACAGGACAAGCGAGAGTGCACTTCTGCTCCTTGACGGCGGGATAATTGCGAACAATCCCGTTCTCAGCGCATTCATCGAAGCGCGCCGGCTCTATCCCGAGGCAGATGAATTCAGGTTCCTGTCCCTTTCCACGGCATCTGCGTCCTTCAGAATGGATCCCGACGGCTTCAGTTCCAACCTTGACTGGATGGGGCCTCTCCTAAGGGCATACTCCACTGCAAACATGAACATATCACTGGAGGCAGTAAAGGCAGTGAAGGGAGTAAGCGTATTACGGGTCTGGGACGATGTACTTGAAAGGCATCTCTCCCTTGACGATACATCCGAGAATGCGGTGAATACGCTTCTTGAAGCCGGAAGGGAGATATGGAAGAAACAGGAAGCGGAGATTCTTGAGTATATGAAGGAACTGACGGAGGGCGGAAGAATACCGCCGGCACTCCTTCTCTCCGGAAAGGAGAATCAGGACAGAAGCGACGAGAGGAAAGAGGCAAGCCTTTCCCTGCCCTCCCTGTAGGAAAAAAGGATGTCCTGGACCCGTGACGAGTCGCCGACACTGTCCGTCAGGAGCTTTACCGCATAGAATCCCCTTCCGAGTATCCTTGCAGCCACTGCAACGCCATAGGCCTCCATGTCGGTGGCATCAGCCCTGAGAAGTGTATGGGAAGACAGTATTTCCCTGCTGAATCTTCCCGACGAATAGAGCGTGTACGGACTTGATGCATCAAGCGAATGCAGTTCACGGAAAGTTGCCCTGTCACTGCCGATGGTACTGCCGAGTGCAACGTGCATCGCTGTCAGGTCCTGGTCCGGAGTGACCACAGTACCGAACGAAACGACATCTCCCTTTTCCAGCCGTCCCAGCGTGCCCGCCGAGCCGACGGACACAAGGATGTCTGCTCCCGTCTCCATGGCGTATTTCACACTTACGGCTGCACTGAGGATGTTGCCGACACCGCAGACGCATTTATCCCATTTATCCGGAAGAAACTTCAGTTCATTCCGGTCTGATGCCACGATAAGTACCTTCATATTGAAAGCGCCGAAACTGCGGCACCGATAACAGGGGATGATCCGATATTCACGATTCTGTAGTATATTCCCCTCTCCTTTTCAAGGAAACTGTCAAGAAAGAAGCGCGTATAGTCCTCAAGGAAAGGAAGATGACGGAATGTCGTGCCGTCAGCGTTGATGACAACCGGCCTTTCCGGAGCTGTTGCCGCAGAGCTCCTTACGGCTGCAGCTGTAAGATTTGCCGCTGTCAGCTTGGCAGAGCGCACAACGATGCCCTTCAGAATCGTATAGAGCGATGAAGAGTCGGAAGATGTACTGACAAGGGAAGAAAGAATTCCATTTTTCCCGGGACATGAAAGATACTGTGCACAGTCGGCCGTGGTAAGTTTTTCAATTCTTTCAAGCTTCCCGGAAAATTCCGAGGAAAACACTCCGCTTTCAGAAGCGGAAGACAGGACAGAACGGCAGAATGCACCGATATAGGCCCCGCTTATCATCTTCTCAAGGCGATAGGATTCAGGATCCTGAGTCGTATCGAGAAACTCGCTGTCCAGATCAGTGAGCTCTATGAAAAGCGACCCGGACTCCGTATTTACAATCTGCTCCCCTTCGGAAAGGGCATTTTTCCCGATGCGCTCATTCTTTTCGATATATGCGGTGTTGGTACCGGTACCGAGAATGAATCCTATATATGATGCTGCGTCCGTCTTTCCCTCCGATGCCGCGGCAAGAAGAGTCGCCGTAGTGTCGTTCAAAACGGAAATCCTCATATCCGAAACATCCATGCCGCGGGAGGAGAGAACGGAAAGTATATTCTTTCCAAGAGGCTTTCCCGCAACCCCGGGAACCTTTATCTCCTTGCTGAAGACAATGGGATAACCCTCGTGGTCCTCCGTTATTTCAGCTGCATATGAAAAGCAGAATCCCACCCTGTCCGTTTCGCCGTAAAAGCGTCCGATGCCGTCAGCAAAGGCAGAATAGAACTCGTTTGCACTCACCTCTCTCTCCGCACCGGGCATAGCCGTTCTGCAGAAAGACGATATCTCAGGTTTTCCTTCGCTGTCGAATGAAACAAGACATGAGCGGAAATTGGTCCCTCCTGCATCAAGGACAACCGCCTTTTCATTCCTGATTATCCTGTCAGGGCACATTGCATGGGTTTCAATCATTCTCAATGAACTCTTCCTTCCGGCAAGTCCGTTTTCCATTTCATCAAGAATAAAGGAAACCAGTTTGTCCTGATCCACATACTCCTGCCCGAGTTCATGTTTCCGAAGAAATTCCAGAGCTGTCATTGCGCCGCCTTCGTAAGCCTGTACTTCAAGCCTATCTTGTAGTATACCCCGTTAACCGAAATATCCCGGGAAGTGACGGAAATAAAACGGGAGTCATCTCCCCTTACGTTGATTTTTCCCTTGATTACGTATTTTTCACCGTCTTTCCTCAGCAGGAGATCCACATCCGCATCCACATTCACTGAGGAAAAATCCGAGGAAAGCAGAAGCTCCGCCTTCTTTAGACGGGTTTTCGGTTCAAGAGAGACTGTCCCCGACACAACCGTGCTTCCCTTTCTGTAGTTCCTTTCATAGAGCCTCTGCTTTGTCTTCTTCATCGTCGCGCTGTTCTGCACGGCCGAGTAGATGGCCCTCTGCCATATTGAGGAGAACCGAGGCCTTTCCGAAAGAGAATCCAGATACGTGGAAAAATCTGAATTCCTGTATGTGACCTTCTCCGGGAAAGCATCGTCATCGTCAGCGGAAATGAAGCTCACACCTTCAAGTGCAAGAGCCGGAACCGATGAGCGGGCAAGGATTGTCACAAATGCCATATCCTCAATTTCCTCGAAGCAGGGATTAGCATGAATCAGAAGGGATATGAATAACATGAGGACAAGGAGAAATGACTTCTTCATACCCGTTCAGTCTAACAATTTTTCCCGTTTGGGCAATATCAAAGAAGATATTTGTCTGCTAGAATATTTCCATGAACCCAACATTTCTCTTCTATGATCTGGAAACCTTCGGGCTTAACAGCCGCTATGACAGGATTGCACAGGTGGCAGCAGTCAGAACGGACATGGACATGAACATCATCGGGCCTCCCCTGCTGCTCTATGCAAAGCTCTCGCCGGACTATCTGCCTGTCCCTTCGTCCTCTCTTGTCACGCACATCACGCCGGAGGATGTCAATTCAAAGGGACTTCCTGAAGCCGAAGTAATAAGAATCCTGCGGGATGAGATGATGAAGGATGATACCATAAGCCTGGGCTACAACACAGTCCAGTTCGATGACGAGTTTGTCAGGAATGCCCTCTATCGCAACCTGTATGACCCCTACGAGAGAGAATACAGAAACAACTGTTCAAGATGGGACATCATAAACCTTACCCGTGCAACACGGGACCTCAGGCCGGACGGTCTTGTATTCAGCAGAAAGAATGAACAGGGCTTCACATCCTTCCGCCTCACGGATCTCACACAGGAGAACAGCATCGAACAGAACGGAGCGCATGACGCTCTCGTTGACGTCTATGCAACAATAAACCTTGCAAGGCTCATCAGAAAGAAGCAGCCGCGCCTCTTCTCATGGGCCCTGAAGCATCGCGGAAAGGAAAAGGTAAAGGAAGTCACGGATACTCCGAAAAAGACTCCGTTCCTCCATACCTGCGGCAGATTTTCATCTGAAAGAGGCTCGACGCACCCGCTTCTGCCTCTTTTCTACTCGGGGAAGAACGACCTCTGGTGTTTCGACCTTACATTCCCTGTTCCCGAGAAAATCGACCCGGAAAACCCGGAAGGAAACGGCATATTCCGCCTCCAGATAAACCGCTGTCCCTTTGTTGCTCCACTCTCCACCCTTTCTCCTGATGCTGAAAAGAGACTCGGCTTCACAAAGGACGGCGTAACGGAGAAGGCTTCTGAAGTTCTCGCAAGCGGAATAATCCAGGCCGGAAATTTCGTCAGAAGCTATGATGAATCATCTTCGGACAGCGATCCTGACCTGTCACTCTACGGATCGTTTCTCTCGAAGGACGACAGAATACGGCTTGAGAAGATCAGATCGCTCTCCCCGAGGGCAAAGCTTTCCTGCCAGCCGGAAGCCCCCTTCGACGACCCGAAATACCATAAGCTTGTATGGCGCCACGTTGCCCGGAACTGGCCGGAAGTCCTGGAGGAAAGGGAAAGGGAACAGTGGAGGAACTGGTGTTCACAGCGACTTCTCTCTCCCCCTGTAAGGGATGCCCAGTCAATAGACGACTATCTCTATACTTGCAATGAACTCCTTAATAGTTTAAATACAGACGGAGAGGACAAGCAGACCATTCTTGCCCTGATCAGATATGCAGAGATGCTTAAGAAGACAATCGTCGGAACGGAGAAGTAATGCAGAAGCTTACAGATTTACTACCCTCATTCAGAATGCAGCTTGAGGAGACGGACAGAACACTGAGCCTGCCGGAAACGATACAGGACATGAAGCTTTACAGAGAGAAGATGGTCGAAAGAAGCCATCTTGCCCCGATTGTCGAGAAACTGAGCTCGATGGTGAAAACCGAAGAGGAGATAAGGGAAAACGGAGAACTTCTGAAAGGCGAAGAGGATGCATCGATGGCCTCGATGATAAAGGAGGAAATCGAGTTCCTCACGGCATCCCTTGAAAAGGAAGAAAGGGAATGCAAGGTCCTTCTTGTTCCACCTGATCCCCTCGAAGGCAAGAACATAATCATGGAAATCAGGGCCGGCACGGGAGGAGAAGAAGCTGCCCTCTTTGCCGCTGACATATTCCGCATGTACGTCCACTACGCAGAAAAGAAGAAATGGAAAATAGAGATAATGAGCCAGAACGAAACCGAACGCGGAGGGTTCAAGGAGATTGTATGCTCAATCTCCGGCAGGGATGTCTACGGCTCGATGCGCTACGAAAGCGGTGTTCACAGGGTACAGAGGGTTCCCGAGACTGAAAACGGAGGAAGAATCCACACCTCTGCAATCACGGTCGCCATTCTTCCCGAAGCAGAGGAAACCGATATCGTAATAAACGAGAAGGACCTCAAGATTGATGTCATGAGGGCCGGCGGCCCCGGCGGACAGTGCGTCAACACGACCGACAGCGCAGTAAGGATTACGCACATCCCGACAGGTCTCGTAGTCATCCAGCAGGATGAAAAGAGTCAGCTCAAGAACAAGAACAAGGCAATGAGGGTGCTCAGGTCACGGCTTTTCGAAATGGAAGAGGAACGCAAGAGAAAGGAACGCAGCGATGCCCGGCGCAGCATGGTCGGCACCGGCGACCGCAGCGAGAGAATCCGCACATACAACTTCCCGCAGAACAGATGTACCGACCACAGGGTCAACCTCACGTCCTACAACCTTGAAGGCGTCATGAACGGAGAACTTGACGCCTTCATAGAGGCTCTGAAAATTCAGGCAGGAGAAGAAGCCCTGAAGAGTCTATGACAATAGGTGAACTGAAGAAGAAGCTTCTCGAAAAAGGCGGAAAGCTTGAGAATCCCTTTCTGGAAATACGGATTCTCCTGTCATATCTGGGGATAGACGAAAAGGCACAGATCGTTCATCGTGACGAAGAGGTTGATGAAGCAACAGCACGCGAAGCAGTCCGTCTCTATGAAAAACGCATCTCCGGAACGCCGATGGCCTATATAACCCGTACCAAGGAATTCTACGGCCACACTTTTCATGTCGATGAATCCGTCCTGATTCCACGGCCTGACACCGAAATCCTCGTCGAGAAGGCTGTGGAAGAATACCGGAAGCGGGGATACAGGGGTAAAATCCTGGACCTGTGCTGCGGAAGCGGTGCCATTGCCGCATCAATTGCCTGTGAACTGTCAAAGGACGTCTTTTTCTCGGATATCTCCGAAAGCGCCCTTGCCACGGCAGAAAGAAACTACAGGGAAATAACGGGCCTTGCTCCGCACTCAAGAAAGGGTGATCTCCTTGAGCCGTGGAAGGGAGAAGAATTCTCGCTCATTGCAACAAACCCGCCCTATCTTACCCGGAAGTGGTATGAAGAAACCGAAGAAAGCGTCCGCAAGGAACCGGTGAACGCATTTCTGGGTTACGGTGACGACGGCCTCTGCATAATAAAAAAAATAGTGCTCGCTTCTCCTCAAGTACTTGAGAAAAATGGTACACTTCTCATTGAGTGCGACTACAGGCAGGCAAAAGCCGTCTCAGTCCTTCTTGAAGAAAACGGCTTTACCGGAGTGAAGAGGGAAAGAGACCTGAGGGGGCTTGAAAGAGTGGTATATGGAGAATATGAAGGCTGAAGAAGAAACCGTAACAAAAGAAGTGGAGAGCTTCCCGAACAAGGATCTTGTCGACAGATTCGTCTCCCGGATTCTCAATTATTCGGACGAGGACAAACAGAAGATTTCAGCAGCAGCCGTCTTTGCGGCAAAGAAGCACGGAGAGCAGAGACGGAAAAGCGGAGAGCCTTATCTGATTCACCCGATTGCCGTCGCAGATATTCTCATGTCATTCAACATGGATGCCGACACCGTCTGCGCAGGTCTTCTCCATGACACGATTGAAGATACCGGAACCAGCGAGGAGGAGATAGCTTCCCTCTTCGGCAAGGAAGTCGGAACAATGGTTCAGGCTGTAACGAAGATCAGCCGCATCACCCAGGACAAGTCCATTCAGGAAGCGGAGACCATCAAGAAGATGTTCTTCGCAATGAGCAAGGACCTCCGCGTCATCCTGATCAAGCTTGCCGACAAGCTCCACAACATGAGAACGCTTTCCGGGCTCTCGAGCGAGCGCCGCATCTCCTATGCCAGGGACTGCCTCGACATTTTCGCGCCGATTGCAGACAGCCTGGGTATGCAGACGCTCAAGAGCGAACTCGAAGACCTTTCGCTCAAGGCATTGAAACCCGAGAGCTATGACTACATAAGTACATATCTGCTCGAGAGAAAAAGCGAATACACGGCCTTCATCAAGCAGGTTGCAAAGGCAATTGAAGATGCATGCAGAAAAGAGGGGCTGCAGAACATAGAGGTCTCGGGAAGAGTAAAGCACGCCTACTCCATCTACATGAAGATAAAGAAGCGCAAGAAGGAAATCGATGAAATTTATGACATCCTCGGTATCCGTGTAATATGCAATACGACTGTCGAATGCTATACGATTCTCGGCATCATCCACTCCATGTGGCTTCCGATAGAAGGGAGATTCAAGGATTACATTGCGATGCCCAAGGCCAATAACTACCAGTCACTCCATACGACGGTCCTCGGGCCTCAGAACAGGCATCTCGAGATACAGATAAGAACATGGGAGATGCACAAGACCGCCGAGGAAGGCGTTGCCGCACACTGGGCATACAAGGCCGCAAGCGGAAGCGAAAGCGGTACCTGGAAGAACATGGACTCGATAAACTATCAGAAGATAGTGAAGAAGATCAAGTCCTGGTCAAAGGAGATTGCCCAGAGCGAAGACTACATGGAGGAAATCAAGAACGAACTTCTCAAGGACTCCATAGTCGTCTTCACTCCCCAGGGTCATGTAATCGAACTTCCGGTAGGTTCGACTGCGCTGGACTTTGCATACAAGATTCACACCGAAGTCGGGAACCACTGTTCCGGAGCAAAGGCTGACGGCTCGATTATCCCCCTCAACAAGCCTCTCCAGAACACCCAGATCGTTGAAATCATGACATCACCTTCCGCCCATCCGAACCAGCAGTGGCTCGAGGCGGCAGCTTCCTCCTCCACCAAGAAGAAGATTAAAGCCTGGCTGAACAGATATCAGAGTGCGAACGTTCCCGAAATGAAGCAGAATGACAGGAATGTGCCGCCGCAGCCCGTAAAGAAGGAACCGGCTGCCATGAGCAACCCCCAGAAGCTCATCAACGGTACTCTGTCATTTGTTTCAAGAGAGACGACGGGAACGCTGATGGTCGGAGAGGACAGCAATATAATGTACTCGTTCGCGAAATGCTGCAATCCCATGCAGGGAGATGATGTGGTTGCCTACATCACGCGCGGAAGGGGCTATATCATACACCGCCGTGACTGTTCAAACCTCAAGCATATGGCTGAAGTCAACGAGCGGACAGTCTCCGTAAAATGGATGGGAGACGACCTCATGAAGCACTATCATATAGTCTCCAGGATAGACCAGGATATCTTCGGTCAGATTGAGAATGCGGTGAGGTCTCATGGGGCAAGGCTCAGAAAGGGAACCCTCGGCGTCGACGGAAACAGGCTCACCGGTGACTTTACGATAATTGCCGACAGTGAGGAAGCAATCAGGAAATGTACGTCATCGATACGTCAGATTCCGAATGTGATAGAGCTCACAGGCCTCTCTTCCCAGAGATAGGGAGCACATCTTTTCCTGCCGCAGAGAGCGGAAGCGGAAACCGGAGTATATCACTTCTCGTATTCGTAATAGCTTTCGTAAGAGCCCTTGGCAAGAACAGTATTCAGCAATTCAAGATTGACGTCCTTTCCGTTGACGACTGCCTTTGTATAGCCGTTTTTTTCTGAATGGATATATCCGATGGAGCATTTTTTCAAGTTCACTTCGGCCGTCACGAATATTTCACCGCTGGTATTATTGCAGTAGCGGGCACCGTCATTGATTACGAACTCCGAATCCTTCAATGTGACTAAATTCTTTCCCGTTTCCCTGTCGATGAGGCTGAAGCCTGTCTTGAACCTGATTCCCGTGAAGGTCATGACCCCGTAATTCGGTTTCTTCCAGGTTCCCTTTTCATAGCCGGAGACTGCTGTCATGGAGTCCCTGAGAACAGCCTGGTTTTCATTTCCGAGATAGATTTTTGCAACACTGGCCAGCCTTTCTTCTATGTTTTTCGAATAAGACGGCAAAGTCACCACGTAATCTTCCAGAAGCAGTTTGTATTTGTAGAATTCGTTGACTGTCTGCATTTCTTCATCAAGCTTTTCACGGACTGCCTCATTGCTGCGTTTCACGATTTCCTCTTCGCTGATTCCCCCTTTACAGGATGCCAGGCAGACAGCAAGAAATACCGACAGAACGATCATTAGGAATTTCTTCATACTTAACTGAGTATATTGGCAACGAAAATATTTTAACAAGCGAAAGTTTTACTTTTTGTTCCTTCTCATTCCCGGCCGGAGAAAACATTGAGCGAGAGGAGGCTTCATGCACATGATACAGACTATTCAATGCAGTGAAGCACTTCCGGAAGGAGCTGCTTCTTGCGGCTCATCACGCCCGGCATATCGTAGACAAGAGGGCTTGTCTCAGTCCAGAGGAAACGGCGCCGGTACTTGCTTTCGGTGGAAAGAAGGACACTCTGCTCCTTTATGACATCGGTAATCATGAGCATTGCCCAGTCCAGTCCCCTCGAGGTCCTGATTTCATCGAGAGTCTCCAGATACTTCATGCAATAGGAAGGAACGTCGGAAAGAGTCGTCGCCTCGCACTGGCCGATACCGAACCGGACACCACGCTCCGAGTATTCCTTGAAATCAGCATTGATGGCCTTTCTGGGATCCCTCAGTCCGAGAGGATCTATGACGGAGAAGAGCCTTTTTCCGAAAGCGCCGATGTCATACTCCCCGCAAATGGCAGCAAGAGCCCCTGCAGAAGTCTTGTCTACCTGGGTCGTCGTCGGACTGCGAAGCACAAGCGTGTCAGACATGATGCCCGTCAGGAGTACGCGGGCTGTCGTTTCATCCGGGATGACATTGTGTCTCAGAAACTGCTGATAGACAATTGTACATGTGCTGCCCAGGGGCTCAGAATCTATGAAGATCGGAAGGCTGGTCTTCAGGGCATCGAGCCTGTGATGATCTATGATTTCGACAACCTGAGCCTCTTCAATTCCCCTTATGCTCTGCGCCACCTCATTATGGTCGACAAGTATGACGCTGTAGGACGGCTTATGAAGAAAACACCTTCTTGTGACGAAACCGGCAAAACTGCTGTCGTCATCGAAGACCGCAAGGCCGCGCAGATTCGATGAGGTGAGATCAGACTTCGCATCATCAAAGAGGTCGTGTACATTGAGATGTTTTCCCTGCTTGCCCATGATTGTCGAAACCGGCGGCGTCATCCTCAGCCGTCTCTCGACCTCGGCAGTACCGAGCCCCGTAAGATAGACGGTTCCATTGTAACGGGAGAAGTCTATGTCGGAGCATGATGCAGATGCCGAGATTATGATTGCAGGCACACCTACCGAAAGTGCGTGCTCGATGTATCTTTTACGATAACCCAGCACTACAACCGAATCCTTTTCAGCATCAACGAAACGGCAGAAATCCTCAAATGCCGCAGCCCCGGCAAGAATCGAGCCTGTAAAATTCTCCTTCCCGCGCTTTATCATTCTCCCGGGTATCACGGCCTCTATGTTCGTCACGTTGAAGTCATAACGGGGAACATCCTCGGCATTGTCCCTTAAGAACCATGAGGTGATGTCGTCTATGCTTAACAGTCCGGTGAAGGAACCGTTGTCATATACAGGAAACGCGGAAGGATGGCTGTCGTTGTATGCCTTGACGAGATTGTATATGGGATCCTTCGCTTCCACTTTCTCACCGGGGAGCAGCATTACATCACTCACCCGGGGTCTTACATCCCTCATGTAGAAGAGGGGCTTTATCCCGAGAAGGGCAAACTGTTTCTCCACGCCCTCGCTCATGTGGCCGCACATCACCGCATGATACCTGTTCTGGCTGTCAGTTATATTTTTAAGGACAGCATAGCCATAGGCGGAGCAGATGCTGTCAAGGTCGGGATTCCTGTGTCCTGTTATGTAAATGTCCTTCATATAGTCTACTGTATAACAAAAAACAGATTAAAACACTCTCATAAAGAGAGCAAAAGCGCTATAATCGGGTTATGCAGAATATACTTGTCGTTGTCGATATGCAGAATGACTTCGTGACGGGTGCTCTCGGAAGCAGGGAAGCTGAGGGTATCGTGGAACCGATCAGGGAGAAGATACTTTCGTTTGACGGAAGAATAATCTTCACACGTGATACACATGACGGAAATTACCTCCAGGGTGAAGAAGGAAAAAACCTTCCTGTTCCCCACTGTATAAAGAACACGGAGGGCTGGGAAATAGTACAGCCGCTGAAAAATCTCCGCAATGCCCTCTACATCGATAAACCTTCCTTCGGTTCCACAGTACTCGGAGAAGTGCTGAGAAGCCTGGACAGATCGGAGAAAATTTCTTCGGTTACCCTTGTCGGTCTCTGTACGGACATCTGCGTGATATCAAACGCACTTCTGGTGAAGGCTTTTCTTCCGGATACACATGTAGCCGTTGATGCTTCCCTCACACGGGGAGTTACAGCGGAAAGTCACAGGACGGCACTTGCGGCAATGAAATGCTGTCAGATCGAAATCACCGGAGAATGAAATGAAGGTAGTAGTTGCCAACGATCACGGCGCAGTGGAAAGAGCCGGAGAGATATTGAAACATCTTGAAGAAAGAAAGATAGACTATACATATCTGGGAACTTCCGTGGAAAAAAGCGTCGACTATCCTGATATGGCAGAAAAAGCCGTGCAGGAATACCGCAAGGGCGGATATGACTACGGGATTCTCCTTTGCGGAACGGGAATCGGGATATCTCTTGCGGCAAACAAGATGAAGGGGATAAGATGCGCTCTTGTCCAGAACATATATTCCGCCCAGAAGACGCGCGAACACAACAACTCCAACTTCATCGCATTCGGAGGCCGTTTCGAATATCCTGAACCTGTTACGGAGATACTGGATGCATTTCTCGACACTCCATTCTCGAATGAGGAAAGGCACGTCAGAAGAATCGAGAAAATGATGGCACTGGAAGGAAAGTGACTTTCAAGGCATCTGATGCACCCCGTACCTTCCATAGTGGCTCTGCGGTCTTTGACTTGACTGAGACAAGCCGGATAACTGTCCAGGAAAGAACGGGGAATGTACCGGCTCCGGCTGTTCGCTGTTTGCAGCGCTTAACCCTATGCCATGATTTTGATTGATGAAAAAGAGAAACCTCCCATAAAGAAGCAGACCATATTCCTGGAGTTCTTCATGTTCTCAAATCCTCCTGCCCGGGACTTGGCTGAAGCTGATACTGGAGTTGAATCCCTCAAGAACTGTGTTTGTCTTCTTAAAGATGAAGAGTTCAGATCTCCTGTAAGGCTCTCAGCAACCTCAGACGTTTCCTGCACTTTGCTGTCGGCCTTCTCCAGAACCGGATTCCTGAAGTAATGAGAGCTTCATCGAAGTCCCGTGAGTTGTCGTACGTCCCTGCAGCCGGATCCTGTATCGGCAGAATATGATGGTGTCGGGATTCCTGGCGGAAGAGAGAAGTTCATCCTCTCCGGCAACCCGGTTCTCCTTGACTTTGTCCTTTCTGATCAGCCGGAGGTAGTATCCTGCTCCCTTCAGAACGGAAAACACATTCTTATCCCGGAGCGGCTTTCCCTCTTTCCGACATCGTGCACCGTTTCTCCGGCCTTCCTGGCGGCAAGGAACCTGTCGACAGCAAGAGGGGCAAAGTAAAACTGCCGGTGCACCAGACTCGATCCGAAGACCTATACTCCATGTTTCAGTGAGTACGGACACAACAGATGCAAAAATTGCGGAATCCCTGCTGAGTTTTGAGCCCCGCCATGAAGAAGCCTGTCAGGAACAGGAAATGATCTGTACTGAACTCAGGATGCAAAACTCAGAATGGAAACAAGAGCAAAGGTAACCTGAAAGAAAACTCTCCACCGAAGCAGAGAGCCGGACAGCTGGTTTGCTGAACTACTTTTTTATGCGTAATTCCGCATCACCCTTAAAAAGATCTGATCGGACGCACAGAACCAACGACGCGGCGTTCGCTGTAGTCCAGGTTGCCGTCATTGAAGTACTGCCACCACGCACAATCGTTCTTGATCTCCGAACTCGACCAGTAATTATTGGTGGTCCAGAAACTGTGTTCAGGGATTATATCCTTCACACTGGAGTTTTTCTTACCTGCTTCATAAAGTGCATTGTTCTCATACTTACTGGGCATGAACCAGTCTGAAAAGCCATTGTTACGGTATTCAGTACATGCCCTGGCTGCAGGGAATCTGGTTATTCCCGCTTGCTTGAGTTTCTCCGTATTGCTCCATCCTGTTCCGATAGCGGTTTCCGTGTCGTAATCTCCATAGATTCCCCATTCAATTTCTTTAGCTGCATCACTTCTTGCCGCTTCAAGATACTTCCATCCATGTATGTTGTCATGTCCGGAACTGTCCGTGTATACCGAGTCCTTCGGGCCGTCTGCAACATAGAATATGACTCCGCCGCCGGGACCTGTATCACCAACCTTGAAAGAATCTTTCCAGTCTGCAATCAAAACCATATCATCATTGACTTTGTCTGTTGTTATATTGAAAGCTTTGCCCTTATCCGTTTTCCATCCGCAGAAATAGAAACCCTGCTTTTCAGGATGCCTCACTTCTTCCAGTTTTCCGCCCTTCACGACGTTCTGCTCATGAATATAGCCGTCTCCGCCGTCAAGATCGAATGAAACATTGAATAATTCAGCTCCCAGCTCCGCATCTTCAGTTTCATTCTCAGTTCCATTCTCAGTTCCGTTTGCATTACTGTCACAGGAAACGAAAACCGCAGTTGCCAGCATCAGCAGCATAATCAGTAGCGTAAGAGTCTTCTTCATCAAGCAAATCCCCCATCTGTTGTTTTTACAACATAATACCATAGAAAAACGCATTTGCAAGATTTATCCGTTTCTTTGAATATGTCTGTGTTGAAACCGGATACTTCCGTCTGTATGCAATATCCTCCTGCAAGAGAAATCATCAGGGCAGAGCAGCTTTGGTTTTCATATTTCTGAAGCAATAAGAATGCCTGACGCATTGTCTTCTTCCCCGATTTTCCGCGTTAACGGGACCATATCCTGATGTATCAGGGATGAACTCACCGTTACTTTTTACCTTCCCGCGATCCCTTTTTAAGGGCGTTTCCCGCTTCCGGCGGATCATTCATCTCAGAAATTGCTTCATAGCTTTCTTCAGGTCACAGGCTCTGCAACAGCGTAGTGTCCGAGTCTGAGTGATCTCAGGTATTTTCTTCTTTTCCCCCAAGATGTTCAGGTGTCTTACCTGCTCTGCAAGAGAACGCCTTGACAGGTCGCTGAATTTCCCGGTCCCGCGATAATGGAGTATGCCTCTTTGATACTGCACCCTCAGATTTACCATATTGCATATGGAAAAACTGATTCATATCGGAAGGAATCTCTTTTCAAGAAGCGGAAACGGGATGACATGCGGCTGTTTCTCTCTGTGTTCTCCAATAAGCTTCTCCATCCAGACCATGTCATACCAGCGGTTAAATTTGTAACCGCACTTATGAAAGCATCCCGCCATGGAGTAGCCCATCTTCGAGTGGAAGAGAATGCTGTCATGTGTAAGATACTCATCCTCTGCATCGGCAGACGCTATGCATGCATTGACGTTGGTGATGTTCATTGCACCGAGAATCTCCTCGAGTTTCTCAAGAAGCATTCTTCCGGCTCCCATTCTTCTCATGGTCCTCTCTATATAGATAGTGGTCTCAACATCCCAGTCATAGGCTGCACGGTTCTTGAAGGACGCTGCATATGCATAGCCCACTGTCCTTCCGTCCTTCTCTGCCACAATGTAGGGATAGTACGAAGATATGGTTATAATCCTCTTCCTGAACTCCTCGGGAGAAGGAACTTCTGTCTCGAAGGAAACTGCAGTATCCGTAACATAGGGAGCATAAACCGAAAGAAGCGCCTCGGCATCCTCTGCTGAAGCCGGACGTATTATGATATCACCCATACGCATCATCCTTTTCAAGAGAAAATAGCATATGTTACCGTCACCGGTCAAAGCTTCCCGGAATGAAAAAGCGGAAACAGTTCATGGGGAAGAGCCAAAAAATGCCATGGAACTCCATCAGCCATAAAACCCTTCACCGCCACTTCTTTACTCTCAGCAGAGAAAAGAAAGGAGGAAAACCTGAGAAAATTCCAGTCCGGTGCCAGGAAGGAGCGCTTTAGGGAGAGTGTCTGCTGCCTGCAGAAGGAGAAGACTCTTCCGGTCTTATGTATCCTTTCAGCGCCGTGAGCCGGCCAGGAAAAACGTTCCACCCCGCATTATCCCGGAAAATGGACGAATGGCCCGGCACCATACCTCTGATGTTTCCTTTCACGGGTTCCAGCCGGATGAAGAAGAAAAGGGAGGCCGGCTCCCGGGGCCTTCCTCCCTTCTGTCAATCTGAGCTCAGCTCAGAGAACAACGCCATCCTTGAAGATTGAAATCTCCGAGTAGCCGTTC
>CAVBWE010000135.1:0-5697 GCA_963598715.1 Sphaerochaetaceae bacterium | reverse complement strand
TGGTACATTGACTCTCTTTATGCTTCTTTTGAGAACCCTGAGGAAACGGAAGCGGAAGAGAAACCTGTTTTTGAGGAAGTATTCTCCTATGGAGGAGTCTCATTTGATGTAACTGCATATGAAGACATGGCCTGTCTCTCCGTTCCGGAAGGAGTGAGTGACGAAGATATTGCATACTGCGCTTCCCTTCTTCTTTCTTCCTACCCCGAGGCGGCGGCAGCGGCGTATGAAATTCACGACGGAAAGGTTTATATCTATTACCCGGCACAGAGCAGTGAATACATAAGCGGGGCATATACCGTTCTTGAAAGGGAAATCTGCCTTCTCATAGATTCTCTACTTGATGAAGTCTCCTCTGAACCCGTTCCTGTCTTCACGGGCGTCTTCTCCTACAGGGGAATTGAATCCGGCATAACAGTCTACAGCGACAGGGCAGAGCTGACAGTGCCTGCGGGAACGACGGAGAAGGACATAGAGGATGCAGCCGCGGCATTCCTGAGTGCATATCCGGAGGGAGAAGTGATGACCTATTCCCTCTCTTCCGGCACAGTGGAGCTTTTCTACCCCGAACAGGATGATGAATATCTTCTTTCCGTTCTTTCCTTCCTCGAGAAGGATGCAATGTGGTACATTGACTCTCTTTATGCTTCATCTTCTGAAAATGCGGAAGCTGAAGCAGCGGAAGAGGAGGAGATTGCCGTAAAGGAAGAGATTGCCGTAAAGGAAGAGATTGCCGTAAAGGAAGAGATTGCCGTAAAGGAGGAAAGCTCCGAGCCAGAAGTCACTCCGGCTCCTGTCGTCGCTCTGGAAGCAAAGGATTCTCCCCGCGCCGGCAAGGTCAGGGCATCGTTCAATATCGGATTAACAATGGGAGCAGAGTTCGGGTTCAAGTCTGCAGAGGACTTCTCCGATCCTTCAATATTCCCGCGCCTTGCATTAACGCTTGAAGGCCGGAATCTCATTCATTTCGGTGCATTCGGGCTTGGACTCAGAAGTGATCTCGGCTTTGTCTTCATTCCGGAGGGAAGGACATTCATCGGCAAGGAGATGAGCTATTTCCTCAACACGGACAAGTGGGGAGTTGATGCTTCTGCCGACATGAAGCTCATGATGTATGTCAATACGGATGGTCCGGTCTTCTATCTCGGTGCAGGAATGGGCTACAGTGCCGCTTCTGCAACATATACAACGGCACATTCGAGCCAGGAGCAGATTGGGGGATTCAATACTGCATTTGCCCTTACCGGTCTTGCAGGATTCAGGATCAACCTCGGCTCTGCAGCTTCAATCGCTCTTGAGGGTTACGGAAGATACTTCTTCATGAATCCCAGTACCTTCGGCGAGCTTTCTGTTGCTTCGTCATTTGCCTTTGCATTCAGGTTCTGAAGACGGCAGTGAAAAACAAAGGCTCCGGAAACGGGGCCTTTTTCCGGCCGTAATGTCCGGCCCGGAAAGAATGACTCTATAAAAAGGAGGCCTCTCCGGCCTCCTTATCTCATCTGCGTTTGAGTTTTATCCTTACTTTGTTGCGGATCAGGTAGCAGTGATGAATGTTCGCATTTCTCCGGAAGTCATCTCCGATTGTCCTTTCCGTGATATCTTCAACGGCGTAATTCCGCATTATCTCGTCATCAAGCGTGAAACGTCGTGAATTATTGGAAAAGATAAGCGTTCCCCCCGGAGAGAGATGCATTGCAGCTGCCTTTATAAGGGCCGCATGGTCACGCTGAACATCGAATACACCCCGTCTGTTCTTGCTGTTTGAGAATGTCGGGGGATCGCAGAATATGAGGTCGAACCTGTCGTATGTATCCCAGAGCCAGTCCATTACATCTGCCTGATAGAGGTAGTTGCCCATTGTGGTGGAGTAGCCGTTTGCCTTCAGGTTCTCTTCCAGCCAGCTCAGATATGTCCTGGATGCATCGACGCTGACGGTGCTGAGGGCTCCTCCCTTTATCGCATTGAGCGTTGCCGTTCCTGTATAGCAGAAGAGGTTCAGGAATCTCCTGTTAGCGGCATTTTCCTGTATGAACTTTCTTATCGGCCTGTGATCGAGGAAGATGCCCGTGTCGAGATAATCGGTGAAGTTCAGAAGAAACTTGACGCCGTTTTCACGTGCCAGCATCATGCGGTTGTTCGATGCAAGCTTTCCGTACTGTTCATTGCCCTTCATTTTCGAGCGCTGCTTGACGAAGATGTTCTCGATGTCGATTCCTGTTGCCCTCTCGGTGGCAAGGATGAGCTCATCGAGCCTGCGACGGGTATCTTCTTCCGGAATCTCCCTTGGAGCCCTGTATTCGCTTACCACAATCCATTTGCCCATGTAGAAGTCGATTGCAGCTGCATATTCAGGCATATCCGCATCATAGATACGGTAGCATTCGACACCTTCCTTCTCCATAAGGGGCTTCAGTTCCCTGAGGTTCTTTGTAAGGCGGTTGTAGACGAATGTTGCGCCTTCACTGAGAGGAGAAGACAGTCTTGCCTTCTTCTTCTCAATGGCCTTCTCCATCATTTTTGCCCTTTCCTCATCCGTAAAGACGGAGTAGTGAGCTGCCTGACAGGCAATTCCGCCGTTGAAGAGTCTGTTTGTTCTCTCGGGTTTCATGTCTATGTTCGACAGCAAATCGCTGTTCCCGGTGAGAATGGTTACCTTCCAGCCTTTGAAGCAGTTCTGGACCGTTGTTCCGATGTCCCTGTACAGGCCCTCGATATCCCTTACTGTCATTCTTTCTCCATAAGGAGGGTCCGTGACTATGCACCCCGTCGGGGCCGGTGCGGATGTAAGCCGTGTGAAATCCTGCACGGAGAAGGAGATGAAGTCATAGACTCCGGCCTTAAGGGCGGCGGCCCGGCTGATTTCGACTGCCGTACGTGATATGTCGCCTGCGTAAATCGAGATGTCCCTTTCGTCGATTGCCTTCTCCCTTTTCTGACGTGCTTCCTCGACTATCTTCTGAAAGAGTTCCGCGTCATAGCCCGGAAGCTTCTGAAACTGATAGGGTGTCTTTCTGAGAAGACCGGGGGCGGTGTCAGTTGCCATGAGTGCAGCCTCCACGGCAAGTGTTCCCGAGCCGCAGAACGGATCGTAGAAGGGAAGCAGTGTACCTGCATCGAGGCTTTTCTTCCAGTCTGAGCGGCAGATGAGGGCAGAAGCAAGATGTTCCTTCAGCAGAGCCTCCGTCTGTTCGCCGCGGTAACCGCGCATCGAGAGATTCTCTCCGGAGAAGTCTATGTACCATTTGACCGAGTACCCTTCTATATGGACATGAACCGTCACATCCGGATTGAGTATTTCGATATTCGGTCTCTCGCCGTTGAAATGCTCCCGCATCCTTTCGACAATTCCGTCCTTGACCTTGAGTGCGCCATAGTGACTGTTGGTGATGTAGGGACAGTTCTGCGTAGTACATGTGACCTTCAGCGTTTTTTCCGGGTTGAGATATTCCTCCCATGGCAGTGAAAGGGTTGCTTCCTCCAGTTCCCTGTCATCCCTTACGTCATCATCGGCATAGAGCCCCCAGAGAAGTCTCGAGGCTATGCGGGTGCTGTAACAGAAGCGGTATCCGAATTCAAGGCTTCCCTCAATCTCTACGCCGCTGGGTGTCGTTCTGACCCTGTCGCAGCCGCATTTTTCCGCTTCGTCTGCAATCAGATCTCCCTGGTTTGCCGCACTCATTGCAAAATAGACCATTCATTTCTCCTTGTGAAAGAGCTCTTCCAGTTGTTCTTTCGGAAATTCATATTCAGTGCCGCAGTTGAAGCACTGCAGTACGAGGGGAAAATTCCCCTCGAGTATTCCATCTTTTTCCTTTTGGGGAAGATTTACAAGATACTTCTCGAAGTTTTTCCTGCTGCACGGGCATGAAAAACCGACGGGTGTGTGTCCGAGCCGGTCGATGCCCCAGGACGAGAATTCCTGTGTTACATAGTCCCTGACGGAGAGTCCCTCACTTATGAGGCGGCCCATTCCTGTCAGTTCCGATGATTTTTCCTGCAGGGACGAGAGAACCTCCATGCTGCAGTCAGGCATGGCCTGCATCATGATGCCGCCCGCACCCCACACACGTCCCGATTTGTCGAAGTAAAGGGAAAGCGAGAAAAGGGACGGGGTCTGTTCGGATTTTGTGTAGTAGAGGGCAAGGTCCTGTGCAAGATGTCCGTACTCGAGCATTATCTGACCCGAAAACGGCGTTCTTGAGCCTTCCAGGATTTTGGTCACCGTCAGGAAACCCGGACCGAAAATCTGGCTTGTATCGAGTGTTTCGAGCGGTTTTTCAAGCGGAATCGGGTTTTCGGTAAGGTACCCCCTTACGGCACCGCATGCCCAGGCTTCCACTGTCATGCCTCTGACGGGGCCGCCGCATTCAATTGAAAGCAGGATGCGGTCGTTGCCTTTGACTTCGCCCGAGAGGAGCGCTCCCGCCGTGTAGCCCTGGCCCAGGATATATGTCTCGAGAGGACCTGTGCGGTGGTTTGCCTTCATTTCATTGACCGTACGTGTGGTACCGACTGCACTTACACGCACTTCTCCGTCTGCTATCAGAAAAATCTCGCGTCTGTCATCTTCAAGGGATGCAAGATGTTCCAGAAGCTCAGCATCTTCTATTTTTGTCTTTATCATGATTAACAGTGTAATTTAAGAGAGCATAATCGAGAAGAGCTCCGCCTCCCATAAATTGCAGGGAACATGGAACTGTTTTCCTTCATCCGGGTAAAGTTTTTCATGAAGCCGGCCGTTTTTTTCGTGCTTTCATATTTACCACCTGCAAAATATCCGGATAATTAACTTTAATGAAAAAGAACAGACTGCTTCTTGCTGCACTTGTCTTGTTTTCCGTTCTGCCGCTCGGGGCGGAAGACATCGGCGTAATCATCGAATCGGCGAAGGCGAAGAGCCCTTCATATCAGAATATAGTTCTGACCTATCAGAACGGCCTTCTGAGTGTGTCGACACTTGAAGAGAAGGATAAGCTCGGGATTTCCGTCTCTGCGGAGGTGGACCCGCTTTCACATGCTGCCGAAACGGCTCAGTCTTCCTCCTTCGGTATCCTTACGGAAAGCGCAACGGGAGACAGGGCAATAAGTATATCGCCGTCCCTGACGCTGACTTTTCCTGATGACGGCAAGACGGAAATTACCGGCGGAGCTACGGTCCTTACGAGGTACTCCGACGGAAAGACATCCGTTACGGGAAATGCCGGGCTTTCGCATACATTCGATTTCTCGGGCTATGACGATGACAGGGCAGATGACCTTCTGTATGCCAGCACCAGGTATTCGACTGAGATGACTTACCGTCAGGCTGAACTTTCGTTCGAGAAGACCGTGCTGGAAATGATCGGTGAGATACTTTCCGTCGAGTGCTCCGTCCTGAAGGCAGAGTTCACACTTGAAAGGCAGGGTAATGCCGTTGAAAGGCTGAAAACCCTTTCCCAGTACTCTGCGTCATCTCCGACATACATCAATGCCGTGAATGTCCTTGAGAAGGCAAGGGAGAACCTTGAGGCTTTGAGCAAACAGCACGAAATGCTTCTCTCCTCGTACAGGACGCTTACGGGACTTGAATGGGACGGAGTCGATATCTCCCTTGCTCCGGTTCTGGAACTCAGGACATTCACGAACGGCAATACATCCGTTCTCGTCAAGTCGCTTGAAGCGGAAAGCCGTGAGGAAAAGTACCGCTCGGTTCTTGCT
>CAVBWE010000134.1:0-2400 GCA_963598715.1 Sphaerochaetaceae bacterium | reverse complement strand
CTCCAGTAGCCCATTCTGACAAGTTCCATCAGATCGACCTTTCCCGGATCCATGCGGAAGGCATCAAAGCACGATTCATCAAGAGACGAATAGGTTGAAACAAGGAACATGTCGAAGCCGTCCCGCTCCCTGACAAGACCTTCGGCCCGTCCCTGCCAGCCTTTCTCCCTTGTTATCATGTCATAGACTTCACCGGCAGTCCTGTTATTGATCCTGTCCCCCTTCTGGGCAAGCGCAAGATTATAGTCATCGCTGTAGGCCTGGACACGTCTTACCAGATCATCAATGGCTCCGAGTGAACGCGTGGCAATGTTGTCTATATTGACAGAGAAAGTCTGAGGCTCGACTCCGATTTTATCCTTTATGTCCGTTTTATCCGCCAGGAGTGTCCTGAAAACGACAGAGTCCCTTTTCAGGGAGGACAAAGACACTTCAGAGGGAACAAGGAATGAAGATATTATCTCACGAAAGAGGATTGCATCATCATCCTCCGCTTCTCCCATGCTGAGGAAAACGGCCGTCCTGCTGTCGATTATGCGCACAACACGCCTCAGAATATCGTCTGAAAGCGAAAGAAGACGGTTCCAGTCACGCTCCCGCACAGTCCTTTCGTTCCCGTATCCCGTAAAGAAGCCGGACTGGAGCACACTCTGGAGAACCACCGGAAGAAGCGAAAGCGAAGCCCGTCTGAATGCATCCTTCTGCCGTGAATAAAGAATCTTCCTCTCCTCCCAGACGGAAAGCTTGATGATTTCCAGCGGATGATACTCCTCAAGAAGAAGTGCAAGCGCACGGAAATCATTTTCAAGATATCCGAATGCCTCAGCCATGTTTTTTTCGGCTTTCCGGGCGCTGGTCTTCCTGAGTGCCCCTACAGGTGAAAAGAAATCAAACACGAAAAAGCTCCTTACTGGATATGCATCACGTTCTTTCTGTAGGCCTTGAGTCCGAGTCTGAGACATTCGGCTGCCGTTTTAAGTTCATCTTCATTCAGAACATAGGCAAACCTGGCCTGGCTTTTTCCATACCCCGGTGTCCAGTAAAATCCCTCGGCAGGAGCGAACATCACGGTATTTCCGTTATACGAAAAATCCTCAAGCATGAAGGAAGCAAATTTATCGGCATCGTCGACAGGCAGATCGGCTATGAAATAGAATGCACCCTTAGGCATCGTAACCCTGACACCTTCTATCTTCTGCATTGCCCCGACAAGCGTGTTCCGCCTCTTCTCATATTCTGCAACGGTTGCCTTTATGTACTCCTCGGGAGCACTGAGAGCCGCCCTGGCAGCTTCCTCTTCGACTGCAGGAGGACAGAGCCTGGCCTGAGCCATCTTCAGGCAGTTGTTGATGAACTCATGGTTCTTGGTGACGATGGCACCTATCCTCGAACCGCACATCGAGAATCTCTTCGAGAAGCTGTCTATACATATTACCCTGTCCGAGTATTCTGGAAATGACAGGACGGAAGTGAACTTCTTTCCGTCATAGCAGAACTCCCTGTAGACCTCATCGACGACAAGGAATATGTCGTGCCTGCGGCAGAGTTCAAGCAATGCCGTCAGCTCTGCCTTCGTATATATGTGTCCCGTCGGGTTATTGGGAGAGCACAGAAGAATCGCAGTGGTCTTCTTGTTGATCTTATCCTCAAAGGCATCTATTGAGGGAAGTATGAATCCATTGGAAGAAGAAGAGGTTACGGGCCTGAGCTCAACCATCGCAACCTTTGCAAACGTTGCAACGTTGGTGTAATAAGGCTCGGGAATTATTACCTCGTCATACGGATCACACAGCGTGATGAATGCAAACTGAAGCGCCTCACTTCCACCGGTGGTAATCATGATGTCATCGACGGTGAGGTCATCTATGCCCATTCTGCGGTAATAGCCGAGAAGGGCCTCCCGCAAAGCCAGTTCGCCTTCACTCAACCCGTATGCGATAATATCCCTGTCGAAGCTGCGGATTGCATCAAGGGCTTCACGCGGGGTCCTGATGTCAGGCTGCCCTATATTGAGGTGTATTACGTGAATCCCGCGCTCCTCAGCTTTCCGTGAAAGAGGGACAAGGCGCCTTATCGGCGAACACTGAAAGCCGGAAATACGATTCGACATCTGCATGACGGCATCCCCCTGTCACTCCGGAATGGAGTTTTCATCCTCTGCACCGCTCATGCCGGCCTGTGTCATGTCAACAAGCTTCTGTATGAACTTACGGTTATCCAGAAGCGGCGAGATTGCCCTTCCATGATGCAGACGGGATATTACACGTGCAAAGAGCTCAGTTACATCAGCCTGGATGAACCATTCCTTTTCCAGCAGTTCCTTACCCTGGTATACACCGTTGGTACCGATTATCCTGTAGAAGATGCCTTCCCTGTATGCCTGGTCGAAGTTCTCGATGG
>CAVBWE010000133.1:0-2664 GCA_963598715.1 Sphaerochaetaceae bacterium | reverse complement strand
CACCACCTCGATGCAGCTTCCAAGAGATATATAGCGAAGAACAACATCCAGCTCTATACAATCGATGCAATAGACCTCGCACAGAAGATCGGAATGGGAAAGAGGACAAACACAATCCTCCAGTCTGCATTCTTCACGCTTGCAAAGGTCATGCCCCAGGAAGACGCAATCAGGCATATGAAGGAAAAGGCTACGGCTTCCTACCTCAAGAAGGGCCAGGACATCGTAGACATGAACCACAAGGCAATCGACCTCGGTGCTACGGCATTCGTCAAGGTTGAAGTTCCCTCCTCATGGGCAGACGCAGCGGACGAGAAGAAGACAGCAGAGAAGTCCGGAAAGAAGGAACTCGTCGAGATGGTATCCTCCATACTCGATCCGGTTGACAGAATGGACGGAGATTCGCTTCCTGTCAGCGTCTTCAAGGAACACGTTGACGGCCAGTTCGAACTCGGAGCTTCTGCATACGAGAAGAGAGGCGTCGCAGTATCCGTACCGACATGGGACGAGACGAAGTGTATCCAGTGCAACCAGTGCTCCTATGTCTGTCCTCATGCAACACTGAGACCGTTTGCCCTCACAGCAGAAGAAGCTGCTGCAGCTCCGGAAGGAACAAAGCTTGTTCCTGTAAAGGCCGGAAAGGGAAAGGGAGTCTATCAGTTCACCATCGCAATCTCACCGCTTGACTGTATGGGATGCTCTGTCTGTGTATCGGCATGTCCTGTCGGCGCACTCAAGATGGTCAACATGGAAGAGGAACTCGGTCAGCAGCCTGTATTCGACTATTGTGTTGCAAAGGTATCCGAAAAGAAGGATATGCAGGACAACACAGTCAAGGGAAGCCAGTTCAAACAGCCGCTTCTTGAATTCTCCGGTTCATGCGCAGGATGTGCAGAAACAAGCTATGCACGCCTTGTCACACAGCTCTTCGGAGACAGAATGTACATCTCCAATGCAACGGGATGTTCATCAATATGGGGCGGTCCTGCAGCAACATCACCCTATTGCACGAACAAGGAAGGAAAGGGACCTGCATGGTGTAACTCACTCTTTGAGGATAACGCTGAGCACGGACTCGGACTCTTCATCGGTCAGGACAAGATCAGGGAAGACCTTGCAGCACTTACAAAGGAACTTATTGAGAGTACGGAAAGCGAAAGCGTAAAGGCAGCTGCCGGCGCATGGCTTGAATCCATGAACGATTCCGAAAAGAATGCTGCTGCTACGGCAGAATATGTCAGGGCACTCGAGGAGAACGGATCCGAAATGGCAAAGGCTATCCTGAGCAAGAAGGACTACCTCTCCAAGAAGTCCGTATGGATCTTCGGCGGCGACGGATGGGCATACGACATCGGATACGGCGGTCTGGACCATGTCATCGCTTCCAAGAAGAACGTCAATATCTTCGTCTTCGATACCGAGGTCTACTCCAACACAGGCGGACAGGCATCCAAGGCTTCCAACATCGGTCAGGTTGCACAGTTTGCAGCAGCCGGCAAGGAAGTAAAGAAGAAGAGTCTTGCGGAGATTGCAATGCAGTACGGCTATGTATACGTTGCACAGGTCGCAATGGGCGCTAACCCGAACCAGACAATCAAGGCAATAACAGAAGCAGAAGCTTACGACGGACCGTCCCTCATCATCGGTTATGCACCGTGTGAGATGCACTCCATCAAGGGCGGTATGGCCAACTGTCAGAAGGAAATGAAGAAGGCTGTTGACTGCGGTTACTGGAATCTCTTCAGATATAACCCGGCTGCAGAGAAGAAGTTCACCCTCGACAGCAAGGCACCGGCAGGCGGCTATCAGGAATTCCTGATGAATGAAGCACGCTACTCAAGACTCACCCGTGAGTTCCCGTCACGTGCAGATGTTCTCTTCAAGGCCAACGAAGAAGAGGCAAAGAACCGCTATGAGCATCTGTTGAAGCTCATCGATCTCTATGACGAGAAATAAGTGACCTGTTTCACTTGAGAAGAGGCTGCATCGTGAGGTGCAGCCTTTTCCTTTAAGTAACACGATCATCAAGGACTACTGCAGAATCAGGCGCAAATGCCGGAAAAATCCAGGGTAATCTGGAGATAATCCGTTGCTGCATGACAGGATTTCTCCGGATCAGAGAGCCCGTAGAGCTGATGATAAAATTGACAATACAGCTTTCCCCTTCCATACTGAAGGAAGGAGAGGTAAGCATGAAGAAAACATTATTTACACTTTTAACGCTGATTCTTGCGCTGGCACTTGTAGTCACTGCAGTCTCCTGTGAGGTATCCGGCAGTGTCGAACAGAAGGAAGAGGAATCCAGTGCAACCGAAATCATCAGGGATAAGACGGCCGCAAGCGGAGAATCGCTTACTGAAGCTGAGATGAATGAAGTCGTAAAGAGGAACGAGACTGTCATAACCGAAGCTGAGCCGTTTATAAAAGACATAGAGGCACTTTTTGACGGGAAAGGCAGCTCAACCATCTCTTCGGCCAAGATTGACATTGTCATCAGGCCGCAGAATGACAGCTCGACCTTTACTGTAGCCACTGCCGACGAATACACAAAGGCAAAAGACTATATAAAGTCTGTAATCACTCAAAGCGGTGGAACGGCAGATGAGTCCAGACTTGTTCCGGGCGAATATTCGCTGATCCAGGTAGAACTGGACTATATCGGGA
>CAVBWE010000132.1:0-3394 GCA_963598715.1 Sphaerochaetaceae bacterium | reverse complement strand
TTCTCTTTCCGTGAAGAGCTCCGTGCTCCTTGTCGGAACGGGATATGCCGTTGAAATCTGGAATCCCGCCAGGTATGAAGAGGAAGAGGAGAAGGAGAGCGTCTCGATAAGTGAGCTTGCTCAGAAGATTTACGATGGAGAAAGAGAGTGATGGAGATTCTACATTATCCTGTAATGCATGAAGAGGTACTGTCCTTTCTTGCTCTGCCGGAGGACAGGGAAAGCATCCTCATCGACTGTACGACAGGAGAGGGCGGACACACAAAGCTGTTTCTGGAGCGGTACGGAAAAGTCAAGGTTATCGGACTCGATCGTGACAGCGAGATACAGAAGAAGGCAAAAGAGAGGCTCAGGGAGTTCGGGGACAGGTTCGAGAGCGTCAATGCCTGGTTTGATGAATATCTGAGCGAAAGGGAAAGCGAGAGTGCGGATGCAATCCTTTTCGACCTTGGAATATCGATGTTCCACTACGAGGAGAGCAGAAGGGGTTTCTCGTTCAGGAAGGACGAGAAACTGGATATGAGGCTCAATACGGAGCAGAGTCTCTCTGCGGAAACGGTTGTAAATACATACAGCGAGGAGGCTCTTGCCGACGTAATATACCGCTACGGTGAAGAACGCTATTCAAGGCGTATTGCACGGGCGATCTGCGAAAAGAGGAAAGAAGGAAGAATAAATTCCAGCAAGGTCCTGGCAGACATAATATACTCTTCTGTTCCGCAGGATTACCGCCACGGACATATACACCCTGCAACAAGGACCTTTCAGGCCCTGAGAATAGAGGTCAACGGTGAACTCGGCAGAATAGAACCTGCCCTTACGGAAGCATTGAGGGTGCTCAGAAAGGGCGGAAGGGTAGCGGTAATCACATTCCACTCACTGGAAGACAGAATTGTGAAGTGGACATTCAAGGACCGGGAGAAAAAGTATGGCGACATAAGGATTCTTACAAAGAAGCCTGTGGTGCCTCTGGATAAGGAATGCGGGGAGAATCCTCCTTCGCGATCAAGCAAACTGAGGGTGGTGGAAAAGTTATGAAGTATCGTGAGAACATCAGAAAAAAAATGGATTTCAAGGCAAAAGCCATTATCATCGCATCGCTGATTGTCTGTTTTTTTGTTATACTTGTGCCGGTCTGGCAGAAGGGTGTGACAAGAAAGGACCAGTACAGCCTTATCTTCGCAAGGGAAAGACTTGAAAGAATTGAAGAGGAGGAGAGAAATCTCGTCGCATTCATTCTGGAAAGCGGAAAGGCTGGGGAAAACGCGGAAGAACTCTTAGCCGGAGTGTGATCAGGAAGTCTTGGGATTATGGTAAGTGCGGAGAGAGAGAAGGAAATCGGGATGTACGATGACTATTATGCGTCATCTTCTTCCGACGGAAATATTCGTGAAGGCTTCTTTTCTCCCTTCACATTTCTCTGCTTCGTACTCATCCTTGCCCTTTTCGGACTGCTGACTCTTTTCAGTGCGTCATATGACCTGGCGCTGAGTGAGAACAGAAAATTCTATCATTACTTCCTCAATCAGGCCGTTTCCCTGATTCTGGCCGGTGTGTGCGGAATTCCTCTTTTCTTCATGCCGCTCAAAACAGTAAAGCGGATGCACTATGTCCTTATTCCGGTCTATGGCATGCTTTTCGCTTTGTCGGTTCTTACCGGTTCCGGTAGAACGGCGCTGCTGTCCTCCTTTACCGCTTTAACCGGGTCTCTTTCCCTTATTTTCCTTTTTTCGGATTTTCTGGAGAGGATTCTTTCGGCGGGAACCGGAAAACGCAGGATGAGCATTATTCTTGTCCTTCTTTCCGGCCTGATTACCGTTAGTGTGACCCAAGCCGGAGGAACCGGATGGTTTCTTGTCGATTCCCTTGTCATGGTTTCGTGCCTTCTCTCGTATGGATTCAAAAGGGGAACTGTAGTATTTGTTTCACTTTCGCTTCTTCTGGTCTTTGTATTCACGCTTCTTCTTTCGCCGGAACTTCTGGCTGATTTTGCCCGATATCTTCCCGGATCCGACAAGAATGAAGGCGCTAATATCCTTCTTGCCCTGAACGCAATAAATGAAGGGGGGCTTGAAGGAGTCGGAATCGGAAACGGATTGTATAAACTCGGGATGATAAAGGGAGTAGAAGGCGAGTACATCTACGCCTCTCTTTCGGAAGAGACAGGTATTTTCGGTACTGCCCTGATTCTCTTTTCCTGCCTCATGCTGTTTATAATCGGTATCCGCTCATCTTCGCGCTCTTTCAGATGCTCTGAGCGCTTCATGGCATCATTTACGCTTTCCGGAATTACACTCATATGCTTTTCATTTCTCACGAATATGATGAATGTTGCAGGACTAGTTCCCTTTTCGGGTGTACCGATGCCTTTTTTTTCCTATAATCCGCTTTGTGAAGCCCTGACAGTCTTTCTCGTTGAGCTTTTATACAGGTTCGTCTATACATCGGGAAGGGAGATGATGAAATGACAAGGAGAAACATGTTCCTTCTCGTGTCATTCACGCTCATTTCGCTTCTTTCCGTCCTTTTCTCATACAGACTTGCCGGACGCTTCAAGCTCACGCAATTCAGTTTTGATGACTTACCCCGTACATACAGTACGGAAAAACCTGTTCTCGCCGTTCTCAATCATAACCGGCTCTCGGTCTCACCTTACCGTCTGAAGAAGGAACTTGAGAGGATACCGTATGTCGAGAAAGCAGAGGTGTGCATCTCCGGAAATACGATAAAAATAAGCGGAAAGGCTGTGGAGGATGCAGTAGTGATCACCGACGGCACAAGATTCTTCTTTCTTGCTGATGAAGCCGAGAAGGTTGACCCGCGCGATATGAACGACATAAACGGTCTCTACCTTATACTGGAGCTTGACGGGAATCTTCTTGACGGCTGGATTGGTTCTTCCTTTTCCGGTACGGAAGATAAAATGCTTTCGGTACTGAAGAAGGTAAAGACATCTTCCGGCTTGATAACCGGGGCAGAATATGACAATAATAATTCGAATGTGATTTCCGGCTGTCTCAGGCTCCGTCTGGGTTCCCTAAGGTCTGTTCTTGTCATAAAGGATATAAGGGATTCGGCACGGCTGGGCGAGGCAATTGAAATCATAAGGGCGGATTATTCGGAATCAGCCGACGCTCTCCACAGAAAGGAAACGGAATATATCCTTGAAAGCGGGAAGCTCGTAAGAATGAGGTGACAGATGGCTCAGGACAAGACAATAGTTGGATTGGATATCGGGACAGGCTCCACCCGTGTCGCAGTCGGTTCTGTGCTGCGTGACGGCCAGCTTGTAATAGAAAGCATGACCGAGAGACCGAGCGAAGGCGTCCGTAACGGTTCGATTGTGAATATCGAACAGACGATGAAGGTGCTTGGGCTTGTTATTTCGGATGCA
>CAVBWE010000131.1:0-4611 GCA_963598715.1 Sphaerochaetaceae bacterium | reverse complement strand
GAAGACAGCAAAAGAACTTGCAGTAATCTTCAAGACATCCCCGGCTTCGTTCATTTAGCTGATGGAGGGAGAAGGAACTCACTCAGACGGAACTCGGCAGCATTCTCGGAATACCGAAACAGTATGTCTCTGATGGAGCATGAAAGAAAAACACCTGTTGGGAATAACTTCTTTCAATGTTTGAAATTAAAAAATCCGAACTGCGTTAAATGACAGGTTCTGCAGATTTAAACTGCGATAATTTACACCTTTTCTGAAATGGAACAAAAAAAGCGATCTTTACAAATTTGCAACGATTCTCCGTTTCCGATAGCATATTAAGCAGGGAATTAGAAAAAGTTGCTACATATTTCTTCTGCCTTAATCTACCGAAGGAAATGCAGGCTCAGATACCTATCTTCGACACGGGATAACTGTAAGCCTTTTCGTTGATTGCACGGATTCTGTCCGATGAATCGATGACAAGCCCCGGCTGAACATTGAGTTTGTATTTGTCGAGAGAAGAAAAGTTCCTTGTCGGATTCTGCGGAGCTATGCCGGCTTTAATCTCTATCGGGTATATCTTGTTCCTTTCGCAGTATACGAGATCTATCTCCTTCTGGTCCTTGTCCCTGTAGTAGAACATATGTTCCTTCGGTTCTTCTCCGAAAGAGTAGAGATTCTTCACAATCTCATTGACAACGAATGTCTCGAAGAATTCGCCGCTCATTGCCGAATCGGAAAGCATTTCTGCATCAGGCCACTTGCAGAGATATGAACAGAGTCCTGTATCCATGAAGTAGAGTTTCGGGGCCTTGATGATGCGGCTCGAGAGATTCGACATGAAAGGCTGGAGAAGAAAAATAATTCCGGCAGTCTCGAGAATTGCAATCCACTCCTTGCAGGTCCTCACGTCGATACCGAGAGAAGAGCTCAGTTCCTCATAATGAAGCTCCCTGGAAGTTCTGAGAGCGGCAAGAGACATGAAGGACCTGAATGTTGTTTCGTTCTTTGCTGCAATGAGAGTTCTCACATCCTTCTCGATATATGTGCTTACATAACTTTTGTAGTAGATATCTCTTTCAGCGTTCCCTGTAACCACATCCGGCATACCGCCCGTGAAGATATCCTCGAAAATCTCCTTTCTTGTTCTGGCTTTGACGCTGCTCTTTCTTTCTCTTTCGAGGAGGGCAGTAATATCGGGAGTGAAGGGGTGACTTTCTTCGCTGTATCTTTCCCGTTCCGAGAGCGATGCCATATCGATGATACCGCAGCGGCCTGCAAGCGAATCCGAAATGCCCTGCTGCAGTTCGAATCTGTTTGATCCTGTCAGCACGTACAGCAGTTCTGGTTTTTCTCCTGTTTTCAGCCATTCCTTTCTTCTGCTGTCGATTACTATCTTAATCTCGTCGAGCAGTCCGGGAACCTTCTGAATCTCGTCAATGATAAGAGGACAACCGTAAGTTTCGAGAAAGAGTTTCGGGTTCTCCTTTGCAAGAGTTCTGTCGTCAAGGTTATCGAGAGTAACACTTCTGAAAGACTCTCCGAAAAGGTAATCAACCGTTGTCGACTTCCCGACCTGCCGCGGCCCGTAAACAGCAATACACGGAAACGATTTCGATACTCTTACAATTGTTTCTTCTATCTTTCTCTTCAGGTACATATCTGACTCCTGTATATATTATACTCAACAATTCGACCAAAAGTACAATGCATTGTCGGTTTGGTCGAAGTTTTACGAAAAAAGACAGCATGAACGATTGGATGGGAGGCGGGGAAGAATGATACTGATGTAGGGAAGAAACGGATAACAGCATGGGATTTCCTGAGACCTGTGAGCTTACCGCAAAACGCAAAGCCTGCACCTCTCGGAAAAATGTGATTTCAGCAGCAGAAACAGCTGGAAATATGTGATTCAATACAGAAGTCAGGGAAAGGGCTGTCCTCTCATCAATGGTGATTTCCAAGTTTTTCCGAGAAAACTAAAGGGGGCTTTAGAAAACCCGGACGCTTGTCAATGAATTGCATTACGAGAGGTATGGCTGCGATACGTATCAGACCTGCCAAAATCGGAAAACTCGAGATTCTGCATTTGTAAATGCAAAAAAACCATGAGTATAAAGGTATACCGGAAGAGGACAGAAAGTTTCTCGAAACGGTTCGAAGTTAAGACGAATCGTGAATGGTGTACGATTCACAATTGTCTGTCCGTTCATCCGATTTTTGACCTTTTTGCGAAATATCCGCCTTAAGGAGATGGAGGACCTGAAAATGAATCAGCTAAACAACATTATCCTGGAAGGTACCCTGGTCAACGAACCGGAGGTAGTGGCAAAAAGTACGGTTACGAACAGCCGGCTCGTCAAGTTCACGATTGCAAATGACAGGTATTACAAGGACGTGAACGGGAATCCCCGGCAGGAGACTCTTTTTCTTGTGATACAGTGCTGGGGGGAACTCGGAGAGAAGGCCCTGATGAGCATACACAAGGGAATGGTTGTCAGAACGGTCGGGAGACTCATGATGTGCCGCTGGGAAAGCAAGACGGGAGAGAAGAAGAGTACTGTTGAAATCGTCTGCAACCACATCGAATACAGACTTAAGGGAAACAGGGATACAAAACTTGAAGTCATAGAAGATGAAAGGAAGGAAGCGGACGAACTGAGCGAGAGTACCGTGCTCTACGAATTCTGAGAAGTCACTCCGGGTGAGTCATCCGGAGTGTTTCAGCAACCTGAAAATGAAGATGGCAGAGCATCTGCCGGCTCCTCTCCTGTGCTCAGGGGAGTTTTTTCATCCCTCTGGTCAGCCTTTCGCAAAAGCCCTTTTCAGCTCCCTCAGAGCGGTTGTTGCTGCACTTTGATAACGGCCGTGACGGATTTCTGCCTTTGCGGATCCTGGCGCCCCGGGGATGTTTTTCATGCTCGCATACAGGGGATAACCCGGCATGATAATGACAGGGATGGAGAATGTGTTTTCCTTCAGGACGCGGAAAGCTGCCAAGTTATGTGCCGGACACCTATATTGTTAATTCATGATTATTCTGTTCTTCGGTTTCCGCTATCCGTGCTAGTCTTTACTCTGTTGAAGGAGAATTAACAATGGATGATGATATGAAGAAATTCAGGAAGGGTGATGTCATTTTCAGGGAAGGGGAGTTCCAGATGTGGATGTATGATCTTCTCTACGGCAGCGTCGCTCTTTACGTCGACTACGGAACACCGGAAGAGGTAATGGTCGGAACAAACAATGCTCCGACTTTCTTCGGGGAAGTGGGGCTTCTGGAGAGCATGCCGAGATTTGCAACGGCCGTTGCGCTTGAAGAGTGCGTATGCAGGATAATCAGGCATGATGACATTACCGGGTACTTTGAGAAGAACCCTGCAAAAATCGTCAGCATCCTCGAAAGTCTTTCGTCCAGGCTGAGCCTGGCTTACAGGATGTTCGGCTTTGCATGCAGGACATTCGAGGATTTTGTCGGGGTCGTCCGGGAAAACGGAACTGTTTCGGATGAACTGAAGAGCAGGATGATTCAGTTCTCCAGGGGAGCAAAGAAGATAAAGACAAACAGGCCCCTGTAGCCTCATTCATACGGGGCATAGATGTTCTTGTCGCCGAATGTTGATTTTCTTGCGGCTGTAATGAACCAGTCGGAGGCGGTGTTGCTGTCAATACCTCCGGGAAGCCGTGCAAGGACTCTGGACGGTGTCACTTCATCCGACGCTACGGCATCTCCTTCCCACGCTCCCTCCTCAGAAAGAAGCGTACACATCGAGCTGTATTTTTCCCTGACGGCCGATGAGGATGAGTCAGAATAGATGACGGCATCCTCGATGTTCCCGCCCGCTTCATCATACAGCAGGATTCCGCCTGTGGTACTTATGAGGGTGTCTTTCATCTGAGCATCTACATGGTATGTCCATCCGCCGTCTTCCCTTTCCTCTGCCGTCTTTCCGCTTCTGCTGTCCCACCAGATGACGATGATGTCGCCTCTTGAGACTTCGATGGCCGGGAGAACGGCGCCGGTTTCTTCAGGATCATCGGTTACCGTCATTCCTGCCGTATTTCCGCTTTCCGTTACCAGAAGTTCGATTCTGTCGGGGTTGGTGCCTGTACCCTTTATGGAAAGTTCGTTTATGAGAAGTCCGGCCTTCCTTCCGTTCTTTCCGTAGAGAGTGAAGAGAGCACGGTTCGTGTTTCCTCCGTTTTTCGAATATGTCAGGGCCAGTTCGGCCTTTTCTCCCATACTTATCTCCTCCGGAAGACTTATCGTAAAGGATGATCCGAGAAGGCTTCTCCTTTCTTTCCTTCCATTGAACGAAATTTCCGTTATCTCGACTTTTTCGGAAAATGCGATCGAAAATTCAGAATTGCTGTCCAGCCCGTATGATATGATTTCAGCTCCGCGCATATCCTCTTTCAGGAGAAGATTTTCCACGGTGATTTTTCTGTTTGAGCACGAAAGCATAAATGTCAGAAGAATCAAGAGTGCGGCAATATGTTTCATTACGGTCCTCCTTAATCTGAAACGCAGGAATGCACACATTTGTCAGGGTTTTCTTCCTTTCAGCAGCACCGGCAATTCTCCTTTCTTTTCTCAGGCATGACCTTGAAAGATAAGAAGTGAATGAA
>CAVBWE010000130.1:0-3448 GCA_963598715.1 Sphaerochaetaceae bacterium | reverse complement strand
GCGACAAGTACATAATATTCCCTGAGAGCGTCTGAGCGGGCGCTCTCTCTTTTTTTGTATTTCCCTGCACAGAAGAGTTCCTTTTTCTGCCACAGGTTCCTGAGAGCGGAAGAACCGGGCCTGAAAAGGCGCTTTTTTCCCGGATTATCAGAAAAACCGGATCCTGAGCTCCGGTGCAAGAAAATCCGAAAACCTAAAAAACTTGCACTTTGAGAATTTCGGGCTATCATGAATGTTGGATTTGCATCACAGAAGAGGAGAGTATAATACCATGTACAGAATGAGTACTGCCGGCCGCGACGGTTCGGTGAAGGTCGCTTCAATAGCAATTGATGTTGATAACAGCAGTGACGGAAAAGACATCATGACAAGAATGATGGAATGGATTGACAAGGCCGCAGCAAAGGGTGCAAACCTTGTCGTATTCCCCGAAAATTCCTTTGGAACCGGATGTACCGATAAGGACGGATACCTTCAGGCGGTAACGGGTGTCGCATCGGAAAAAGACAAGCGTGCGATGTATTCCTTCGGCCTTATCGAGAATTCAAAGCCAGCGGAAATCCTGAGCAGAAAGGCTAAGGAGAAGAATGTATACATCGTGTTCAACATGTATGAGTGTGATTCATCACGTGTTCCGCACTCTCTCTACAACACTTCATGCCTTGTCGGTCCTGAGGGCTTTGTCGGCAAGTTCCATAAGGTTCATATGCCTGGCGGAGAAACGCTTCTCGGTCGTCCCGGTGACAGCTATCCTGTCTTTGACACACCCATCGGCAAGATAGGAATGCTTGTATGCTTCGATTTCGCATTCCCTGAGGCACACAGATGCCTTACCCTGAACGGAGCGGAGATTATCGTCATCTCCACTGCAGCACCTCTTACCAACCTTGAGAATCCGGAAGAGGACAGCGGCCTGGATTTCCTTCATGCCATGGTAAAGTCCAGTGCATATGCAAACAACGTCTATTATGTCGTTTCCAATACTGCAAACCCCGGAGCATTCGGACACTCGATGATTTATGCTCCGAACGGAAAGCTTCTTGACGAAACACCCGGATTCGGAGAGGGAATGGCTTTTGCAGACCTCGGCCTTGTCAGTGAAGAAGTCGGGGAAGCACAGGCATTCAGCAATGCGGGCCTCAATGTACTGAAGTCAAGGGAACCCCAGACATACACAAAGATCTGTGAACCCAACAGATGACTGCTGCCGTATTGAATGAAAAAGGCTCCGGATAAAAAACTGTCCGGAGCTTTGCTTACGGTAAACGGGAGCCTCTTCTTTTATGTCTTTTCCTCACTCCTTCTTTCAAGAAGGGTGAGTTTTGAACTGCGGAAAAGAATCGTGAGCGCCTCATTGACGGCATGCCGCCGTTCAGGAGAGAGGTGCCGTATGCCTTTTATCATGCTCAGTCCCGAACTCAGCCAGTGTGATCTGATTTCCCGTATGCTTGAGGCATTCGTCGCTTCAAGAATTGCGTAGACGGCCTCGACGAATTCCCCCCTGTCCTCCTTGCTCATCGTCTTAAGCCATTTCTTGAGCGTGGAATCGATGAACCTTGAACTTCCGTTTACCTCATCGAGTGAGGTGAAATGCGTGCATTCGGCATCCCAGGAATAAATGTTGTGCTGTGCGATACCGGATTTCGTGCTGTGGACTATTGTATATTTTTCTTCATGGCAGAGCAGCATCCCGATGACGGACGACTGCGGAACGAATGTCCTCACTCTTTCCGTTATCTCCTTCATTCCGTCCTTCTGCAGTATCTCCATCTCGAAGCCCGGTCCGTCATAATTGTAGACGGCCTGTATCCTCTTCTGTGTCTCCCTGTCAGTAAATGCCGCAGCATAGACTGCAAAGTTTCCGCCCTTGCTGTGACCGCCGAGTATAACGGGCCCTTTTTCCATGTCCTTCACTTTTTCCAGGTATTCAAGCGCCGCTTTCTGTCCGGGAATCGTTGTCATGAACGACATGTTGAAGTCTTCTTTAAGACCGACGAGAGTGCCGTCTGTTCCGCGAAAGAAAACCAGGACGGCATGAGTCGACTTCTCGTAGAGCGTCAGTGCAGTGAACTGGGTCTCATCCTTTGTGAAATCGAGGAAATCGAGAATCATGAATGTACTGAAGCGCCCGGTCTTCAATGTTTCATTCATGAGCGTCAGGTCATCTTTCGAGAAGACCTTCTTTTCTATGTCTTTCAGGGTGAGGAGTTTTTCCAGGGCACTGTAAAGCGTCATCCCGTTTACACGGGAGAGAAGCTCGAACCTCTGGTACGTGAGACGTGCCACGACAGCTGCGTCGAGTTCATTCAAGGGGGAGATGGAGAGGGAAATATCACCGCGCCATTTGAGATAGTCTATAATGTTAGCCATTTTCGGTTTTTCATCAATTGTCACCGCAAAACGGGAAAAAAGCAACAAAGGGCGCAGAGCCTGTCATCTACTCCGTAAGTCCCTCTCTTACCCTGTCCAGTATCATCCTGTCCGCAGGAAGCCACTTTACGCTTTCAATCGAGTTCCTGTCGAGCCAGAGGGCGTTTTCGTGTTCCAGAAGAACAAGCTTTCCTTCTTTTACCGTACACCAGTAGCACTCCATCGAAAGATGAAACGAGGGGTAGTCATATTCGACTGTGTCTATGTAAGCCCCGACGTCGACGATTGTATCCAGCTCTTCCCTTATTTCCCTCCTGAGGGCTGAAGGGCCGTCTTCACCTTCTTCAATTTTCCCCCCGGGGAACTCCCACATGTCCTTGAATTCCCCGTAGCCGCGTTCTGTTGCGAATATCATGCTGCCCCTTCTGATTACTGCGGCAGCGACCTTTACTGTTTTCATGGTGCTGTTCCTTCTGTTTCCTCAACCCTGCTTTCAAGGTATCTCAGAATGTCGTCCCTGACGCTGTTATGCATCTTCATGACGACCTTTGTAATATTCTTCTCGACTCCGTTATTGTCCTTCTTCCTTGCGCCGCAGCTCTTTTCTATATCGAAGAGTCCCATGTAATAGAAAGAGCTTTCAGCGTCACTCTTTTTGATGAGGAGATGTTTCTTCCCCGCGGTAATCACATCTTCCATATATGAGCTTTCCGGGCCTTTGCCGATCTGGGAATCCCAGAGAAAGATGCTGTTGTTTTCAAACCTGTCTGTGTAGTCCGGTTTTCCATCAAGGTACTCCTTTGAAGCATCCTGTACCATCCCCTTGTGGTATGTTACGAACAGGAATACATCATTTCCCTTCCTGTATTTGCCGTACATGACTGAAGAGAGGTCTTTTTCTCCGTTGGTGATAAGCGAGATATCGCGTCTTGAATACTTCTCGTAAAGAACGAATCTGCTGTCTTCCCGGCTTTCCGTATGATATTTGTCCCGGTAGCGTTCCTTCCCGACGCTGATGATGTCCTCAAACTGTTTCCGGTATTCCTCGTTCCTTGCAATCTCATCATAAAGGTTACCC
>CAVBWE010000129.1:0-2018 GCA_963598715.1 Sphaerochaetaceae bacterium | reverse complement strand
GTAGAGCAAAGGACTGAAAATCCTTGTGTCCCTGGTTCAATTCCTGGAGACGGCAGAGAGACTCATTGAAATGGGTCTTTTTTTTGTGCCTGATTCCATCCGTCAGCTGAAATGACGGTTCCTGCCCCGGGACAGGGAATTTCCCTGAAGCCGGATGTTTGTCTCATTGCACTCTGCAAAGAGATGCTGCTGCGGCTTCTCTTCCCGCCGGCTGACATTTTCCCGGGTATTGCCCTCTCCGCATGCGCAGGAGGGCAGACCATGACTTTCCTTATCGTGATGCCCTGTAGATTTCGGCAATGTCGACTTTCGAGAGCTTCATCATGTTTCCGATTGTCCTCGTCGAATGGAACGAGCACTTGTCCGAGAGTTCCTCTATCTCGTCATCCGTCGGGAATATGCCTGCTTCACTCAGTCTTGTCGGCATCTTTATCGCCTTGTAGAATTCCTCATGGGCTTCTATCATCTTCCCGGCATCCCGTTCGGGGCTTTTTGAAGGTGTTATTGAATAGAGACTGTAGCCGAGACGCGCATAGCGCTCGGGGTTCGAGTGCATGGTATAGCGTGCCCATGCCGGCCATACTGCTGCCAGTCCTGCACCGTGTGCTATGTCGTATTTTCCCGAGAGTTCATGCTCGAGCTGATGGCATGCCCAGTCGCCGCGCCATGATGCTCCGACAGCCATAAGACCGTTGTGGGAGAGACTTGATGCCCACATAAGGGATGCCCTGGCATCATAATCCGAGCCGTTCTCGAGGGCTTTGAGGCCGTTTTCCCTTACGCTCCGGATCAGGGACAGGGCGAGGCTGTCCGTGAGCGGAAGGCTGTAGTCCCTGACAAAGTATCTTTCCATCGTATGCATCTGTATGTCGACGATGGAACATGATGTCTGGTAGGGCGGAAGGGTATATGTGAGAACAGGGTTCATGAGGGCGAATTTCAGCCTTCCCTTGTCGCTGTTCGTACCGCGCTTGAGAAACCCATCCTCATCGTTTGTTATGACGGAACTGTCACTCATCTCGCTTCCTGCAGCCGCCATGGTGAGAATGCAGCCGACGGGAAATGATGAAGCCGGTTTTGCCTTTCCGGAGTAGAAGTCCCATACGTCGCCGTCATATTTCAGCCCATATGCTATGGCCTTTGCGGAGTCTATGACGGAACCTCCTCCGACAGCGAGGATGAAGTCCACGCCTTCCTCTCTTGCCTTCACGATTCCCTTCCTGACAAGCGAGAGCCTGGGGTTCGGCACAACGCCGGGCAGGAGTGTGTATTCTATTGCATTGTCGCTGAGGTTTCTGACGATTTTCTCCAGCAGTCCGTTCCTTTCTATTCTTGATGAGCCGTAATGTATGAGGACTTTCTTTGCGCCCTCCTTCATGAGTTCAAGTGAAATATTGTCTTCTGCACCTTCTCCAAGTGTTATCCTTGTCGGTGCATAATAGTTTGTCGTATTCATCGGTGCCTCCGGGGCTAATGATAAGATATCTTTCTCTCTTCGGAAAAGAGGAATTTTATCCCTTGATTGACAATTCACGCTACCTTAGAATTCAGGAATGGAAAAAGTGATTGTAATAGGAAGGGGTGCAGTCGGTTCGACTGTCCTGAGTAACATAAACGGCACGGGGGAGGTTTTTTCTCTTGTCGATGAAATGCGGTTTTCCCGCCTCAGCGACATAGTTTTCAACGGCAGCGTGCTTCCCGTGAAAACGATTACTCCGTCATCTTCCTTCACGGCCGATCTCATAATAAACACAGTCAAGAACTTCAGCCTGGAAAGTACTGTTGAGCTCATGCGGCCGTTTGTCGGGGAGAATACGCTGATTCTTCCGCTCCAGAACGGGATAGAAAGCGAGAATGTGCTCTCTGCGGCATTCGGAAGGGAAAAGGTCATACGGGCATTCATTGCCTCTCTCAGTACCCGGAGGGAGGGCTCCAGCGTCGTCTCGTTCTCTCCCGGCATCATCGTCTTCGGAGATGAGAATGGAAAGGAAAGCGAAAGAATCGTAAGGGTGAGAGAC
>CAVBWE010000128.1:0-6428 GCA_963598715.1 Sphaerochaetaceae bacterium | reverse complement strand
TTCTGCTTCTTCCTTACCTCTTTCCGTTCTCTTTGCAGAGGACACCGCAACGGATAGCTACTCCTCATCCTTCAGAAGCGGTGAAACATAATCCTCCGGAAGATTCCTTATGTATTCATCTATTGCCGCAGCCGCACTCTTTGAGTAGGAGACTGCCTGTACGACGGTCTTTGCTCCCAGAACGACGTCTCCTGCTGCAAAGACGCCCGGGCATGTCGTCTCTCCGTTCCCGTTTGTAAGAAGCAGCCCGTTCTTTGATGCCTGAAGGTTTTTTGTGGTATTCACAAGCTTCGACTTCGGTCCCTGACTGATGGCTATTATTGTGGAGTCTGCCCTGAAGAGGGACGGTTCGTTCTTCCGTCCTGTTATGTTTCCTTCTTCATCGAGTATGTTCTCGTCCAGGACAGGACCGTCGTCCGTTATTTCAAGAACGCTTCTCGAGTAGAGGAATTCTGCACCGTCGAGTCTTGCATACTCCGCTTCTTCCTCGCTGGAGTCAATCCTGTTGCGCCTTGCAATGAGGGTTACGTGCCGCGTTCCTTTTCTCAGAAGTGTGCGCGCAACATCCATTGCGGTGTTTCCCATGCCGATTATGGCGACATTGTCCCCGAGGCAAAATGCATCAGGGTTGGCAAGAAAGTCTATTGCAAAATGCACGTTTCCAAGACTTTCTCCCCTTATTCCGAGTTTCTTCGGTCTCCATACTCCCGTTCCGATGAAGATTGCCTTGTAGCCGTCACGGAAGAGATCCCTTATTTCGAGGGCTCCGCCGATTGTCGTATTGCTTCTTATGCTTATTCCGATCGAGCGCAGAAGCGTATTGTATCTTGAGAGAATGGACTTCGGAAGCCTGAAGTCCGGGATGCCGTATTGCATGATCCCTCCGATTTTGTCCTTTGCGTCGAATATTGTGACACGGTATCCCCGCTTTGCCATTTCGATGGCCACTGTGATTCCTGCCGGTCCTGCTCCGATTACCGCCATTCTCTTTCCGTTCCACTCGGGAATATCTATCCTGATCTGATCAAGGCATGTATCAGATATGTAGTTCTCGATTGAAGAGATATGTACAGGCTGTCCCTTTTTACCCTGGATACAGTGTCCTTCGCACTGCGCCTCATGATTGCACACAAGAGAGCAGATGACGGAGAGCGGGTTGTTTGAAAAGAGCATGTTGCCGGCCTCTCTGAGTTTTCCTTCCTTCAGAAGATGTATCATCTGCGGAATCGGAGTGTGAATCGGACACCCGTTCAGCTGACACATCGGTTTTTTGCATTCAAAACAGCGGTTTGCTTCCGCCAGTACGTGAAGAATCATTTTGTTACCCCCGATAGGGAAATACTATCAAAAGTCATCTGTGATTCATATATCTTTTTTTGTTTTTTCGTGCTTCAGGAGACTCTTTCATGAAGTTTCCGCAATTGAAAAGCGGCAGGAAGAACCTGCCGTGAAGTTTTTTCCGTTGATTTATTCAGCCCCTGAAATTCGGGGGAAGATTCTTTTTCTCTTCGAGGAACTCCTTATAGAAAGGCATGAATGTTCTGCCGTCACGGATGACACAGCCCGTGGGCTTATGCGAGCGGATCAGGTCCCCGCATTTACCGCATGTAAGGCAGACTCTGTCCGCATCTATGCGCCCGCTTTTTATCTCGTTGGCAAAGTCCGGGTCAGCAAACTGCATTCTTCCGAACAGCATTCCGTCACATAGTCCTTCTTCGACGGCACCTGCAGTGTACAGATCGCTGAATTGCCTCAGGTATGTTGGAGCAGAGGCGAATATTACCATATCCGGAACCGCCTTCTTTACCGCCCCTATACCCTTTATCATTCTGTTTATTCCTTCAAGGGGATGTTCCTCCGGCGGATATTTACCGGCATCGAACGGCCTTGTGACATGTGTTGTTGCATACGGATTCCCCATTGTGAGGTCAACCATTCTTACTCCCATCTGGGAGAGTTCCCTTATAAGCCTCTCCGGTTCGGTAAGGTCCATTTTCAGGGTTTTCAGGTCCTGACCCCATCCGCAGTATTCCGGGTATCCGTCGTAGAGGCCTATTCTTGCCGTTACCATGAAGGTGTCGTCTTCCCATACCTTAGCCGCCAGAATCGAGTTCTTCAGCAGTCTTGTTCTGTTTTCATAGCTGCCGCCGTATTCGCCCCTGCGCCAGAATGCAGACGCCACTTCCTGAAAGAGGTAACCGTGGCACTGCTTGATGTCGACGGCGTCGAATCCTGCCTTCTTTGCCAGGAGTGCGCCTTCCCCGAACTTCTCCTCCATGCTTTTGAGATAATCATCCGATACTATGCAGGAGTCATCGGCCGGCCGGAACTGCTCGAGCCAGGGATGTCTGTAGGCAATGAGGGGAGATGGTGTGTTTTTGGGGTTGGAGTAGCGCCCGGAGTGATTTGCCTGACAGACCAGAAAAGGTGCATAGCCGTTTTTCTTCAGTCCCGCTTCTTTTACCTCATCGGTGAGTTTCCTGAACTCTCCGACATTCTCCGGCGTGAGAAGGAGCTGAGTCATTGAGCTTCTTCCTTCCTCTACGATGCTTATTGCTTCGAACCACATAACTGCAGCTCCGCCTTCGGCAATCTTTCTGTAGCGGCGGAATGTGTAGGCGGAAGGACTTCCGTCCTCAAGGGAGTCTGCTCCCTCCATCGGAGCAGAGCCGAGTCTGTTCTCAAATGTGAAATTTCCTGCTGTCAGGGGTTCTGAAAGGATCTTCGTGTTTTCTGCAAAGGGAAGCTCGAATCCCAGTTCCGTGCATCTTTTTTTCAGTTCATCGAGCGTCCTGTAGTGGAACTTTTCGTGTGCTGCCATTTCTTTTCCTCCTTTACCTTACATTTTTGTTTTCCCTGTAGCCGCGCCATACATTCTCGAAGAAGTCGTCGTCCCTGGGAATCGGCCGCACCTTTCTCCAATGGAAGGAACATTTTCCTTCCTTATAAGACATTTCCTGGATATACTCATCCCTGTCGCCTTTATCAAGGGTGAAGGTGAAGGTGTCCGGAAGGGCAGGGTAGGGCTTTGTCCCGTCTGCTGCCGTATAGAGTGCGCTTCCCCGGCTTTTCCCGCCTTCTTCAACATAGTTGACCATGCTTTCAAGATAACACTTCTGTGTAAGAAGCATGTCGTAGAGAGAAAAGACATCTGCTGTTTCCGATGAAGACGAATACCTTACTTTCCGGGTAAAGGACGAGAGCAGTGCGTCAGTCTCGTCCAGAAGAACCTTCATGTCCTTTCTGTTTCGGATGGCACCGCCGGAAGCACTCATCTTCTTCTGCAGCTTTTCCCGGATGGCGGAGACATTGCTTTCCTCTCCCCTTGTCAGCAAAGCGGTTTCTTCCGTTTCCTTCAGAGCCTTTTCGAGGATGGGGGCAAATTCCTCATCCGTGTGTGCATTCTCGCCCTGTCTCTGGGAGATGTAGAGTGCGGCGCGCAGTGAGCCTGTCTGACCGGCGTTGAGGGCAGAGCCGCCCGGACGGTAGATTCCGTGACTTCCTGCAGCTTCTCCGACAACGAAGAAACCCCTGATGTTACTCTCCCACCATGCGTTTATCTCAAGGCCTCCGTTGTTGTGCTGGGCACACAGTGCGATTTCAAGCGGTTCGGATTCGAGGTCGACTCCCTTGTCGCGGTAGAAGTCGATTGCGGGGCTGTTCATGATTCTGAGCCTCTCAATCGGAGTCCTTACGAGTGCTCCTGCACTGAAAAGGTAGTCATATGCTTCCTTTTTCAGACAGTCGAATGAGAAGTTTCCTTCCATCGGGTCTCTGGTGTAATCCAGGAATACCCTCCGTCCCTTCGTCCCTTCGATGTAGACGAGTATGTCTATAATCGAACTTCCTCCCTTTACCTTCCTTACATCAAAGGGCCACTGGTATCCCTTGAGAAAGACAGAAGTCAGGAGATCGGACGGGGAAGAGAAGAAATCCGTGAGGAATTCCCTCTCGTCAGAACCGTCCTGTTCGGTCGAGAAGAATCTCGGGAGAGCCTGCATGTATGTTCCGGAGACATTCCATCTGGGATTTGTGGATGCCAGGCCGAACTGCCACTCCGTGAGGTTTCTTCCCTTTACTCCGGCCTGGAATGCCAGACCCGTGGAGCCGTGCTGGGAGACGGGATACACCGAAGAGGAATATATTCCGCTCGGGCCGCCGGTTGCCCATACTACGAATTCGGCTTCAACTGTGACGTATGTCCCTTTTTCCCTGTCAAGTGCAATTACACCGTATGTCCTCTTCCCGTCGGAGAGAATCCTTATTACCTGCATCCTGTCCCTGAAAGGTACGCCGAGGGCCGCAGCTTCCTTTTCAAGTGCGCGCGTCATCTCCCGAGATGTGTATGGCCCTATGCTCGTCGCCCTTGTTCTGGGGTCGTGGTCTGTCTTGTAGCCCACATATTCGCCCCATCTGTTGACCGGGAAGGGGAGGCCGAGCAGGCACAGATGCATGAAGCCCTGCGTGCTGAGCGCTGCCTCGCACAGTGCTATGTCGCCGTCTACGGCCTTGCCTTCGTACAGCGTTTCGGCCATTGCCCTGACAGAGTCGCCGTCTTTGCCGCTGAGAGTGAGCTTGTAATATGTCTGCTTGTCCGACCCTGTGTTCCTGCTTGTACCGGCTTCGCGTTCTTCGCTTATGAGAAGAATGTCATCGATGCCGTTTTTCATGAGTGAGACTGCGGCATTATAGCCGGCGGCTCCCGTTCCGACTATTACGGTATTGACCTTTATTCTTTCGTTTTCCATTTCTTCACCTACAGTCTCTTGATATGGAAACCGCCGTCAACGTCGATGTGGTTGCCTGTCGTATAGAGGAACTTGTCCGAAACAAGGGCACTTACCGCATTCGCGACATCTTCCGGCCGTCCCCAGCGGGCAATCGGAAAAAGTCCGTTTCTGATGAGGTCGCTGTATTTTTTCTCCACGGCACTCGTCATGTCCGTCGCAATGACTCCCGGCCTTATTTCGTTCACGAGTATTCCGTCCCCGGCGAGTCTGTCGGCATAGAGGGTCGTCAGCATGCTGATCCCGGCCTTCGATACACAATACTCGCCGCGCGATGTACTTGAGACTTCGGCCGAGCATGATGATATGTTGACGATGCATCCCCTGCGGCCGTTCACTTCTTCCTGCCTGACCATGACCCTGGCAACGGCCTGTGTCATGAACATGTTGCTTTTCGTGTTGATGCTCATGACCCTGTCATAGGATTCTTCCGTCATTTCAAGAATGTCAGCCCTCACAAGAGGTGCAACTCCCGCATTGTTGACAAGAACATCGATGCGACCGAACCTTCTGAGTGTTTCGTCAACGATTCTCTTCCTGTCGTCCCCTGACGAGACATCGGCCTGAACGTAGAGTACCTCTGCTCCTGCCTCTTCCACTTTTCTGACGGCATTTCCGTTTTTTTCCCTTTCTCCCGTTGCAACCATCACGATATTGAATCCGTCAAGTGCAAGCTGCACCGCCGTCGCCAGTCCGATTCCTCTCGAGGATCCCGTTATAAGTGCTGTCTTCTTCATTTTTCCTCCGTTTTTCTTTTCTCAATGCTTTCCATCGTTATTCCGTCAATGAAAACCGCATCTCCCTCTGCCGCATATATTCCGAAGAGCGATCCCGTGAAACACATCGTCATCGAGCCCTCGGCTGCAAGGGCATATACGGTCGCGCTTCCAATCCCGGTTCCGTCCGCGAAGAAGAAGTAGTTCTCGTCGTCGGAGCGGATTTCGAGCGTCATGCAGGGGCTGTCCCTTTTCATCGATATGCTCTCGGTCACAGCCTCGAAGTCATGAATGTGTCTTATCAGGGCAACCCTTATATTCTCCCTTTCCGCCGTGACTTCCAGCCTGTAGTGGTAGTCACTCGAGAGAAATACCGTTATTCCGGCCTTTCCGGTGAGACTTTCAGTATCGAGAGTGACTCTCATCCTCTCGCTGAATCCCCTCTGCCTGAAAAGTAGCATGGTCGGGTGACCGAGGCTCACGTTTATGTTCTCTTCTCCGTGGAGCCTCAGAAGTCCCGTCTCCTTATCCTGAGTGTAGGCTTCATTCTTCGGAACCCTCACCTTGAGATACGGATACTTCTCGAGATCATCCCTGAAGGACACCGAGTAGTCCCTTTCCTCTACTGCATCCGGCCCATTCTCGTATTCAAGCTCCACTTTTCCCTCATCCCCGATCACAGGCCATCCTTCCTTCCATTCTACGGGTGCAAGGAATGTCTCACGCCCCAGATGATGCAGAAGCGGCCTCGGCTTGACCCGGATGGCAAGAAACACCGCCCACCATTTTCCCTCTCTGTCTTCGATGAGGTCCGCATGACCTGTTGCCTGGATGGGATGGCGTTTCCTTGAAACATGGGAAAGTATGGGGTTGCGGGGATTTCCTTCATAGGGACCGTATATGTTTCTCGAACGGAGAATCATCT
>CAVBWE010000127.1:0-31112 GCA_963598715.1 Sphaerochaetaceae bacterium | reverse complement strand
GGATACGAGACTGAGCTGCTATATGCTCGAGTACGCACTTCTTGCGGGAATTGCCGCATCGGGCGCCGATGCATACAACATGCATGTTACGACGACGCCGAGCGTTTCATACATCACACGCACCCAGTTCTTCGACTGCGGCATCATGATAAGTGCATCCCACAATCCCTACTGGGAGAACGGCATAAAGCTCTTTTCGTCGCTCGGAGAGAAAATGAGTGATGATTTTCTTGAAGAAATCGAGAAATACATGGACCGTGATACACTCAAGGACGGAGACCTTCCGCTTGCAGAGAAGGAGCGCATAGGGCGTGTTGTCGACTACCTTGATGCAAGAATCATGTATTCGGGATTCCTGTCGTCTTCGATTCATACAAAGCTGTCGGGACTCAGGATTCTCCTGGATACGGCAAACGGTTCATCCTATGCCCTGGCTCCCCAGATCTTCAGGAGACTCGGTGCAGAGGTGGATGTCATCAACAACACTCCTGACGGAACCAACATCAACAAGAACGCAGGTTCGACTCATATTGAAGCACTGGTGAAAACGGTGAAGGAAGGATCATGGGATGCGGCCTTCGCCTTTGACGGTGACGGTGACAGATGCATTGCGGTGGACGGAAGCGGGGCGGTTATCAACGGCGACCGGATTCTCTATATAATAGGGTCCTATTTCAAGGATAACGGAATGCTTGAGACGAATACCGTCGTTACTACCGTGATGTCGAACATGGGACTCTACAAGGCACTGGAGAAAAAGGGAATTTCATATACACAGACGAAGGTCGGAGACAAGTACGTGCATGAGTACATGCTTTCTCACGGCAACGTCATCGGCGGAGAACAGTCCGGACATATCATATGCTCGAAATATCTCAATACCGGAGACGGAATACTCACAGCCCTGATCCTCTGCGAAATCATGATACGTACATCGCGTTCCCTCCTGGCTCTGACTGACGGCATGACCGATTACCCGCAGTTCCTCATAAACGTAATAGTGAGCGACAAGAACCCCGTCATGTCCGACAGCATCCTGAAGAAGGCTGTTGAGGCCGAGGCTGAAAAGCTGGAAGGAAACGGACGCGTTCTTGTACGCCCCAGCGGCACGGAACCTGTCATCAGGGTGATGAGTGAGGCTGAGGATGCAAGAAAGGCTGAGGACGCAGTCGAGGCGATTGTCGATAAGATGCGTGAGCTGGGATATTTCCGGGGTGTGAGAAAATAGGAGGCACTATGAGAATTCTTGTTACAGGCGGGGCCGGATACATCGGCTCGCATACCGTGATAGCACTTGTCAGGGCCGGAGAGGATGTTGTGGTGCTGGATAATCTTTCAAACTCCAGTGAAAAGGCCCTGGAGAGAGTCTCGATGATTCTTGAAAGGGATATCCCCTTCCATAAGGCGGACATAAGGGACAGAGAAGCCCTCGAGAAAATCTTTTCCACGGAAAAGATCGATGCCGTGATTCATTTTGCCGGCCTCAAGGCTGTCGGGGAGAGCGTCGTAAAACCCTGGGAGTACTATGACAACAACATAACGGGTACGCTGACACTCCTCGATGTGATGAGAAAACACGGCGTGAAGAACATGATTTTCTCGTCTTCTGCAACCGTTTACGGAGACCCTCGGGAAATTCCGATTACCGAGGAGTGCCCTAAGGGAAAATGCACCAATCCCTACGGTGAAACCAAGAGCATGCTTGAAGATATTCTTACGTCAATGCATACAGCTGATGTGAAGACCCGGGACGAAAAGCCGTGGAACATAGTGCTTCTGAGGTACTTCAATCCCATCGGAGCACATGAATCAGGTCTTATCGGAGAGAACCCGAACGGTATTCCGAACAATCTCATGCCCTATATAACACAGGTTGCAGTCGGGAAGAGGGAATACCTGAATGTTTTCGGAAACGACTATCCGACTCACGACGGAACAGGAGTCAGGGACTATATCCATGTAATGGATCTTGCCGAGGGGCATGTAAAGGCTCTTGAGGCAATAAGAAGAAAGTGTGGTGTTGCCGTCTATAACCTCGGAACCGGAACCGGCTATTCGGTACTCGATGTGGTTTCTGCATTCGAGAAGGCAAGCGGTGTGAAGATTCCCTACCGCATTGCGCCGAGAAGGGCCGGAGATATTGCGGTATGCTATTCGTCTCCCCTGAAGGCAGAGAAGGAGCTCGGATGGAAGGCGAAACACAATCTCTATGACATGTGCCTTTCTTCGTGGCTCTGGCAGAAGAAGAACCCTGAGGGCTATTGATTATACCCCCTTGCCGTTCCCGGCCTTTTTCCGGCGACTTCGATAAATCTCTCGTCCGAGGAGGCTTACCGGAACCGGTTCATTTGAGGAAGCTTTCGGAAAACGGCTCAAGGGAAAAGATACACGGCACAAAATCCCTGCCGTGCATGAGTCTCAGAGCCTGCACTCATGCTTTCCGGTCTTCCTGTCACAGCTGAATCCGGCAGGAAGTATGTTCTTTGTGTAATCCTTTATGGAGTCGGGGTACTTCTTCGCCATTATCCGGCCGATGGCACTCCCGGCATCCTTATTCCGCCTGAGTTCGACAACAGGTGCCGGTGACTCTGCCTGTACTCCGTTTCGGAATACGGACTAAGCCGGCAAAACCGTTACCTGCGGGCAGTTTGCACAGAGGACTGAAATACCTATCCATTGAATCCGGATATGCTGTTCTCGGTATACTCGGGAGAGAATTCCCATCATTATGCTCCGAAGCTGAAACATACTTATTGTGTATCCTTTCCGTCTCCCGGGCATCCTGCTGCCGTCTCCTTAAGGGCTTCGTCCGATATGCTCCGGGAGACTTTTAAAAAGCCTCCGTCTTCTTCCGCCTGGAGTCGCCCTCGACCCGACTCATCTCCTCCATTGTCACTTCGGCGGGATGAAGGCTGTCTTTCCCGCCCTGTCATATCCAGGATACCCGATGCGGATGAGAGGCCATGACATCATCCTCATCCGACATGCTGATTGTGTCATTCCTGAAAGCCTTTGCATTGAGCGGAACTTCATCACGACAAACTGCATCATCTCATTCCGTCAGAGTAAATCAGGTGCGCTCCGTGAAATAGAGAGAGTCGTTTTTTCCTTCCGGATGGTATGTCGTGTTCATATTGAGAGGACTTCCTGTTGCAGTCTCCCAGTGTTGAACGTTGTATGTCTTACTACCCACTTTTATGGAATCGGAAAGGGAATATCCGGCTTTCAGCGTCACTTCGACAGTTGTCAGAGGCGCTGTATCTCCCTTTCTGTAAATCTCCACGACGTGAAGTTTTTCCTTCCCGCAGCAGCATTCTTCACCCTCGTAACAATGTTCTTCAACCAGACCCTGCATCTGTACTTCATGAAACTCAGGGAGACATCCGGTATCTCTCAGATGATACAGTTTTCCCTCATCACCTTCTATCTGCTTCACATTTCCGCTGTGATTGTGCGGCTGATAGCTTACTTTTGTCAGTTTTAAAGTCCGGCTCGCCTTGGACTGGTATATCCTCTTTTCTTTTTCGGCGGTTTCCAGAATTACTTTAATGTTGCCGTCACCGGTTTCCTCACGTACTTCAAAATCATAGATGGTCTCTTCATCGGAGCTCGGATCGACAATCAGATGTCCCGCTCTGTTTCCTTCTTCGTCAAGTATCCAGTGATAACTGAAGTTCTGTCGTTTTCTGCCGTCTTTAAATTCATCCTGTTCTCTCCGTCTTCCCCAGAGATCATCGAAGGCTCCTTCCGAGTTGTCGAACGAGAAGTAGAACATTTCATACATGATCTTTCCACCCGAACCCCTGTATTCCGCTTCTTCGCTTTTCCAGTATCCGTCAAGCTCCTTGTATTCGATTGTCTCTATTTTCTTGTCACTGCAGGTCCTGCATCTGTAAACCCGCGATCCTCTTTTAAGGAATGTGGAATCTTCCCAGATTTTTCCTTCATCCCATTCATGAACATGCGGCTGGTAGGTGTCATCAGTGTTACATGAAATCAGAAATACAAAGGATATAAATATCACCAAAGGCAGAATAACTTTCTTCATATCAGCTCCATAAGGAGAACAAAAGTCCCTCAATAATTGATTGTAGTCTGTAACTGTTATTTTTCAAACGGTTTATTATCTGTTTTTTAACGGCAAAGGATCCGTTTTCATTGCTCCGGCATATCTCTCGTGAGAGGTCTTCTTCATCATGCAGTGAGCACCTGACGGACGGACAGGGGAGAGACATCCCGTCTTTTTCTCCTCTTTTCCGCCACGCCTTATCCTATCTCCTTTCACCTGACAATCAGGCGCGCCTCAATATCCGGAAAATCAGAATAACCTTCATGTGTCCGATAGAAATTCCATTCCGGTTTCAGTCTCCTTCCTCGAAATAAAGTACATCACGATTCCGCTCGTGTGTAAAAAATTATTTCATTGTCTCCCTTCGGGTAATACTTGTCCCCGGTCCTGAGGGACTCTCCATCACCGTTTTTCCACGACTTGACATTTACAGTGTATGTGATTCCGGACTCTTCTCTGAGAACGAGCGTTTTTTCGAGAGTGAATCCCTCTCTCTTCGTGCAGTACTTTTCACATTCAGGATTTTCACCCGTGTGTCCTTCCTCATAGAACAGGATCCTGTATTGTCTTTCGCTGTTGCACTTTGAGCAGTATTCCTCTTTTCCTTTTTCCGTGCTGTCGAATGTGTGCTGCTCAAGAAAACCGCTTACCTGCGGATGAGAAGTTTCGGTACATGCAGTATCGATGAGATGATATGTCTCAGAATCGTTTCCTGTCACCGGAGTCGCATTACCGGTATGGACATGCTTCTGCTCAGCCTTCCTCGTAAGTATCATCTCCGTAAAATCTCCGGGAAGCATTGAGTTGTCTCCATTCGAGCGGAGTGTGATGCCGCCGTTTTTTTCAATTGCGGCAAAGCTGAATGTTATTTCTTCTTTCGGACAGCAGATGATTTTCAGTCCTGTCCTGTTCTTATCGCTGTCGAGAGTCCATTCATACCTGATGTTCCGGTTTTTCCCGGAAAATGTCTTTCCGTCGTCGACGGACTTGAATTCTTCAATAAAACCGCCGCCATTGTCGTCAAGCGAGAAAAACTCCCTGTAGAGAGTAGTGACGGAAGGACCGTTTATCCGGAAATCCTTACTTTGCCAGTAGCCTTCAACACTCTTGTATTCGTCATAGACAGTCCTTGCTCCGAGTTCCTTTCTGCAGACCTTGCATACCTCCACATCATACTTTGGAGTGAGGAACGTCATTTCATGCGTCGTCATTTCGCTCTCGGGATGGCATGGTTCCGTTTCCCCGGTCTTTGTTGCACCGCATGTCCTGCATGTATATTTCTTGAGACCTTTTTCAGTGCATGTGGCCTTCCTTAGTTCTGTTCCGGCGTCCCACTCGTGTACATGCGCTCTCTCGGCCTGACAGGAAATCAGCAGGGCCGTTAGGATTATCATAAATGTCGATATTGCTTTCTTCATAATTACTTCCGGGCAGAGACAAGTCCGCCACATCCAAATTTTACTCCTGTACTGACATTTTTCAAACGTTTTGTATCTTTGTAATCCCGCATGACATGGACCAGGCCCGGATGCTGTCCTTCCCGCTCCCGTGTGCCCATGCTTGTCATGCGCCTCTCCGGATGGCACACGGACGGGATTGGCCTCCATGGGGACAGCTTCATTTGCTCTTTTCCGTATAGACAAGTTCCACCGGCTCTTTCTGAGGATAATAGGTATCTCCGATTCTGAGCTCCTGTCCGTCTTTTGTTTTCCACGATGCAACGCTGATGGTGACAACCTCTTCCTTTTTCTTTTCCGTGTCATATTTCGTGTAGCTGACAGTTTCGCTTAAGAGGAATCCTTTCTTTTTTGTAGCCATTTCGTATGAATGGGATTCTCCTTCCCCGTCCTTGTAGAGAAGTATATGGTACAGCCGTTCCAACCCGCATTTCGAGCAAGTTTCGACACCCAGTGTATCTGTACCGTCATATGTATGCCACTCGACGAACTTATTTACTTTGGGATGGGATTCTCCGCAATCGGTGTCGACCCAATGGGCGGTGCCTGTGAGAATCTGATAGATTCCGTCGGGTTTTGTTACTGTCCCGCTGTGTGTGTGCGGTGCCTTTTCTGTTCGGGTAAAGTACATTTTGTTCGTCTTGTTGTCTGAAAACAGTGTCTTTCCGCCTTCCGCCGTGATTGTCAGAGTGTCGTTCCCCTTGTCGTCAACGCCCTCGGCTGCGGAGCACCTGTATGTAACGATGTTATAGCCGATTTCGGAAACCTCCAGCATGGAGATGTCCATATGTGTCCTTTTATCCGGATTGTCATCAGGTGTTATCCATTTGTAGGAAAGAGCCAGTCTTACTCCGCTGTATGCTTCAGCACCGCTTTTAAGCTCGAATCTGTCAAGCTTTCCATCTCCGTTGCCGTCAAGAGACAAATAGAGTGTTTCAGTACAATCTGTATCTCTGCTGTTCGTGTACTTGTTTTGCTGACTTTTCCAGTAGCCCTTGACTGTTCTGAAGCCATTCTCTGTTTTCGTCTGATCACATATTGTGCAGCGGTATTTCATTCTGCCTTTCTTCAGAATGGTGGCTTGGGAGTCAAGCGGAGTGCCGTCATCCCAAACATGAGTATGTACGCTTTCAGAATTACATGATATTGCAATGGCTGCGATTAAAACCGTCAGAGCCAGGAGCGCCTTCTTCATTTTTTCTCTTCCTTTTGGACTATTTTACAGCTTAAGCGTTTCTTATCAAACTTTTTCTTGGGCATGACCGGGTTTTCTCTCCGATAAGGAGAAGCTGTATGGGTGACACTGTCTCTCCTGCGCCTCACGCTTGTCTATGAAAGACCTTTCTCCGGCATGATGCATAAGAAGGGGAGGGGCATGAAAAAAGGCCACGGCAGACATGATCCGCAGCGGCCTTCTGTCCCTGGATACGGAAAGTCAGTTCTCTGGCTTGGCTTTCAGTGTATAGACAAGAACTTCGTAGTCTTTTTCCGGATAGAAACGTTCGCCGGTTTTGAGTTCGGTTCCGTCTTCCTTCTTCCATGAATATATTTCTTCTTCCTTACTGTCGACAAAGTGGGAAGAAGCAAGAATATATCCTTCCTTCCTGGTTCTCAGAACCTTTTCATCAGAAGGCTTGTCATCCACGTATCTTCTGAGGATTATTACGTACTCCCTTTCCTTTCCGCAGATTGAACAGAGTTCTGCCGTTTCGCTGTCCTTGCTGTCAAAGGTGTGCTCTTCCCAGACGTCTGTCAGCTGAGGATGCAGGGTATCCTTGCAGGCTGTTTCTACTATATCATGATAGCAATAGTCTTTGGTGCTGTCGCTGTCTTTCAGTCTCTGCGTCAGTCCGCTGTGCTTATGCTGTTTTTCGTCGATTCTTTCGAGATCAATCGTTCGGATTTCCGTTGAGAACAGTGTAACACCCTCCGGTGTTGTAATGGTGAGTTTTCTCTTTCCGCTGTTATCCTTGCTTTCGCTTACCGTGCAGTCGTAGGTTTCTGCTTTCTTGTTGACAAAATCGCCCAAAGTGATTTTTATTCCGGTTCTGTTTCCGTCACTGTCAGTTATCCATGTGTATGGAAGCAGCTTTCTTATGCCGGTCCAACCCTGTTCGTCCTTTTTGGAAAATAATCTTTCCATGGTGCCGGAAGATGAATTGTCAAGGGAGAAGTACAGATTTTCAACATAGTCCGAACCGTAGAGATTAAATTCATTTACCTGGCTTTTCCAGTAGCCTTCAACTGACAAGAAGCCGTCTTCAGTCTTTGCTTCATTGCAGATACTGCATGTATATTTGATCGGACCTTTAGTCAGAAAGGTTGCCTTGTCATCAATGGCTGTTCCTTCGTCCCATTCGTGAACATGCTCGCTCTTATTGCTGCATGACATCACAAGAGCCATAAGGACACAGAGTGTAAGTATTACCGCTTTTTTCATTTTATCTCCTTGCGGATACAAATCCGACGAAATAAATAATACACGTTTTCTGTTACTTTTCAAACAGAAAATCAGGGTTTTCTCAGCGTATCAGCACTCTTCAGCAGTTAAAGCTGTGCTTACCGAAAAAAAACGCCTTCCGTCAGGAAAGCGCAGCAGAGTCAGTGACTCAGGAAGACGAGGGTTGACTCATCCATGTTCAGCGAGACGGCATCGCCCGCCAGGTAGACTTTTTTCCCTTTTTTGTAGTCGACGGAGGCCTTGATGGTCTTTCCGTCTGTCAGGAGTTCGTATTCCGTATGGCTTCCGACAAAGACCGAGCTTATGACAGAGGCCCTGATCCTGTATTCCTCCGGCTCTGCGACATCTATGTTCTCAGGGCGGGCAACAAGAATTGCCCTGTCTCCGGGAGAGAAGCTTTCGCATGTGCTTCCCGAAATCATCATGCCGTCCTTGAGGGAAGCTTCGACTTTTTTGCCGTTTACCCTGACTATTGAGCATTCAAGCGTATTGGCCTGTCCTATGAAGTCGGCAACGAACGCGGAAGAAGGGGAGGAATAGACTTCCTCGGGCTTTCCTATCTGTTCGACCTTTCCTCTGCTCATGACCATTATTCTGTCGGATACCGTGAGTGCTTCTGCCTGGTCATGGGTGACATAAAGGCAGGTAATGCCGAGTTTCTTCTGTATCCTTCTTATTTCGGTGCGCATGTGGATACGGAGTTTCGCATCAAGGTTGGAAAGAGGCTCATCCATAAGAAGAAGCGAGGGATCCATGACGATGACCCGGGCAAGGGCCACACGCTGCTGTTCGCCGCCGCTGAGTTCATTGGGGTACTTGTTCTCCGTTCCCGTAAGGCCCACGAGCTCAAGTGCATCCCCGACCTTCCTTTCCACTGTGCCGGCATTTTCCTTTCTGGCCTTGAGACCGTATGCGACATTATTGAATATCGTCATGTGAGGAAAGAGTGCATAGTTCTGGAAGACGAATCCGATTCCCCTCCTGTTGACGGGTACGTTTGTCATGTCGCGTCCGCCGAAGGTGATTGTACCCCTTGTCGGGGTCTCGAAACCTGCAATCATCCTGAGCGTGGTGGTCTTTCCGCATCCTGACGGGCCGAGGAATGTCACGAGCTCTCCCTTCTCGACAGTGAGGTTCGTGTCGTCAACGGCAGTGATGTTCTTTCCGTCCTTCATGAAGACTTTCTTTACGTTTTTGAGTTCCAGTGCTGTTTCTTTCATTTTGCTTTCTTCTTTTCAGCCTTCGAGCTGAACTGTCTTGTATAGAGTGACATCATAAGTGCTATGAGTGCGTCTGCGGCAAATACCATGACTATGAGTACGATGGAGAATGCACATGCCTGCGGAAACTGCAGTTCCGTCATGCTCTCAAGTATTCTCGTCGTAAGGAGTGTCCATCTTGCGGAAACAAGGAAGATCGTGGCACTTATTGCCGTCATGCTGTGTATGAAGAGGTACCTCATTCCCGTAAGGACTGCCGGTACGATAAGCGGGACCGTCACCTTCATGAATGTCCTGGCAGGGGAAGCTCCGAGGCTCAGGGACGCTTCCTCTATTGACGGGTCAATCTGCCTCAGCGATGCCATGACCGACCTTATTCCCGTTGCATAGTACCTGAAGACATAGGCAGCGACAAGAATCGTCAGCGTTCCGGTGAGCACTATCGGCTTTTTGTTGAATGCGATTATGTAGGCAATGCCGACGACCGTTCCCGGAAGGGCATAGTTAAGTATTGCACTGAAGTCAAAGAAGCGTCTGAGCGGGAATTTCTTCCTTTCGACTATATAGCCGATGACAACGCCGAGGACTCCGCCTATCGCAGTTGACAGGAAGGCGATTTTGAGGGTGTCCGAAATGGCCTTTCTGCCGCGTTTGAAGACGTAGGTATAGTGATCGAGGGTTATTGTTTCGTTTATTCCCCACACCTTCACAAGCGATCCCTTCAGGATGATGTAGTAGAGATAGATGACGAATATGAGAACCGAGAGTGAAATCACGGTACAGAGAATCCTCACGGCAACAGGGAGCGGACTGAACTTCGACTGATGTCCGCTTTTTCCAGATACCGTGACATAGCTCTTCTTTCCCACAAGAAACTGCTGGAAGAAGAAGACGAGGACTGCCGGTACGAGCAGAAGCATCGAGAGGGCGCTTCCGCCGTTTATATCGAACTTTCCCGTTATCTGGAGGTAGGCCTGCGTCGGAAGAACGGGGAAGGTATGACTTCCGAGAATGAGCGGAGTTGCAAAATCTGCAAGGGATGAACCGAAGAGAAGCAGAATCGAATTTGCAACAGCCGGCATGCTGAGGGGGAAGGTGACGGTTGAGAGTATCCTGGCGTTTCCCGCTCCGAGAGACTCTGCCGCATCGTCCAGCGAAGAGCTCATCGTATTTAGTATTGATGATATTACCATGTAGGAGACCGGGAAGTAGGTGAGGGTCTCTGCAATGAATGTTCCGGTGAAGCCGTATATGTTGAAGGATGGTATTCCGAGAAGCTTCAGAAGTGTTCCGTTGGGTCCGAGTGCCATCGAGAGTGATATCGAGGAGGTGAACGGCGGTGATATGAGGGGAAGTATCGTCACTGCATTGACGATGATGCGTACCATCGCGTTCATGTTCATCCTGTTTACGAAGAGCGCAAGTATGTAGCCCAGTACTGTTCCCGTTACGGCAACCGAGAAGGCCAGGATGAGCGAGTTCGTGAGGCTTTTGAGCGTGCTTCTGCTCAGGTAGTTTTCCCTGAGCATGTCAAGTGAAAGCTTTCCGTCCCTGAAGAAAGCTGCAAGAAGAAGCCTCACCAGGGGGTAGAATATGAAGAGGGCGAAGCATAGCCATATGACGATGAGTGCCGTAAACAGCGTCGGGTCGCGCTTTATGAGGAGTGCCTTCCTCTGTGATGGAGTTTTTTCTTTCATCTGTATTCAGTCTGCAGTCATGGAGAGGGGAGAACCCCCTCTCCCGGTATTATCAGTCGGAAATGACTTCCTTTTCCCATCTCTCGATGAGGCGGGCCCTGTTCTCACCCTTCCATACGGAAGAAGATTCGATGAGTGGAATCTTTGACATGTCAAGTGCTTCAAGCTTCACTTCAACGTCCGGTCTTGTCGGAACGTAGCAGATGTCGTGAGCCATCATGAAGTCGCCGAGAGCCTTTGTCGAAGCCCAGTCCATGAGTGCCTTTGCAGCCTCAGGATGCTTGCATCCGTTGACGATTCCGCAGCCTTCGACACCATATGTAACTCCTTCCTTCGGGTAGGAGATCACGAGCGGATAGCCCTGAAGAACAATGTCGAGTGCATCAACGAGGTAGAAGATGCCGCTTGCAGCCTGTCCGTTTGCAATCGGGAGAGCTCCGCCGGCGCCGCTCTTTGTGTAGAGCTGGACATTCCTGTTCATATCCTTCTGGAGTGCAAATGCCTTGTCTTCGTCCCCGAGTCCCAGAACCATTGCATAGATTCTTTCCGTTGCCGTTCCGCTTGTCCTTGCGTCAGCCATCTGAAGTCCGTTCTGATATGCGCTGTCAAGAAGGTCGTACCAGCTTGCAGGAGCATTCAGTCCGTTCTTCTTCAGGAAGTCCGTATTCGTAAGGATACACAGCGGGATGAGTCCGATGCCTGTCCAGTAGTGATCCGGGCTCTGGTAGTTTGCAGGAATGAGGGAAGCTTCCTTGGGTTCATACTGAACGAAGATTCCTTCCTTGATTCCGGCATCATATGTGTCCGACGGACCGCCCCAGAGACAGTCAACCTGAGGATTGTCCTTCTCGGCGATGAGTCTCGAGAGAGCCTCGCCGGAGCTGAGACGTACAAAGTTTACCTTGATTCCCGTGTCTGCCGTGAACTGCTCGAATACCTGGGTCGCATACTTTTCAGGCATGATTGAGTATACGTCGAGAGTGCCTTCCGTCGCTGACTCCTTTGAAGCCTGACTGAAGAGCGATAATGCCATAAGAAGGCATAGTGCAAGCGCTAATCCTTTTTTCATCTTATCCTCCTTTTGAGATAAAAATGTAACCGGAACAACTATAGCACGATTTTCGCTCCATGGTGTTTTTTTTGAAGGGATGGTAAAAAAACAGTGCAGCATTTATTTCCGCTGCACTGATTCTCCTTCTCTCCTTCCTTCTTCAGTGGAGGATCGGCCTGTATGTCAGTATTATGCCGTTCATATCGGGATGATAGACCTTGTCCTTGACAAGGGATTCAGCTGTTCCGGGATAGAACTTCCATTCCGTGTTCTCATATACAAGCGGATCTGTTTCTCCTTCGGGTGTGAAGGACGTCATGTCGAAGCCTCCATTCCTTGTCACATACTTCTTCTCCACCTTGAGTGTATCTGCATTGACAAGATAGACCAGGTACCTGCGTTCAAAACCGCACTTCGAACACGTTTCGCTGCCGGCGCTGTAGCTGTGATACTCCTTCAGTTCCTTGCTCGGGCGGTGCACGTCCTCACTGCATGTCGGCTTTATCGTGTGATAATCCATATCATCGGTTTTCGTATAGTTTTCTGCCGTGTGAACGTGCATGGCACCAGCTTTTCTCTTGTAGGTCACGTCATGTTCGGGGTTGGACGTCCTTATGATGGTAAAGCTGTTCTTCGTGTCATCTTCACTGTCCCAGTTTTCCATGACGGAATATTCTTCGGTTATGCTCTCTCCCTTCTCCGTATAGGTAAAGGTTATTGCTGTCCGTATTCCCGTTTCATTGTCCGTTTTCCAGGTATAGGAGATCAGCCGGGTCTCTGCACTCTCGGTCTCTCCGTTATTGAGTATGAACTCGTCCACCGTACCGGACTGTGTATCGTTGTCAAATGAAAGGTAGTAGACGGCTTCCCTGTAGGGCTTTACGAAAACGGCGTTCTGGGGGTCCCAGTATCCCGTGATGCTCTTGTAGTCCTTTTCCGTACTGTATTTTCTGTCACCGCTTCTGAGGGAGCAGAGTGAGCATACATTTTCCTTCATCGAAGGGCTCAGAAGCGTGGAGTCGTGACTGACTTCTTCCCATTTGTGATTGTTTTCATCGATGTCGGTATATTCCTTCATCTGTATGCCGCACTCGGTGCATGTATAGTAGACAAGTCCGGATGACGAACATGTCGCTTCCCGTATGACTTCCTTTTCTCCCGCTATGTGCCCGGAGACATCTATGGGTATATCTTCGGTCCTGGTTTCACCGCATTTCCTGCATGTATATGTTTTCACGCCCTTTTTTGTGCATGTCGGTTCTGTCGTGACGGCACCCTCGTCGTAATCGTGTTCATGTTTCTGCGTCATCTCACATGATGACAGGACAAGTGCCAGGATGAGTATCACGGCTACCGCCAGAACTGATTTCTTCATATTCCTCCCCGGAAAAAAAGCTTTCCTTCTCCTTAAGTTTATACCCCGCCGGCTGATTTTCAATTCATTTCTTCGGCAAAGGGGTCTTATTCTGAAAGAGCGGGTCTGATTATTGAAAACTTTCCATCCTCACCCGGGCTGTCATTCATTCAGATCCGGGGAAATACCCGCTCTTAGCCGAGTGCTTTCAAGGCTCTTCGTCCATGATAATCTCTGCCGCGGCTCTCCGAAACGCAGCAAAGCCTACCCGGGACCGGAAGACAGCCAAGACATGAATAGGCCGGAATGAATGAGATTTGACAGATTATCATCCACCGGGCGGGAGAGAGCCTCCTCCATTCGTGTCAGAGAGCCGTCCCCCGGGATTTTCCAGCCCCGGCGGTCAATCACCGCTACGGAAAAAGAATTCATCGCCTGTCATGATGAAGGCGGTATCCGCTGCTCCCGGCCGGAAGGAAAAGCGGAGGAGAAGCCGTGTCCTTCCATACGGATGCTCCGGGTCCGGGTGGTCCTTAACAATTGCTCCATGGCCCTTTTGGGGCGGAACTTCACTCCGACGTCCTGTAATCCCCTGTCTTCCTGCGCTCAGCTTTTTCCGGAGGTCTTCCTCCCGGAGTGCCGTCCTTTTCTGCCTGAAGGAATCCCGGCAGCTTCTTATCCCGCTGCTTCTGTTCCCCGATGGCAATCCGTTGTTTCTTTCCTTATCTGAGCTCTGCTCCATGTGCATTGCAGAATCATCATCTTTTTCCCCCGTTTTCACGAAAGGAAAAAGACAAGCCTGCCGGGTCCTGCATCTTTTTTTCCTGTCACTCCGGATAGTCCTCTACCGGTTTGCCGTCAGGCACGTACATGATCACAACTCCGTCTTTTTCAGGATGGTAGACCTTGTCTGCAGGTACTTTGCTCCAGTCCTTGAAGTACCAGCCCTTCACCTTGTATGTTGCCTTGGCGGCAGATGAATAATACTTGTCTTCAAGCTTGAAGCCTTTTCTGTTTGTTACGTATTCAATGTCCGGAGTGTCAGGACTGTTTTCATTGCAGATGATTACCCTGTATGTTCTTTCCCTTGAACAGGAAGAGCAGAGTTCCCTGTTCTTTTCGTCCGTGTTTTCATAGCTGTGCATCTGCCTGAATTCTTCTGCGCTTTCATGGAAGCTGTCGCCGCATGAGAGGGTAAGCAGATGATAGAGGTATCCCTCGCTGTTGTCCTCGACTGCTTTAGCCTCGCCCGTGTGGAAATGCCTCTCCCTGTTATCCAGATGCAGCCTCAGCTTCGGCATCTTATCCGTGTAGCCTTCCTCCGGCGTGAGCTCAAGTATCGGCAATTTGAGATCCTCATCCTCGCTCAATACCGGAATAAAGGGAATTTCGACAGGCTTTCCGTCATCACCCGTCATCGTCACTTTGAGCCTGACCCTTCTATCCGAGCTGTCTGTCAGCCAGGAATATGAGCAGTCCATGCTCCTGCCTGACCATTTCGCATCATCGTCTCTTTTCCTTGAAAAGTTGTCGATGATTACGTCCGAATCATCGTCGAATGAAAAATAATACCTCTCTTTGGTTTGACTGGTGTTCATTATGAGCGTCTTCCAGTATCCCGTGATCGGAAGGTAACCCTCTTCCGTCTTCGTTGCGCCGCAGTCGGTGCATAAGTATTCCACAGGGCCCTTTTCAAGAATTGTCGCATCGCTGCCTTGCGGAGCCTCCGTTGCAGTCCACTCGTGGACATGGATATTGTCCTTGCACGAAACCAGCATGATGCATACGGCAAATGCCAGAAACAGTATTACTCTTCTCATATTACTCCCCGGAACGGATCTCCGTTCCTGAATAAAGCTATTTTATGCTCTCGTGCGGGAATATTTCAACTTTTTTGATTTATGGAGATGACCGGCCGGAAAGGAAGGGCTTTATCGGGAATCTGGCGGCATGACTATCAGGGGACGCAGATTGAGAAGCCTGCTGTTTTCATTATCCGGATATCCCTCAAGAGCAGGAACATCCCTCCGAACTCAAGCGGGACAGGACGAAAGCGGGAAGCAGATGAAAATACTGAAATGAAGGCTGCTCCCGGCTGTTATGATACAGTCTCCCGTTCCGGTCTCCGGGGAAAGAGTGAAAAAGTGCAGTCAGAAGGGCACTTCTGGAGATTCTCTGGAGGTGACGGCGCAGAAAATCAGGATTCCGGGGAGGGCGCATTCTGAATGGGGAAGAAGAAAGATTCTGCCGGGGCGGAGAGGGCTTTTCGATATGTCCGGGAGCGTATGAGGAAAAACCGGTTAAGGCAGTCAGGACCGGGCACCGGAAGAAGGCGCCTGAAAGAGAAGATTCCGCATCCCCGTTTTCGCTCATGACTGAAGTACAAAAAGCGTCGTGTCATTTTTCGGGTCTCAATATGTGAAGACCGGTATCCGGGATAGTCACGGATGCCGGAGGCCGTATGGGGAAGGGTGCATGGAGTCTGGCGGAAAAACAGGTTTTGCAGCCGGCTACCGCCTTTTCTGACTTCAGGGTGGCCGCAATCTCTGCGTGTCCGGATTCTGGCACATCAGACTGTTCCGCTCCCGAATAGGGTAATGCTGCAAATCCATGAGAAGTGTGCCGGGTAGATTGGGCGTAAATATGAACGGGACTCTTTTCAGACGAAGAAAAGCATAATGCGTCATGGAAACAGTGCAGAGCCGAGAGCTCAGGTTTGTCTGGGGAAAATCCGCTGATCGCGTGAGACTGCAAGGTCATACTCCGTTGACATGAGGTAAAAACCAGGAGCTTCAAGCCTGAAAGAAAGGGGCTGCAGAGAGTCTGCAGCCGCTCCAGTCATCCGTTTTTACCCGATGATGTTCTTACTGTTCCGGTTCCGGTTCAACACGCTGCTCCCGGTACCAGATTACGATTCCGTCCTTATCCGGATGAATGACCCCGTCTTCAGGAATAGCGCTTCCGTCCTTGAAATACCAGGTGAGATTGCTGCGCGTTACGCCGTCAGACTTTGACGTATACTCCTGACCAAGCGTAAAACCGTTTTTCTTCGTTACGTATTCAATGCTTGGCTGATCCGGGGCATTTTCCCAACAGACGTACAGTGCATAGGTTCTTTCCCTCGAGCAGGAAGAACAGAACTCCTTCTTCTCCTCATCTGTGTTGCTGTAGATGTGTGTTTCTTCTATTTTCCCGACACTCGGATGACTTCCTTCCCCGCAGGAGAGAGTAAGAGAGTGGTAGACATGCCCGCCGTCTTTATCTTCAAGTTTCTGAGCCGTTCCTGTGTGGCTGTGTCTTTCGTCGCTCTGACGTGTAAGTGTCAATTCTTCCATTTTATCCTGATATTCTCCCTGCGGCTTAAGGGTGAGTACGGTCTTTCCGCTTTCCCCGCTTACTGACGGGACATATGGAATTTCAGCACTTGCTCCGTTTACCGACATCCGGATCTTGAAGAGCGTTCTTTTTCCCGTATCGTCCGTCTCCCAGGAATATCGGGATTCCATGCTGAAGCCGCTTGTGTATGTTTTGCCGTCTTCTGCCGTGAAGCAGTCGACAACTGCATCCGATGTGTTGTCAAGCGAGAAATAGTATGTCAGTTTAGCGGGAGATAATGATATCTCGCTGCTCTTCCAGTATCCGGTGACAGGGCAATAATCCACTCCTTCCTTTGTCTCGTTGCATTTTGCACATGTATACTTCAGCCTGCCCTTTGTCAGGATTGTCGCAGTGCTGTCGACAGGAGTTCCTTCATCCCATTCATGAACATGCGTCTCTGCTTCCGAACTTCCGTCATGACATGAAACCATGAGCATGATAACGGCTAATGCCATAATAAACAGTATTCTCTTCATATTACTCCCCGGAACGCACAGCGTCCCTTACCGGTACATTCTCCACCTCATTCACGTATTTTTCAATTGATTTATCCCGTGATAACTTATCCGCCTGAAAGGAATGAATATGACGAATTAAGGAATTCCGGCCGTCAGGATGAAGTCCGCTTTCTCATAGGACTGCAGGCATAAATCAGTAGTGATAGCGCTTTCTGTAGGCGATGACGAGAAAGAAAGCAAAGAGAAGCGACATCAGTTCTGCCGCTGTTGTTGCCGACCATATTCCGTCCGTGCCGAAGAGAAACGGAAGGAGAAAGACTGCCGCGAGCTGGAAGACAAGTGTCCTCATGAAGGAAATGAGTGCACTCACAAGACCGTTGTTGAGGGCCGTGAAGAGCGAGGATGCGAATGTCGGAAAGCCGCAGAAGAGAAATGAGACCGAGTAGATTCTGAAGGCCCGGACCGTGAACTCCAGCAGCGCCTTGTCATAGGAGACGAAGACAAGCGAAAGCGGACGCGCAAGAACGAGGGAAAGAAAAAGCATCATGAGCGATTCCACGCATACTATTACCGTGCTTGTCCTGACGATTTTCTTCAGGTGCGGCCAGTTTGCGGCCCCGTAGTTGTAGCCGATAATCGGAGCCGATCCGACGGAATATCCCATGAAAAGGGAGACGAAGACGATGTAGACATACATTATGACGGCATAGGCTGCGATTCCGTCTTCTCCGCTGTATTTCAGAAGCTGGAGGTTGTAGACGGCTCCGACTATGCTTGTGCATATGTTGCTCATGAATTCGCTTGAGCCGTTGGCCGCGATCTGAGCCAGGGCGCGCCAGTTCCATGTAAAGCGGCGCCTCAGGTGCAGTGAAGAGGAATTCTTCCTCATGAAGTAGACAAGGGGAATGAGGCCTCCGACGACCTGACTCATTGCAGTTGCAGCTGCAGCTCCGATGATTCCGGTCCTGAATACCGCAATGAAAAGCCAGTCGAAAACGATGTTCGTCATTCCTGCTGCAACCGTGACGTAGAGCCCGAGCTTCGGTTTGTTTGCAGTAATGAGCAGACACTGGAACTCGTACTGGAGGATGTAGAAGGGGAGACATGATACTATTATCCTGGCATATATGATGGACTTCTCCAGAAGCTCTCCTGTTGCTCCCATCAGAATAAGCGTCTTATCGATGAAGAAGAATCCGAGAACAGTAAGGATTGTGCCGAGAAGAAGCGAGAAGAACACGATGAAGGAGAATATGTCCTCCGCTTCGTCCGTCTTCCTTTCCCCCAGCTTCATGCTTATGAGCGCTGAGGCCCCGGTTCCGAACATGAAGCCGATTGAGCCGAGGATCATGATTATGGGGTAGGCGAAGTTGACCGATGCAAGTGCGGTCTTGCCGACCCAGTTCGATACGAAGTAACCGTCGGCGATCACGTAGACGGAAGTGAAGAGCATCATCACGACACTGGGGAAGGTGAAACGCAGAAGGCGGGATGTATTGAAGCTGTCCGAGATTTTGAGTTTCATGATTTTTCCTCCTTCTCCTTTTCATAGTCAGCAAGTCTTCCCCTGAGTCTCTCGGAGTATCTTTCCATTACCGAGAGACAGCTTCCTATTTCCTCATCACTGAACTGTGAAATGGCATCATTTTCCCATTCGATGAGCCTTTTTACGGTATTTTCCGCCGTTTTCTGCCCCCTGGGGGTGAATGCGACATTCTTTTTCTTGCCGTCAATCTTTGACAGCGTGATCAGGCCGTCCTTCACGAGCGACCTTATCGATGAGCTGACTGTCTGCTTCTGAAGTCCCGAGTATCTTATTATGTCCGACAGAAGAACAGGGCTTCCGAGATGATGGATCAGATACAGAATGTTCATTGCACTGTCGCTGAGAAAAAACGAAAGCGCAATCCTGTGATAGAGCAGTTCAGTCTCCCATTCAATGATATTGAACCGCCTCAGATATGAATTATTCCCCTCAGTCATGATTCGTGTCCGTTCAGATGAAATTTTGTCCGGTTTCATACTTTGTGTCAATTGCTTTATGCATCTTCCCCCTGTGGCGCCTTTCCTTTTCCGTCAGCCTGGAAAATGCGTGTTGTCATGAAAAAAACGACAGCATGTGCGGAAACGCATCCGGCAGCCGGATTTGCTCCGCCCCGTTTTTTTCATTTCCCTCAGATTTCAGGACGGCAATTCATTAAGTGATAAAAAATTGGAAAAACGGCCGTCATTCATGCCGGAAAAAGGGGCTTTTTGGTTTGCATTTGCATGTCATAAATGCAATAATCTTCCCTGTTGCAGGAAGTGGAATTCCCCGAAGCACGGAAACGGTCCGTAAAGGGCGGAAGATCCTGTCGCAGCGGGATGAGGCGGATTTTCCGGTTCCCTCTCATCGGGGAACAGCTTCCGGAGAAAGGATTTGGAGAAGAAAATGAAGAAGACGAGGAGAGGCTATACAAGAGGAGTCCTCATTTTTTACGATGCGGTTCTCTTTCTCTGCGTCACTGTCCTTATTCTCGGCATCTACCGCGGCAATGACCCTGTCGGGACAGAAGTCATGGCAGTGCACGGTTTTCTTGCCCTGCTCTCCGTCCTTCTTCTGAGGTATGTCTTCGGAGTCTACCGCGAGATTCTCCGCTATGGAGGTGTACAGTGCTATCTGCGCCTCATGGCTTCCGACGCAGCAGGCTTTGCCTTGTACTGTGTTCTCTCAAGACTCCTTCCCATAGCCCGCATCACGTTTGCCAAGTCCCTCTCGCTTTTTACGCTAAATCTCCTTTTGTCGCTTCTCATGAGAATGATGTACCGGTACTGCTACAAGGCATCTACTCCCGATACCGCAACGGGACGTTTCCTGGGAAGGATACTCTATCTTTTCTCGGGCATCCGGAGCGCAAGGGAAGCCGAGAACAGGGGAATAAAGGTTGCAATATTCGGGGCCGGGGACCTCGGGAACTCGCTCTACGATGACATATGCGTCAACAGGCAGTTTCCCTTCGAGGTAAGGTGCTTCATAGACGAGGACTGGAACAAGAGCGGAAGAATGATAGGAGGAGTCAAGGTCCTGTCCTGGGAGGATGCGGGGCCGGAGTCACTGAAGCGCGACTACTCCGTTGACGAGGTGATTGTAGCCGTAAGGAACATCGATAACGACAAGCTTGCGAAAATCTATTCCCGATATACTTCCTGTGCAATGAAGGTCAAGACATATGACGTACTTGACAATACCTCGCTTTCCGACTCGAAGAGGGCGCTGAAGGAAGTCGAAGTCGAGGATCTGCTCTTCCGTAAGCCTGTAGTCCTTCAGAGTGAGCAGACACGCTCCTACTACTCGGGAAAGACTGTCCTCATAACAGGAGGCGGCGGTTCGATCGGAAGTGAACTGGCGCGCCAGACCGCATCTTTTTCGCCGCGCACACTCATAATTCTCGACATATGCGAAAACACTTCCTATGACCTGCAGATGGAGATGAGGATGAAGTACGGCAACAGGCTGGACTTCCGTGTCGAGATATGCTCCATTACGAACCGCCGTGCACTGGAACGTGTCTTCGGAAAATACAGGATTGACATAGTCATAAATGCTGCGGCACATAAGCATGTCCCCCTTATGGAGGACAACCCTGAAGAGGCTGTCCTGAACAATGTCTTCGGGTGCCTGAACCTTCTGGACATGACTGAGAAATACGGCGTCGGACGATTCATGATGGTGTCGACCGACAAGGCTGTCAATCCCACAAACGTCATGGGGGCGACAAAGAGGATGTGCGAGATGATGGTTCTCTCGCGCTCCGTACACGGCAATACCGTTTATTCAATAACGCGCTTCGGCAATGTACTGGGATCTGCCGGCTCCGTGATTCCGCTTTTCAAGAAGCAGATACTTCAGGGCGGCCCCGTGACAGTCACGGACAGGCGCATCACACGCTACTTCATGACAATTCCCGAGGCAAGTCAGCTTGTCCTCGAGAGCGGATGCATGGCACATAACGGGGAGCTCTTCGTCCTCGATATGGGACAGCCTGTAAAAATCATTGACCTTGCCGAGAACATGATAAGACTTACGGGAGCAAAGGGCATCGAGATAGTGGAAACGGGTCTCAGGCCCGGAGAAAAGCTCTATGAGGAGCTTCTCATGAAAAGCGGAGAGCTTTCACGCACCGCAAACAGCCTCATCTTCATTGAAAAGGATGAACCTCTTCCGGAAAAGGAGATGGACGAAAAGCTCGGCGTGCTGAAAAATGCCCTGGAAGGAAGGCTTACGGCAGAGGAGATGAGAAGTGCCCTCAGGTCGGTTGTCCCGACATACAGACGCCCCGAGGAAGTCAATTCCGAATACTGCGGAGAAAAGAAGGGCAGTGCTCTCTGAATGCTTTCGGCGAAGCCGGGAATCCAGATACAAATGACAGTGTATTTTACAAAAATGCGCGTGACTGATTGAGACGAAGGTATTATCCTTGAAATATGTGAACACCTGCTCTGGAAGAACCTTCCTGCGGGAAAACACACACATGGTCCTCTTATGAGGATCGTTACCCCGGAAGGGGGGTGAAGTCAGAGGGAGCTTGCGTGCATGATTAAGCTAGACGATTTCTATTCCAGAAGCGGAGGAAACTCTGCAGATATTCTTATGCGCCTGGGGGGGAATGAGGCTCTTGTGATGCGCCTCCTTTCCAGATTTCCGGATGACGGCAGCTTCAGGAGTCTCGAAGACGCCCTGGAGAAGGGAGACAGGGAAGTGTCATTCCGTGCAGCCCATACCCTCAAGGGAGTTGCTGCGAACCTGGGTCTTGAAAACATCAGGGAAAAGGCATCAGAGATTACGGAAAAGCTGAGAGACGGAGATGTGACGGCTGCAAGGGCCCTGATGCCGGATTTGAAAGAGGAGTACGAGGCCGTACTGGCGCTTCTCGATGAGTCGGGAACAGAAGAATAGGGGAGGCCGGACACGAGAAAATGAGCAGCACGTTATCCTCTTACCTTCTGAGTTCGGTTTTCATGATCATCATCCTGGCTATCCTGGGTGCCCGTTCCTTTTCAGCCATATCAGGAAGGACAATCCGGAACCGCACGCTTCTTCTCATAGGAACGAATGCGCTCTATGTCCTTTTTGATGCCGTATTCATCGCGTGTCATCTTTCTGAAGGACTGGGGCTGGGTACATGGAAATTCGTTTCCTTCATCTTCTATCTTGTCTATACGCTTTTTCCGTTTGTGTGGCATCTTTTTGTCCGTAACTTTGTCGGAGGCAGCATATACGGGAAGGTGAGCAGGACAGTCGAGCTCCTTCCTGCCGTCATTTCAATTGTCCTGATTCTTGTCACTCCATTTACGGGAGCACTGTACTTCTTCAATGAGAGCGGCATGTACACCAGGGGGCCCCTCTATCCGTTTTATTCCGTTCTCAACTACTTCTATTACGCCGAGTGCGTGCTTGACGTGCTGATCATCCTCCTCAGGAGAAAGGGAGAGAAGGAGCAGTATGCACTGCGCACCATGCTCATATCCCTGGTCATGATTGCCGGCGCCTTCGTGAACGGGTCGGTCATTCCCATCGGAACAATCTTTCCCTTCATGCCGTTCTGCTCGGTCATCGTCACGATGCTTGCCTTTTACTTCATTGCAACAAAGGACTCTGACCTCATCAGGGAAAGGCAGAGCAGGGCCATAGAGGAGTCTCTTGAGAAGGCCCAGGAGGCAAGCCGTGCCAAGACGGACTTCCTTTCCCGCATGAGCCACGATATCCGGACACCCATGAACGGAATAATCAACCTGACACAGCTTGCAATCCAGGAACCTCTTTCCGACAAGGTGCGTGATTATCTGGGCAAGGTCCTTCTCTCCGGGAAATTCCTTCTCGGCCTCATCAACGACATACTCGACATGAGCCGCATAGAAAGCGGGAAACTTGTACTCAATAAGGAAAACCTGACGCGTTCTGAATTCCTGGCCATGGTCGAGACGGTAATCAATCCGCTGATGAAGGAGAAGAACATCACCTTCCACAGTGAACTTGAGCCCGGGGAATATACCATCAGTGTTGACAAGCTGCGCTTCAATCAGATCTTCTTCAACCTGCTTTCAAATGCCGCAAAGTTCACACCCGAAGGCGGGGATGTATGGTTTGAGGTTACGAACCTCGAAGCAGAGAACGGCAAGCTCAGGATAAAGTTTGTTGTACGTGATAACGGAATAGGAATGAGCGAGGAGTTCCAGAAGCATCTCTTTGAGCCATTTGCCCAGGAGCATTCGGGACTCAGCGACAGAACAAAGGGCTCGGGACTGGGACTGCCGATTGTCAAGAGCCTTGTGGATGCGATGGGCGGTACGATAAGTGTAAAGAGCAAACTCGGGGAGGGAACAGAATTCACCGTGATTTTCGATGTAGATATTGTAGCGAAAGCTGAAATCGAATCTCCTGCAGTCGAACGCAGGAAGTGCGAAAGCCTCAAGGGCATGCACATTCTTCTTGTTGAGGACAACGAGATAAACACATTTCTCGCAAAGGTCATCCTCGAGAATGCCGGGTGCATCGTGACGGAGGCAGTGAACGGAAAGGAGGCAGTGGACAGCTTCAGTGAAAGCGAGCCGTTCTTCTTTGATGTCATTCTCATGGATGTGCGCATGCCGGTAATGGACGGCCTTGAAGCGACCCGCACAATCCGTCAGCTTTCACGCCCCGATGCCGTAAGTGTCCCGATCATCGCCATGACTGCAGATGCATTCGACGAGGAACGTAAGCGCACGATAGAAGCCGGAATGAACTATCATCTGTCAAAGCCTTTTGACTCGCAGAGTCTCTATGATGTCCTCAATCGCTACACTTCCGGAGAAGGCAGCGGGAAGGAGTAGGTCTTCCTTTCCGCCTCCGGGATATTCCGGGAAGAGGAAAACGGCGGCGGAAGGAGGAAAAAAGCTTATGGGGCTCCTCGGGCCCGGCGGAAAATGAGGGGGAGACGGAGACATTCATGCTCAATCATACAGATCTCATGGCGGCTCTGACCGCAGATTACCTCAATATATACGTATTGAAGCCTGATGAGGACGAAGCATACATAATAAAGCTTCAGGGCTATGTGACGGCGGGAATCACGGAAAATCCCGGGGGTTTCGTATATTCGAAGCTTCTTGCCACATATGCCGGGAGCAGGGTATATGAGGCTGACAGGGAGAATTTCCTGAAAAGCCTCTCCAGTGAGGCGCTTCTGGCCACATTCTCCGACGGAAGGGAATCATATGAATGCAACTACCGTATCAGGGAAAAGGGGGCTATTCATTACTATACGGTCAGATACAGCCGCATATCGAAGGAAGGGGAGAAGCTTATGCTTGTCGTTGCATTCCGTAATATCGATTCGGTTGTCAACGTGGGACTGGAGGAGCATACAAAGGGCCTCTACAGTGCCTATGGTGCGATTTCCTCTCTCTTCTTCTCCCTCCACCGCATAGACATTCAGGACAATACGTATACCGAAATAAAGTCGGCTCCGGCAATAATGCGGCTGACGATTCCCGGTTCAAGTGACTATGATGCCAATTCAGAGCGCATCATACGCGGTGTCTCCTCGAAATGGAGCATGAAGGAAGCCCTGCGCTTTGTCGAGAGACGGACGCTTGAAAAACGCCTGGGGGGAAGAAATCACATCACGATGGATTTCATTTCCTATGCCGACGAGGCATGCCGCCTTCACTTCTTCCGTGAGGACAATGATGAGACGGGACGGCTGTGGCATGTGATTTTCGGTGTCGAGAAGATTGACGAGACGGAGAGCCAGGCAATCATCAATGTCCTTTCCCGTGACTATCAGAATGTATTCTCCATAAATCTTTCGGACGGCTCTTCACGTATCCTCAAGACGACAGGTTCCTTCGGAAGCAATCTTGACGGCAGGCAGAACCGGAAGTTCAACTACGGCGACCTGCTGAAGAATTACATAGCCCAGTCTGTTCATCCCGATGAGAGGAAGACTCTGGAAAGGGATATATCGATTGAAAATCTGAAAAGGGTTTTTTCCTCCCGGGACGAATTCAGCGGCACATACCGCGCCTTCAGGGACGGGGCTATACATCATTACCGCTACACCTTTTTTCATCTGCCGTCCCTTAACTCCGTCGTCGCGGGCTTCAGGAATATCGACGACATAATCGCAAAGCATGAAGAGGAAGAGAGGGAAAAGAGGGAGAAGGAAAAGGAATACGAGAAGCAGAGGGAAGAACAGCTTGCAATCTTCGATACCCTTGCCCGCAACTTCAAGAATGTCTATATGGTGGACATACGGAGTGCCGAAGCCAGAATACTGAAGCTCGAGGATGAATACGTCGACCACAGGCTCGATGGTGTAATGACGAAAGTCTTTTCCTATGAAGCGTTTCTCAACGAGTGGATTGAGGAGAAGGTTCATCCTGACGACAGGAAAATGCTTTCCGATGCACTCGGCATCGAAAACCTCAGGAAGGTAATGGCAGAGAAGGACGAATATACCGGCAACTACCGCATAGTAATAGACGGAGAGCCGATATATTACCAGTTCCGCGTGGCTCTCATGCCTGACAGGGTACACCTGATTGCAGGCTTCCAGAATGTGAACGGAATCATACGTGAGCACCTTGAGGAAGAGAGAAGGAGGCAGGAAAAGGAAGCGAAGTATCAGGCGCAGCTGAGAGAGCAGCTTGTAGTCTTCGATACGCTTGCACGCAATTTCCGGAACGTGTATCTCGCGGACATGGAAAAAAAGACGATGAAGGTCCTCAAGCTTGGAGAGGAATACGGCAGTGCTCTCAATCTCATGAGCGGCAGGGAGGTTCCCTTCGACGCAGTCCGCACCAACTGGATAGAAAACATTGTCTGCTCCGAGGACAGGGAGGAAGTCTCCGCTTCCTTCAGGACGGAAAACGTCATAAGGAGACTCACCGAAGAAGGGGAATTCAGCGGACACTACCGCTCCCTCATCAACGGAAAGCTTCATCACTTCCAGTACAGCATGAGCCGTGTCAATCTTCCCGGGATGAAGGCTGTCCTGGGATTCCAGAACGTGGATGACATCGTTGAAGAGCACCTGGAGAAGGAAAGACGGGAAAGGGAGATGGAGGAAGAGCGACTGAGGCGCGAGAAGGAGCATGCCGAAGTCATTTCGGCCGTCTCGGCCATCTATTCGACGATTTTCCTTGCCGATATCCTTACGCACAGCTATGAAGTGCTGACAAGTGTTCCCTTCATGGAAATCGTTGCGGGAAGCCGCGGAAACTTCGACTATGTGAAGAACAGGGTCCTCTCTGTGTTCGTGGCGGACGGGATGCAGTCCCGGATGGAGGATTTCCTGGATCTTGAAAGTCTTCCCTCACGCCTCTCCGACACGGATACCGTTTCGACTGAGTACCGCAATCATGAAGGAAGGTGGTATGAATCCCGCTTCATCGTGAAAAGAAGGGAGGAAGACGGCAAGGCAAGGGAAGTGCTGTATGTTGCCAGGGACATAACGAAGGAAAAGAACCTTGAAATAGAGCAGCAGGAAAAACTCTCGGCGGCCCTTCATGAAGCCCAGATTGCAAACAGGGCGAAGACCACGTTCCTCAGCAGCATGTCGCACGACATACGTACTCCGATGAATGCAATAATCGGTTTCACGGCACTTGCCGAGACGAATCTTGACAATACAGCGCTGGTAAGGGACTACCTGAAGAAAATCGGAACAAGCGGATCTCACCTCCTGAGCCTCATCAATGACATACTCGACATGAGCCGCATTGAAAGCGGGACCGTGAAGCTTGAGAATAAGCCGATACATCTTCCGCTTCTTCTGCACGATCTGAGAACGATGATACAGGGTCTTGTGAATTCGAAGAACCTTCATCTCTACATCGATACGGAGGATGTGGTTCATGAGGATGTAAGCGGAGACAGGCTCCGCCTCAACCAGATAATGATCAACATCGCGGGTAATGCCATCAAGTATACCGGAAACGGCGGCAGCATATGGATAAAGCTGAAGGAATGCCCGAGTGAGACGCCGCAGAGAGCCCGGTACGAGTTTTCCGTCCGGGATAACGGCATAGGAATATCGAAGGAGTTTCAGAAGCATATATTCGAGTCATTCTCACGCGAACGCAGTTCGACTGTAAGCGGTGTCCAGGGAACGGGCCTGGGCATGGCCATAACGAAGAACATCGTTGATATGAAGGGCGGAGAAATCAGGGTGGAAAGTGAAGAGGGAAAGGGGTCTCTCTTCACCGTCTCGCTCTCCCTTCCCCTCTCCGGCGGCCCCGTGAAGGAAATCCCGGTTTCTGCCCTCATCGGTGAAAGGGCCCTTGTCGTTGACGACGACCTTGATACCTGCAGAAGCGTCACGAGAATGCTCAGGGATATCGAGATGCGTCCCGACTGGACAACAAGCGGAAGGGAAGCTGTAGCCAGAAGTGAGGAAGCAAGGGAAATCGGGGACGAATACAAGGTCTACATAATCGACTACCTGATGCCCGACATGAACGGGATCGAAACGGTAAGAGAGCTGAGGAAAGTAATCGATCCGGGTATCCCTGTCATAGTCCTGACTGCATATGACTGGGCTGATATCGAGAGTGAGGCAAGAGACGCCGGTGTTACGGCATTTGTCACGAAGCCGATATTCATGAGCGAACTCAGGTCTGCCCTCTCTGCCGGGGAGACGGATGAAAAGAAGGAAGACTCGCCTGAGGCGGTTTCCGACTACAGCGGAAAGCGCGTTCTCGTTGTTGAGGACAACGAACTCAACAGGGAAATAGCAACGGCACTTCTCGAGACCACAGGACTCAGTGTCGATACCGCCTGTGACGGCATGGAGGCCGTTGACATCATGTACCGCTCGGATGAGGACAGGTATGACCTTATCTTCATGGATATCCAGATGCCGAGGATGGACGGGTATACTGCAACTCACGAGATACGTACCCTTGCCAGCAACAGAAAGGCGAACATCCCGATTGTGGCAATGACTGCCAATGCCTTCGAGGAAGACAGGATCAGATCCCTCGAGGCGGGAATGAACGCCCATATATCAAAACCGGTGAGCATCGGCGAGATTGTGAAGGTCCTGGACAGGTTCATCGGAGGAGGCAGCCAGTGACTCATGAAAGGAGGGGTGTTTTCATGCATGAAGTCTTTGAAGATCTGAAAGACAACGGTATAGCGCAGGGAAGAAAATATGCCTGAAATGACATATACCACATCTTTCGGCAGCGGAGATATCCACGGCTATTGCATAATACGTGTCGACCTTGATGAATCGGGTGATGCCTTCGACTGGACATATGTATATGCCAACAGGGAAATGGAAGAGCTGGAGGGCAAGGCGGAGGGCGGCCTCAGAGGGCATACATTCCGTGAAATCTTTCCCGACGGCGACAAGAAGTGGCTGGAGCTCTGCCGCAGAGCCGCATATGAGGGAAAATGCTCCTCAGTTGACGATATCAGCCGTGCGAAGGGCATTTACATGCATGTGGAGATATATCCGTCAGAAAGGAAGGGATATTGCGCATGCGTCATTCACGACATAAGTGAAAACATCCTGAAAAGCCGTAAGGAACAGGAAAGGACAGAGGCTCTTCTCAGGGACTATGAAAGGGAAAAGACTATCAACACCCAGGCGCGGCACTACGCCATTGCAATGGGTGTTGTGTATCCGCTTGTCATCAGCATCGATTATCTGAATAACAGTTACGTGATGCTTGAATATGACAACTTCCTCAATAAGAGTGCCTCAAGTTCCGGAACGGTTGATGATCTAATCCGTGTAGGTGCCTCGACGATTCCGGATAAGGAGAAGGCAGATGAATTCATGTCCCTCTTCTCCCGTGAGAGCGCCCTCAGTGCCTTTCTGAGCGGAAAAAGGGAACTGGTACTTCTTCACCCGCAGAACGGAGATGACGGCCGTGTTCACTATATGGATACGAGGGTAATATGCACGGAGTGCTCCGGCAAAGCCGTAACAGCCATCTCCATGTCGAAGTGCATTGACGAGGAAGAAGAGCGTGACAGGGCCGTAAGGGAGGCTTCTGAGCACGCGGAGGTCATAGGCGCACTCTCCACCATATACGAAACAATCATCGAGGTTGACCTGATAAGGGGGGGCTTGAGGATCATTCAGTCTTCTTCCTCCGCTCTGGGGGGTCCCGGAGAGCTGCTTCCCGGAAAAATCGGGGAAAATGTGGAGACGGCACTGACGGAACATGTTCATCCCGACGATATTTCCCGGATGCGCTCTTTCACGGAGCTTTCCACGCTTGAAGAGAGGATGAAGAATGATGAGTCTCCCTTTATGGAATACCGGTCTCCTGACGGCAGATGGTTTGAAGCGCGCTTCATTGTAAAGAAGCGGGATGAAGAGGGAAGACTGATTTCCGTCATATATGCAGAACGGGATGTCACAAGCGAGAAACTCAAGGAGCTTCATTACCGCAGCGAACTTGAGGAGCAGCTCATGATATCGGGTACTCTTGCACGCTCGTTCCGTAATGTATACCTCGTCGACCTGGAAAAGGAAACGGCAAAGATACTGAAGCTTGAAAACGGCTATGAAAAGCTGAAAAGGGTAGGTATCGGACACGAGTTTCCTTTCCGTGTCCTTCTTGACGACTGGCTGGAAAACATCGTCTATGAGGACGACAGGGATGAGCTGAGAAATGTCTTCAATGTTGAGAACATCCGGGAGAAATTCAGAAACGAGAATGAAATCACCGGCAATTACCGCTCTGAAGCGAACGGAAGGGAGCATTACTACCAGTATAAGCTGAGCCGGACGGACAGAAGCGGCACAAAGGCGATTCTGGGTTTCCAGGTTATAGACAGTATAATCAGGGCGCAGCTTGAAGAAGAGAAGAAACGAAGTGAACTGGAGAAGGCCTATCGCGAAAAGCTCAGAAGTGCTGCAGAAGAGGCAGAGAAGGCGAACAAGGCAAAGACTGAATTTCTTCTCCGCATGAGCCACGATATACGGACTCCGATCAACGGAATAAGAGGCATGCTCGACATTGCCGAGCACTATGACGACGATATGGAGAGGCAGCGGGACTGCCGCAAGAAGATACGCGAGTCCTCGGATATTCTTCTCGAACTCATAAATGAGGTGCTCGACATGAGCAAGCTCGAATCGGGTGAAGTCGTGCTTGAGCATATTCCGTTCGACATTGAAAACATCTCATCGGAAGTTTTTTCCGTCATCGAGAAGATGGCTGAAGAGATGACTGTCAGCGTTCACGAGGACTGCAGCGTAGAACACACGAAGCTCATCGGAAGTCCTGTGCATTTCAAGCGTATTCTGCTGAACCTGCTGGGAAATTCAATCAAGTACAACATACCCGGCGGAAAGATATATGTCAGCTGCCGTGAAATATCGTTTGACGGCACAACGGTTACTCTTCAGAGCATCATCCGTGATACCGGAATCGGCATGAGCGAAGAATTCCAGAAGCATCTCTTCGAGCCTTTCCAGCAGGAGAATGCAGCGGCAAGAAGCAGGTACGGCGGTACGGGACTCGGACTCTCGATTGCAAAAAGCCTTGCTGAAAAGATGGGCGGAAGCATCAAATGCGAAAGCCGGAAGGGAGTCGGCACGACTTTCACTGTCACGCTGCCATTTACTCTCGACTCTGCGTCCGGGCCGCAGGAAATGGACATGGAAGAGGAAAAGCTCTCCATCAGGGGCGAGAGAGTGATTCTTGCCGAAGACAACGAAATCAACATCGAGATAGCATCCTTCATATTGAGCGAAGCCGGAGCAGATATAATTACCGCACGTAACGGAGAGGAGGCAGTCAGGGCATTCGAAAACTCAGCTCCCGGCGAGATTTCGGCTATCCTCATGGATATCATGATGCCGGTACTTGACGGCTACGGGGCGACACGGCGCATCAGGAGAATGGATAGAAGTGACGCTGCGGGAGTTCCGATCATAGCAATGACGGCAAATGCCTTCGTGGAGGACAGGATCAGTACA
>CAVBWE010000126.1:0-5164 GCA_963598715.1 Sphaerochaetaceae bacterium | reverse complement strand
AAGCGGAAAGAATGAAATCTGTACAGGCCGGCAGTTTCTGGTTTCAATGGTCAGGCCCAACGGCCGGTTCTGCTATGTGCACTCGAGGCTCATCGCGAGGCGGCTTTTTGACCGGGTGAGTTTTCCGGAAGACAGAATATTTGAAGATGTCTTCGTGATGCCTCTTGTGGTTCTGGGGGCAGAGAAGATCATATATGTCCCGTCGGCAGTATATAATTACAGAATAAACAGGAAGGGCCTCAGCCACGGCTCTTTCAGGAAAGCTTCTCTTGATGAAATGGACGGGTACTTGTCTAATATTGAATTAGGCCTGAAAATAGGTGAGAGAAAGGTGGTAGTGCACAGTGCGGTTTTCTTTCTGACGAAGTACTACTATTATTATTGGAGAATTCTTTTTCACCGTATGGGGATAAAGGAATACAGAGCGAGATTCAGGAAGGAAAAGGAGAGGGTCTGGGGACTCTTGTCAGGGAGAATCGGATGAAAGGTGCTTTTTTATATGTTGATGCAGGTAAAGGTCATTATATTCCCGCTGTGGCGCTTGCAGATGCCTTCAGGGATATGGGCCATCAGGCTGTTGTCGAGGATCTCTTTCTCGTCTTCCGCCTTCCGCTTTTCAAACGCATAAGCAAGGATTACTGGCGCTATCTGCTGCATCATCCGAAACTCGAGAAAAGGATAAATGCCATTTCTAACAACAGGATGTCCCATGATTCGCTGAGAATGCTCAGTAACGATCCCTCGGGCATAAAGCACTTCAAGAAATGGTTCTTCAGAGAGAGACCCGATTTCATAATATCGACCAATTTCATGGGGGCGACGCTGCTTCCGGCCGTATTGAAGAAGATCGGTGTCGACTGTCCTGTATATGACTACGCAGCCGATCTCTTCGACCAGGTCAAGGCCGGTGTCGACAATGACCTTACGATGTGCTACATATGCACGGAAATCGGAGTGAAGCATACAATCGAGATGGGACAGGACCCCTCGAAGGTGAAACTCTGTCCTTTCCCGCTTTCAAAGAAATTCGAGGTTGCTGAAAAGCTCGACAAGGAGACAGCGAGAAAGCGCCTGGGACTCAAGACTGACAGATTCACCGTTCTATGGAATCTCGGAGGGGAGGGAATAGGCAATCCGAAGCTTCTCTACGGGCTTGTCAGGCGCTCTCTTCCCGTGCAGGTTGTCGTCATTGGCGGACACAGCCGTTCAACTGAGGCGGAGTTTGATCTCTTCAGGAAGATGAATCCGGATTTTGACCTCGAGATGCGAGGCTTTGTCACGAATGCCCAGGAGTACATCATGGCATGCGATATGCAGATGGGAAAGGCCGGAGCGAATTCACTTATGGAATCGCTTTATCTCAAGAGGCCGTTCCTGGTGTCGGAAGTGCTTTATATGGGGCGTTCGACGCAGCTCTTCTTCGATTCCTACCCCGTCGGCTGGACGAGCGACGATCTGGAAGAGAAGCTCGACATAATCGAGAATGTTTACCGCAATCCGGAAGAACTCCGGAGAATCAATGAGGAAATGGAGAAGCTTCCGGTTGATTTCTCGGCTCCGCATTTTGCCCGGATGCTGATAGAGGACACTCTGAACTACAGAAAAAGCCACAGCGAAAACTACTAGGGAAAAGAGACGGACGCTTCATGAACGGCCTATGTTTTTCTCCCTGTCCGCTTCATGGAGGGACAGTCCTCCCGCAGGAAAGGGGGCTGACGGGGAGAGCATCCTAAGGCGCAGTCTTTCTGCTGAGCACTCCCTTGAGACAGCATACGTACTCTATGGTATGGCCCACTGTAATGCTGCACTTGGACTGACGGACAGCGGTTTCAGAAAGTTCTCCTGATGCCTCAATTGCCTTTCCGTTTATTCGGATGCGAGACTATGAAAGGATGAGTCTGCCATGAGCTCCGGCTTGCCGCCCGGAAACGCATTGCATAACCCTTCGGAGCATCAGTCATGATGAAGAAGCTTCCTCTCACTTTTATCAGTGTTATTCTGATGCTTCATCTTTTTCCCGATGATATCGGCACTGAAGTTTTCTGTTATACATACTATATGTCCCAGATGGGAATAATAATACCATTTATATTCTTTCTGCTGTATATGGTTCCTGTTTTTTCATTTCAGAACACTCTCTTTCCGCGGCAGGGAGAGACTTTCAGGCTCTTACAATTGACGGAACGATATGAAGAAAAAAGGGAATAATTGTTTTTTTCATCTTGTTTCTTTTTTCGCGATAAAGCGAAAATGTAGGTATGAAATACATGGATGTGAAAAGTGCTGCCGAAAAGTGGAACATAACGCCGCGTCGCGTGCGTATCCTCTGCAATGACGGCCGCATTGACGGAGCCGTCAGAAACGGCTGGTCATGGGTCATTCCTGTAGATACCCCGAAGCCGCGTGACGGAAGGGTACTCAGAAGGTTCAAGGCTCTCGACATACGCGCGGGAAGCGTTGACGTCGACGGCCTGAGACAACTGAAAAGGCTGTACAGTCTCGAAGAGTATCTTTCCTTGCCTCTTTTCAGAAAGGATACGGCAAGGACCGTTTCCTTTCTCTTCTCCCTTGAGAATGAAGAGGTGAGCGAACTGGAATGTGAAAGGATACTTTCAGGGTTTCTTGTGCATACGCTGAGCCTCAGTACACACCTTCTCATAGTCAATTTCGCCTACATTCTTGAAAACGGTTGGACAGATGCCGCTGCTCCCGGGGAAGGAGGAATGAAGAGGATGTACTCTTCCCTCATGCGCGGGATTACAGACTGCAGGACGGATTATCGCAGGGAGCGTGTGAGGCGTCAGGATGAAATGACGGAGATTTCATCTGCTGTCGAGACTGTCGTCAATCAGTACGAGTCATCCTGGTCACATCTTCATCCGCTTGCCGGGGCGCTCCTTCTTGCAGGAGAGATGCTGAGGATACGGCCGTTCGAGAAGCACTCTGTCTTCTTTTCATATCTTCTCTTTGCAGATGTTCTCGAAAGGGGCGGATACATTCCTCCGTCTCTGATGCATTCGTCAGTCAATGAAGCGAAGGCCGCATGGACTCTTGTTTCGTCAGGCGGTGTTTACACGGACATGACGAACTATATGGAGAGAATGATGAAGATAACCTACGGGGAGATAAAGAAAAATGTATGATATCATACTCCGCAACGGTATGGTTCTCGACGGAAGGGGCAGTCAGCCCAGGAAAGCCAATGTGGCGGTTTTTTCCGACACGATAGCACTCGTCACGGAAAAGGACATCTCGCGTGCCCGCTTTGTACTGGACTGCAGCGGGAAATACATTGCTCCCGGATTCATAGATGCCCACTGCCATACGGATTTCCTTGTCCTGAGGGATGAAAAGGCCGCAGCGAGGATAGGCCAGGGAATCACGACGGATATTACCGGAAACTGCGGAATAGGAACATTCCCGTATGTTAACGGCAGTCTCAGGGATGCTGTCAGGGATGTTCTCGGGGAATGGCCGGACTGGGACTGGACGGATTTCTCCTCATTCCGGGACTACTGCCATAAAAGGAGAATCGGTGTAAACGAGATGTTTCTTGTCTCGCATACGGCACTCCGCATCGCCGTGATGGGGGATGACTCGAAGCGGGAGGCAAGCGACGAAGAGATTGAAGGCATGTGCCTCCTGCTTGAAAGGGAACTTGAAAGCGGAGCAGGGGGATTCTCCACCGGACTCTACTATTCTCCGTGTGTCTATTCCTCGGAAAAGGAACTGGACATGCTTTTGAGAACAGTGAAGAAAAAGGGAAAGATATTCACGGTACATCACAGAAGTGAGGGAAACGGATGTCTTGAGTCCCTTGAGAGTGTTCTCCGCATTGCTTCCCTTTCCGGCGTCAGGACAGAGATATCACATCTGAAGGCAATAGGACAGAACAATCAGAAAGAGGTCGGGAAAATGCTGGAGAGAATAGAGGAGTACAGGAAAAACGGACTTGATGTTGCGTTTGACCAGTATCCCTATACGTACGGGAGCACATCCCTGTTTTCGCTTCTCCCTCCTCGTGTTCTTGCGTTTTCACGCCTGGAACAGAGGATGGCGCTTTCCCTGGAAGGCGAGAGAGAGCGCATAAAGGACGAAATACTTCATGATACCTCATGGGACAGCATCTACCCGCTGGTAGGGCCGGATGAAATAAGGATTCTCTATCTTTCTTCGAATCCTTCCCTTAACGGCAAGTCCCTTTCGGAAGCAGCCCGTGAAAAGGGAGTGGCAGACCCTCTTGATGCATTATTCGATATCCTCAGGGATGAGACCGGGCTTGCGGTCATGACTGATACGACCCAAAGTGTGGAAAGCCTGGAGAAAATCATGGTTCATCCCCTCATGTGTTTCGGCACTGACAGTCTCTATTCATCGCCGCTTCCGCACCCGAGGTCATTTCATTCAACGGTCGAGTTCCTTTCTCATTATGTTCGTGACAGGAAGCTGCTCACGATTGAGGAAGCCGTAAGAAGAATGACGGGTGAAACGGCACGGAGATTCGGAATAAGGGACCGCGGAATCCTGGAAGAGGGCATGCGTGCGGATATCGTGGTCTTCGACAGCGGAGAACTGAAGGCGAATGATGACAATACGAACAGCGGAATTGAATGTGTCATTCTCAACGGCAGGATAGCCTCCCTGCACGGCGAAATTCTTGCTACAGGCGAAGGACGGATTCTCTGATGCAGAAGGAACTGAATGAGAAACAGAAGAAGATGCTCGGCATTGTGAGTATCATCATATTCATCGTATTCACTCTTGCCGTCTTCCTTTTCATAGGCATTCCGATCATAAGGACAGCCCGTGACCCTCAGATCTTCCGTTCCTGGATAGACAGCATGGGGGTGTGGGGAAAGCTGTGCTACATTGCACTCTGCTTCCTGCAGGTTCTCATTGCGATAATTCCCGGCGGCCCCATAGAGGTAGCAGGCGGCTACGCATTCGGTCATGTTGAGGCGACAATACTCTCGACGATAGGCCTGGGGCTGGGCTCCATTGCCGTTTTCTTCCTCGTGCGCCGCTTCGGGCGGAGTCTTCTGGAGATATTCTTCAGCCGTGAAAAGATAGAGGAACTGAAATTTCTCAGGACAAACCGCCGCCGCGATCTCATCATACTTATTCTTTTCCTGATGCCCGGGACGCCCAAGGACCTTCTCTGCTT
>CAVBWE010000125.1:0-7310 GCA_963598715.1 Sphaerochaetaceae bacterium | reverse complement strand
AGGCAAGGTAGCGGTCCCTCTCGTCGATAAGGACCTCCTTTACCGACGGAAGTTCCTTGGCCACCTCCTTCATCATGCTCTCGAGTGTCTCTTCATTCTTGAGTTCCTCAAGTTCCTTCTCACTGATTTTTTCATTGGAGAATGAGGCAGAAATCAGTGTTGCAAGAAGCTTGCATTTGTTCCAGAGAGAGCTCTTTCCCCAGGCTCTGCGGAAGGTTATCTGAATTTCCCTGTCACACAGGGATACGGGGATGCCTTTCTCGGATGCGAGCTTTGCCGCTCCCAGTATCTCGGCTCCCGGGTCGGATCCCGTCTGCTGCCCCATTCTCTTCTGGAATGAAGCCAGGGCGGTGTTTGCAAGAAGAAGAAAACCCTTTCCTTCCTTGAAGATCTTCTTGATGTCCATGTTCTCATATGAAGAGTCTTTGGTCTTGCTCTTCATTCTTCCGTCATCAAGTTCGATGCATACGCGGTCGGGATTTTCCTTTTCGATTATTTCCCTTACCTCTTCGGCACTGTTCTTTGAAACATGGGCAGTTCCTACAAGGTGAATCACGCTGCCGTCTGAGAATGTTATTATATGGTAAGTGTCGCTTACTTTCGTTGTTGTCATGTCAGATCCTTGATGACAGCCTTGAGGAAGCTCAGGACTCTTTCCGCCGAGTCCGCTTCAAGGTGTTCGTTTACTGAATGTACATCATAGAGATTCGGGCCGATGGAGATGGAATCCATTCCGGGGACCCTGTCATTGATGATTCCGCATTCAAGTCCGGCATGTATTGCGGTAATGAGAGGTTCTTTTCCCGTAATCGTCCTGTAGGCTGAACCGAGCTTTTTTGCAAGAGGGGATTCCGGATTCGGGATCCATCCCGGATAACCGTCGCTGAGAACCGAAGTGAAGCCGGATTTTTCATAGATCTTCGTAATGATCCGCGCCGTGTTCTTCTTCGCGCTGTCTATTGATGATCTGATTGAATATGTGACTGTTACGGTTTCCCTGTCGAAGGCAATGATAGCGAGGTTGCACGATGTCTCGACGATACCCTCTATTGTCTGGGAATATGCCTGGACGCCGTTCGGGGCACAGAGGAGTGCGTCAGCTATTTCACGGCTTTCCTTCTCTCCGACTGCCTTGTCCGGTCTGTCAATGTGGCGAACCGCAATCGTGACGTTTCCGTCTCCCTTTACGAATTCGACGCGGAGCATCTCTTCAAGAAGACGTGCTTTCTCTCCTGCATCCCCTGCTGACGGGACGATCAGTTCTGCACGGAGGAATGATGGAATGACATTTCTTTTTGTACCTCCGCTGACAGAGACGAGCCGGAACGAATCAAGAAGCGAGAGGTAGCGTGCAAATGCATGGATTGCGTTGCATCTTCCCTTGTTTATGTCGCTTCCGCTGTGACCGCCGGAGAGGGATGATATCTCCAGGGAGACTGCTTCTCCGTCAGTGACACCCTCCATCTTCACCTTCTTTGTTTCAACGGTATCGAGTCCGCCTGCACATCCGATACAGAAGAATCCTTCTTCCTCGTTGTCTATATTGATGAGAAGCCGTGAATCCACATATTTTCCCTCGAGTCCGAATGCCCCGGTGAGTCCGACTTCCTCATTGACGGTGAATATTCCTTCAAGAGGTCCGTGCTCCCACCCGTCGTCTTCGAAGAGAGTGAGTATTATGGCAACAGCTATTCCATTGTCGGCGCCGAGGGTAGTATCCTTTGCCTTGATGGTGTTGCCGTCAAGCACTATCTCTATCGGATCCTTTGTGAAGTCATGTTCTGATCCTTCCCTTTTTACGCATACCATGTCCATGTGGCCCTGAAGGGCAATGCTTTTGCGTTCCTCATATCCCGGTGTAGCCTTCTTCTTCATGATGACATTGCCGGTTTTGTCCGTAATGGCCTTAATACCGTGACTTTCAGCCCAGTCAAGAAGGAATGCCCTGATTCCGTCTTCCTTTCCGCTGTCCCTCGGGACAGAGGAGATTTTCTCGAAATTTTCCCACAGCTTTTTTTCAGACAGCTTGTCGTACCACATAAAATGTCTCCTGATTATGAAAGTATAACAGGATTGTCGGCAGTAGTCTGCTAAAAGGCGGAAAAGTATCATGAAATAAAGTGAAAGTCTCTTGCAAGCAGAATAAGTTATCAACAAAATAAAAACGGTGATACTATGCTCGATAACATTCTTCTTATAATAAATCCCAATGCCTCCAAGGGTAAGGGAAGGAAAAAGGCAAAGAAAATAAAGGAAGTGCTTGCTGCCCATTCCAGGCAGTGCACAATTGCCTATACGTCCGGAAAGGGCCATGCCGAAAAACTCGCAAGGAGCGGAGTTGAAAGCGGGTTCACCACAATAATCGCCGCCGGCGGAGACGGAACTGTCAACGAAGTAATCAACGGCATAATGCGTTCTGAAGGGCACGAAAAAGTCAGGATGGGGATCATTCCCATGGGAAGAGGTAATGACTTTGCCTGGATGGCCGGCATTCCGAAGAACCTTGACAGGGCAGTCAGGATCATTCTCGAGAACGAGGCCCTCGACACCGATGTGGGCTTTGCAACCGGTACCGAGAGGGAGGACGGCAGATATTTTCTCAACGGCATGGGATTCGGGTTCGAGCCGATGGTTAATTTCCTGGCTCAGGATTACAGACACCTCAACGGCATGTCTTCCTACCTTTCCGCATTCATGCATATTCTCTGCAATCCTCCCAAGGGTTATGACATGACCGTCAATATCGACGGTGAAGTTTTCCGTCTCAAGACCCAGCAGTTCAGTGCCAACAACGGAAGGCGCATGGGATCGGCATTCCTCATGACGCCCCTTGCCCTGATCGATGACGGTTTACTGGATTACATGTATACGAAAAGAATATACCGCGGCGCCGGCATAGTCAGGATGGCCCTCAAGTTCTTCCGTGGAGCCATGGTAAGTGACAGGACCAATTTCGGATACGGCAAGGCCAGGCGGATAGAGATACAGAGCGAAAAGGATCTGATCATATCACATGTAGATGGAGAGGAGTTTACAAGAAGAGGAAAGCATTTTGTGATTGAAATACAACCGAAGGCTGTTAAACTCTTCAGGTGATACTTTGATATTTTCCAATCTAATTCGTTTTATCAAAACAAATTAATTATATAAAAAATAAATTTGACATCCTTTTTCAAGGGTTGTATTATTATAATACCGTGAAGAACGCCCAAAAAGCGGGTTTTCGTTCTTGGAAATGGTGAAGAGATGATTAGGGAAAGCGTACCGGGAATTCATTTTTATGATCAGGATTTTGTCGATATGTACGACAGAGCCTGGGTCTGGCTGGAAGAACTGTGGCAGAGCGGCGACAGGAACGGAAAGTTCCCGGAAGGCTACTTCATTCATGGTGAGGGTAATGTCATCTCTCTTTATGATGTTTGTCTTTCATCACTCTTTCTCGTCTATTCAAACCAGATTTACAGCCCCTACTCCATGGTGGACTATTTTTATGCGCGTCAGGAAAGCGACGGGAGAATCGCCGAAGAGTACGACATTGTTACGGATGAGCCTGTAACGAGGCCTGCCAATCCCCTCGGAGTTACGGTTCCGCTTCTTCCCTATGTCGAGTTTGTCTTCTATCACAAAATCGGCAACAAGAAGAGACTGAAGGATGTTGTCCCCTTCCTTGAGAAGTACTATGAATGGCTGAGAAATAATTTCCAGGATCAAAACGGGCTTTATGCTGTTCCTCAGGATGCAGTTCATATGGGCAACCTGCCGAGGGAGGGAGCAAGGTATTTCATTGATTTCAATGCCGAGATGGCCCTTTATGCCCTTTATCTTTCAATAATCGGTGACATACTCAACGACAAGGAACTGGCATTCAGATACAAGAGGGTCTATTTTTCCCTCAAAACCAGAATCAACTCGATGATGTGGTCAGCTGAGGATAATTTCTACTATGACCTGGATGAGAACGGAAACCGCATTGAAAACAGGCACATCGGTGCATTCTGGACTCTTCTTGCCCAGATTCCGAATGATGAGTATGCATCATATCTCATAGATGCACTCAAGGATGACGGTCAGTTCGGAACGGACAATCCGTTCCCGACGCTGCCGCGTTCGAACATTCATTTCTCGGAAAACGGGGACGGGTACTGCGGAAGCGTTTCGACATTCCTCAACTATATTATCATCAAGGGACTTGCAAACTACGATTCGTTCATCTTCGCTCGCGAATGCGCGATACGGCATATGTATTTCCTTCTTGATACACTTCATCCGGGGGAGGAAAAACCGGGGGATGCATGGGAGCTGTACAAGCCGATGACAGAAGGTGCGGCAGTAATGTGTGACGGACTGGAAAACCGCAGAAGGTATCTCCCGTCAATCGGGCTCATTGCAATATCCGCATGCATCGAGAACATCATAGGGCTCGACATATCGCTGCCGAGGAAGACCGTCTACTGGACGATGCAGTCTCTCGAGGCAATGGGGATAGAACATCTTTCTCTCAAGAAGAACATCATCACGATTCTTTCAAACAAGAACCAGAGAGGCTGGGAAATCAGGCTGGAGAGCGAGAAGCTCTATTACTTCACGATAGAAATCATGGATGACGGAAAGAGAAAGACGCTTCCGATTCCATCCGGCAAGTGCTCCATGCTCATAGATAAGCTTTGATTTCGGGCAAGGTAAGGTATCAGACAGGAAAATCCGGATTTTATCCGGTATTTCTATATTAAAGTGAATAAAGGAGTTTTTTTCTTATGGACATGAATTCATTCTCCCTGAAGGGAAAGGTTGCATGGGTTACAGGTGCAAGCTACGGAATCGGAATGGCAATTGTCAAGGCTTATCATGATGCCGGAGCACAGGTCATATTCAATACTTCCCGCCAGGAATCGGTTGACAGCGGGCTTGAGGAATACAGACGCTGCGGCATGAATGATGTTCTCGGCTATGTATGCGATGTCAGGGATGAGAATGCCGTAAAGGCACTTGTATCCGAAATCATATCGAAGTTCGGCAGACTTGACATTCTTGTCAACAATGCAGGCTGCATAAAGAGAATTCCGATGACGGAGATGAGTGCTGATGATTTCCGTGCTGTTGTGGATCTGGATCTCAATGCACCGTTCATCTGTTCGAAGGCGGTCATCCCGCAGATGATCAAACAGGGTGGCGGAAAGATCATCAACATCTGTTCGATGATGAGCGAACTCGGACGTGAGACAGTCAGTGCATATGCTTCTGCAAAGGGCGGACTGAAGATGCTTACCAGGAACATAGCATCCGAATATGGTGCATACAACATACAGTGCAACGGCATCGGGCCTGGCTATATTGCAACACCTCAGACGGCGCCGCTCAGAGAGAGACAGGCGGACGGTTCACGTCATCCCTTCGATGCCTTCATCGTTGCAAAGACTCCTGCAGAGAGATGGGGTACTCCCGAGGATCTTCAAGGACCTGCAGTATTCCTTGCAAGCAACGCTTCCGATTTTGTCAACGGCCATATACTCTATGTTGACGGCGGAATACTTGCCTACATCGGAAAGCAGCCGAAATAAAACAGGCAATAAAGAAAGGCAGAGCTTCCTCTCGGGGGCCCTGCCTTTTTGTTTGAACAGTGACAGGGGAATGGACGAAGGATGAAGAAAAGAGAAGCAGGACTCTATAGGAGAATCATGGGTGCCTTCCTTGTTCTGATGCTGTTTGTCTCATGCCGGGTCGAACGCGACAAAGGCATCATAACATGCGCCGTTTCCCAGGAGCCGGTTACCCTCGACATAATGACGAATCCCACTCTTTCGGGAAGACTTGTTGCATCGGGCAATATTTACGAAAAGCTTCTCGTGACGGACGGAGAGGGAAGAATCAGGGAAGAGCTTGCTTCCGGATACTTCTTTTCCGACGATAATCATACCCTGACATTCACTCTCCGCGATGATGTCTGTTTTCATGACGGAAAGATAATGACAGCTGAAGATGTATGCGCTTCGATGAACAGGTATCTCTCGCTTTACCAGAAGGCATCGGATATTGCCGCAGGGGCGGAATTTGTGATAGTCGATGATTTGACAGTAAGCATAACAAGTGAAAAATCTCTGCTTTTTCTGCCATATCTTATTGCATCAAGCCCTCAGGAAGCTATTGTTATGCCGTCTTACTTAATCGATGGCACAAAACTTGTGACAAAAATCATCGGAACGGGACCGTATAAACTGGTACAGTGGAATCCGGGAGAGAAGATAGTTCTTGACGCATTCAGTCAATATTCCCGGTATGGCACTTCATCCAGCGGCAGATGGGGGAACAAGAAGGCTGAAAACAGTGGAATCACCTTCTTTTTTGTCCCTGATTCGGTGACACGTCTTATCGGTCTTGAGAACGGGGAGTTCGATTTCATCAATGATGTCATGTCTTCTGATTTTCACCGTCTTGAAGAAAACGGGGATATCAGGCTGATACACGATGACGGGAGCGGAAGCATAGCCCTTGTCTTCAACAAGAAGGAGGGAGTCATGAAGGACAGGGAGATAAGGCGGGCTGTATCATATGCCCTTTCTTCTGACCTTCTCATGGCTTCATGCTACGGTACATCGTCATATACTACAGACAGTTCCTACATGGAAAAACGGCAGAAGGAATGGAACGTTTCCTCTCCCGGTCCCTTTGAAGTCAGAAACAGGGAAGAAGCCATGAGGATACTTGAAGACAGGAACGTCGGAACGATCCGGATTCTCTCGTCCAATCTGAGCAATCTCGACAGGATTGCAGCTGTGCTCAAGGAACAGCTTGAAGAAGTGTCACTCGAATGTGAAATAACCATCCTCGACTGGGCTTCATTCATAGAGGAGAGAAATTACCCGGACAGATGGGATATATACATATCGGCATTCACAGCTGTTCCGCTTCCCCAGATGAAAAGCTATCTCTCTCCGTCATTTCCGGGATGGGCCGATGAAAATGACGATGCATTGAGCGTAATCAGGGAACTTGAAGAGGCATCGGATATCGAAGAGGCATGCCGGATCTGGAAGAAGGGGCAGAAGATTCTCTGGGAATATGCTCCTGTCTATATTGCAGGCCATTATTCCACGACCTATGCCTGTTCAAGGGAAACAGAAGGTGTCATCATCCAGAACGGATTCTTCTTCTGGAGATGCAAAAGAGAGCAGATGTGAACGTGAAAACAATGACAGTGACACTGATAAAGATAGTGAAACGGCTCCTGGATCTCCTCATGTCGGTCTTTCTTGTCTCGCTTCTTCTCTATTCGCTTTTCCACTTCCTGAGGGGAGACAGTTCTTCATATATCC
>CAVBWE010000124.1:0-7903 GCA_963598715.1 Sphaerochaetaceae bacterium | reverse complement strand
TGGGATAACCGGCCGAAGTAACCGGCTGAAGATACTTTCTCGACAACCGGAACCTCTTCAGGGAGACAAACATCTTCTTCCTTTTCAGAAGGAAATGAAGGAAGAATACTACAGCGACGGAATTGAGAGCCTGTGATATCAGCGTTGCAAGAGCCGCTCCGTCAACTCCCATGGAGAGTCTGCCTATGAAGACATAGTCAAGGATGATATTCACAACTGTCGTGAAAACAAGCACATACATCGGTGTCCTGCTGTCTCCAAGTCCCCTGAATGTACTGTTGGAAAGATTGGTGATGGCAATGAACGGAGTAGCAAGGAAGGTGACATGAAGATAGCGCTTCGTGCTTTCCTGGGCAGCCTTCGGAAGGGACAGAAGGTCAACTATTGACGGTGTAAGAAGATTCAGGATGACTGCAGCCAGAACCGACACAAGGCCATAGAAGGCCACGGTAGCTCCGATTGTACTCTCGGCGCTTTCCCTGTCGCCGTTTTCCCAGGCTTTCCCTATTGCATCGGCACAGCCTATCGCAAGAGACACCGCTATCGTCGTAATGAGATGAAGTATCTGGGTGCCTGCGGCAACGGCAGCGGAAGAGCTCACAGGCTCATACAGTCCCATGAAGAAGAGGTCTGCAATACCATAGAAGGCCTGAAGGGTATACGAAACCAGAAACGGAACGGCATAAACAATGAGACGGGCGAATGTGCTGTCCTTTTCTCTTGCGTCACTCATATTCCTGTACCGCTTCCTCTCGGAGCAGATCCCGGGAAGAAGTCTCATGCATCCATCCGCACTTCACGGTGCATGAATAAACTTTCCTTCTTCCCGAAGGCATGTCTTTCCGTTTTGCTAAATTTAATTTTATTTTGTCCGTCTTGCAAGATTTATTTGATATTTAGCACAGATAAAAGTGCAAAATGTATGGTTTTTAACACGCAGTTAACATAAAAACCCATTTCCGTTTCCGAAAATGGGTTTTCTCCTTTCTTTTTCTGTAACCTTATCTGATTACCATCTCGCTTTCGCCGTCGAAGAGATAGACGCTCTCGACGGGAATATGGAAAACGAAGGACGAATCCATCTCCGGCGTTTCATGCGGATTGACCTTGAGTATGGCCTTGGTTCCGTCCATGTCGACATAGACATTCGTGTTGTCTCCCAGAAGCTCCGTAAGCTCGACAGTGCTCTCGATTCTGTATGAAGGAGCATTCTCGGTAAGTGTAATCGCCTCCGGACGGAAACCGAACACAATCTCCTTTCCTTCGTATCTATTCAGCGTTGCCGCATCTTTCTTCATTGCAAGATCGATATCGTTCCTGCCGACCTTTATGTGCCCCTTTTCGACACGGCACCTGACAAAGTTCATCGGAGGCTCTCCTATAAAGCCTGCAACAAATACATTGACAGGATTGAAGTACAGTTCATAAGGCGTTCCCACCTGCTGGATGTAACCTTCCTTCATGACGACAATTCTGTCAGCCATAGTCATGGCCTCAGTCTGATCATGCGTGACATAGATTGTCGTTGCTCCTGTCTTCTTATGGATTTCCGTGATTTCAGAGCGCATCGTAACACGCTGCTTGGCATCAAGGTTCGAAAGAGGCTCGTCCATAAGGAAGATATTGACCTTCCTGATGATTGCACGTCCTACCGCAACACGCTGTCTCTGGCCGCCCGAGAGAGCCTTTGGAAGCCTGTCGAGATAGTCGGTAAGGCCGAGAATCGAGGCAACGTTCATGACCTTTTCCTCGATGATATCCTCGTCGATACCCTCGAGCGTCAGCCCGAAGGCAAGATTGTCGTAGACAGTCATCTGCGGGTACAGGGCATAGGACTGGAAGACCATTGCAATGCCCCTCTCCCTCGGTCCTTTCTCGTTGGCCCTGTCACCTCCGATAAGGAAATCGCCCTTGCTTATGTCCTCAAGACCGGCAATCATTCTCAGCGTGGTGCTCTTTCCGCATCCGGAAGGTCCTACGAATACGATGAATTCCCCCTTCTCTATCGAGAGGTTGAAATCATGAACGGCATGGAATCCGTTGGGGTAAATCTTGTTTATGTCTTTCAAGACAAGGTATGGCATCAGTTGTCTCCTTTCGCCTTATTCTCGGCATCCTTGACTATCTTCATAAGGAGATGTTTCATCCTGATGAGGAGTAAATCATATCCCAGGAAGAAGAGCCCGAAGGTCAGCGGTTCCATTGCAAAGAGCACGACTCCGCTTCTCTTTGTAAGTTTAAGCAGCAATACGTTTATCATCGTATAGGTCAGATAGACCAGGAACACGACAGAAAACGAATGCAGCACATTCAGTATCAGTGAACCGAAGCTCTTCTTCGGCCACATCATCCATCTGTCATTCGCCCCTTTTCTCTCTGCAATGAAACGCAGGAAGTTGTTCTCGAGAATATCCTTCACGAATCCCATTCCGAGGGAGGTTGCGAAATACAGATCAAGCGAGGACGGGATATAAAGTCCCAGCCCCCATACGAAGAAATAACAGACTGCACCACTGAACCAGAACTTCAGCAGAAGAGCCTTGCTTGAAGGCGGAAGCGAGAAGCGGGATTTTGAGCGGTAGCGTGAAAGCTCCTCTTCCGTATATTCCCCGGTATTCTCCTCACTGGCCGTAACAAGCGTCTCTATGGCACGGCTCTTTTCAGTGTAGTCCTCCTTTTTTTCCATCACTCTTCTCCGGAGATATCGATGGCCTCCATTCTGTCATAGCTGTCGACATCAACGCGCGTATTGATTTTCTTCAGCAGTCTGGAATAGACGGGAAGAAGTGCAACAAGTGCGATGCATATGCCTTCGAAGACTATATGATAGTACAGAACATGAGCAGCCTTCACCATGTAAAGCGTGGGAGTTATCGGATTGCTGGCATCCAGTACTGCACTGAAGATAAGGGAGCGGTAATGTATGTCTGCATATATCACGATACCCGAGAACGCAAGGAGAAGACAGAGCATGGGTATATTGACCTTCTTCCTGTGCTGGAAGGTGTTGAGGAAACACACAAGAGAGAGAATCGAGAAGAGCATCGTCACAAAACCGCTGAGGCCCATTCCCTTTCCCTGAATCTTCGCCGTAGTATCACTGATGCATGTCAGGTTAAGGGCATAGTAGAGGAAAGTCAGAACATAGGCGACAAGGGCAATGCGCTGCGGATTACGCTTGATCGATACAATCTTCCTTCTCATCCATTCCCTGAAACCCTTTCTCTGAGTGCTCATCATTCAGCCTCCTTAACGATTCTCTTTGTAGTCTCCTTATCGAAGAAATGCATTCTGTCGAAGGAAACCGATGCCTCGTCGCCGGCCTTGTAGTCACACCAGCCTCTGAGTTTTCCCGTAATCCTGTCGAAAGTGCCGCTGCCGTCAGTGATATGACCGTGAACGAGCGTGTTCATGCCAAGATTCTCATTCGTCGTTACGCGGATTTTGAAATCTTCTCCCTTCACAACGTTCTCCGGCCTCACGCCGAGGACGATTTCCTTTCCGTCATAGCCGGAAAGAAGCTCACTGTCCTCTTTCTTCAGCGGTACGGAGAAGCCCTTTCCCCTGAGAGATGAACCATCAACGGTCACATCAAAGAAGTTCATCGGGGGAAGTCCTATGAAGCCGGCAACAAAGAGGTTTGCGGGAGTATCATAGAGTTCAAGCGGCGTTCCGACCTGCTGGACATGCCCCATGGACATACATACGATTCTGTCCGCCAGCGTAAGGGCCTCCGTCTGGTCATGCGTCACATAAAGCATTGTTGCCTTAAGCCGCTTGTGCAGCAGAAGTATCTCACGCCTTGTCGAACCCCTGAGCTTTGCGTCAAGGTTTGAAAGCGGCTCATCAAAGAGGAAGACCTTGGGAGTACGCACTATTGCACGTCCCATTGCGACACGCTGTCTCTGCCCTCCCGAGAGCTGTGACGGCTTCTTGTTGAGCTGGGTTGTCAGATTGAGGATCTCAGCCGCTGCAAGAACCTTCTTGTGGATAACATTCGGATTCTCCTTTCTGAGTGTAAGGGAGAATGCCATGTTCTCATAAATCGTCATATGACCGTAGAGGGCATAGTTCTGGAATACCATGGCCATGTCACGGTCCTTTGCAGGAGCCTGCGTGATGTCCTTTCCGTCGAGAATCAGGTGACCCGCCGAGATGTCCTCAAGTCCTGCAACCATTCTGAGCGTTGTACTCTTTCCGCACCCCGAAGGTCCTACAAGCACTATCAGCTCGCCGTCCTTCACATCCAGGTTGAAGTCATAGACAGCCTGTACCTTGTTATCATATATCTTGTCGAGATGCTGAAGCTTGAGTTCTGCCATCAGTCCCTCCTTTTCTCTTCACCCAGCGAGGCAAGATATGCCTTGAGGGTTCTTGATCTCTGAATTCCGACTGCAGAGCCGACAAGCAGACATATTGCAGAAGCAAGAAGGTAGATGATGCATCTCGAGAACTGTCCGTTCTCCATCACAAGCCTCTCTCCGTTCTGCAGCGAGACAACCGTGCCGTGTGCACGCATGGGAATAATGAAGATGCGTACTACCTGCAGGATCCCGAGTACTGCCATCATCCAGCACTTCGACTCGTCATAGTTCTTGACGCTCTCGCATGAGAGGAAGGCAAGAAGCATGAAGAGAAGATTATATACTATCGAAGCTCCGATGAGGATATTGTAGTAATATGTACTTACGTCACTCTTGTAAATCGACACGAAATAGAAGACATCGAAGAGGATTGCAAGAATGCACAGGTTCGAACTGAACTTGTTCTTGATGTAGCGCATACGGTCCTTCTGTATGAGGCTTTCATCTTTGTCTTTCATGCCTTCTCCCCCTCTTCTATAAGTCTCTTCTCTTCCTTCATGAGCTTTGTCTTCCAGACTGCGTTCCATGTAAGGAGAGCGGCCTCGGCCAGACAGAGAAGAGCAACAGCATAGTGTATGTCAAACCAGAATGTCGACTCTGTATATTTCTGATTAAAGAGTTCTGCATGCTCCCTGAGGGCGTCAAAATCCACCAGGAGCCACTGAGCCCTGTAAAATTCGATTTCGTTGTGTGACCAGACTACAAGATACAGCGAGAAGATGACAAAAACCGCTGTCATGATGTAGTTTCCGATATAGTATCTGCGCCGTACGCTGGTCTGAGTTATGAAAAGAAAGACCGCAAGGACGATGTAGATGATTGCACTTATCAGGAAGCTCCTGTTGAAGCTCTGCATTGTGTAGTAGACGATTGACCCCGGAACATCCGTATCGAAGGGATTGTTCGGATCGAACATCGTGGAATAGAGACAGTCGTAGAGATCCGTCATTATGCCGAGAGAATATATGAATACGATGCCCCCGACAAAGAGTGCGAAATAACAGATTATGTTCTGAAATGCCATCTGTTTCCTGTACATAACCGTTCCTCCTGTGATTTCCCCGGGGAGGAGAACTCCCCGGAGATTTGTTGATTAGTTGTTTGCCTTGTAGAAATCAAGGTCGCGGTCCCATGCTCTCTGCTTGAGGGCAAGGTACTGCTTTCCGTTCCATTCGGAAGCAACCTTCTGTGCTGAAGACTGAGCATCAGAAGCACCGTCGAGTGTATATCCTGCAACGATTTCGGTAACGAAGATGTTGTCGCCGCCCTTGGATGTGCTGAACTGATTGAGAAGTTCGGTATATCCGTTGAGCATGTCGCTTTCTACCTTCGTATTCGGAAGTGTCGTCGGAACGGATGTGTACCACATGTTGTCGCAGACTGCGAGTTCAGGGTGCCTGATTGTTCCGAGGGCAATTGCAGTAGAGATGTACTGAGCGCCTTCCTTACCGACATCAACAGTGCACTGATACTCGAATGCCTGGCTCTTTGCAAATGAGAGGGTCGATCCGAGATACTGGCGGGCAAAGTTGGTGTAGTTACCCTTGGCATACTTCCAGAGGTATTCGTTTGTGATGTCAGCGATGACAGGCATATCCTTTCCGTTGAAGGAGAATGTGACATAGCTGCCGTCAGCGTTTGTCTTGATGAATGCATCAGGACCGTAGCTCATCATGATCTGACCAGCCTCGCTGAATGCATAGTCGATGAGTGCAAGAGCTGCATAGAGCTTGTTATCGTCGCCTGCAACACCGGCCTTGCTGATTGCCCATCCGTCTGTCTTGACGCTTCTCCAGGACTCGGTGAATCTCATGTAGACGCCGTTCTTGTCTGTTCCGTCATACCATCTTGCGACAGGAACCATGACACACATGTACTTCTCGCCGTCCTGAAGCTTTGTTTCATTGAGGAGAGTCTGTGTCTGGTTGTAGTCATAGCTCATGAAGCCGAGATCGTTCTCGAGCATCGTTGAGGAGCTTTCCTTGCTGTTGTCGATGTATGACTTGGAGATGAGGCCTTCCTTTGCCATTGCATTCATTTTCTCAAGTGCAGCATAGGTATCGGCATTCTGTCTTGCATCGCAGAGCTTGCCCTCGCTGTCGAAGTAGAGGTATTCCTGTCTTGATTCAAGACCCCTGACACCGAAAAGGATTCCTGCAAACCTGAAGAGGTCAACCTTTCTCTGGTTGTTGTTGTCCTCTCTTGAGAAGAGTCCCTGAACATTGTCTGTTCCATTGAGTGTGTAAGCGTTTGCAACAACACATCTCAGAAGAGCTACGAGCTCATCTGCATCCCATGCGGCATCCTGACCTGCAAAGAGATTGGACCTCACGACTCCATAGTGTCCGTCATATGCTTCATCGATATATTTTCTGAGCATGTTGACTGCATCGACACCGGAGACGGTTCCTGCAGCAAGAGCCTTGTTCATCGTATCGATGATGTTGCCGCTTCTGTCATAGTTCTTTGTAAGGGAGATGACACCCTTGCCGTCAGCGCCTACTGCATCAACGGTTACCTTACCGGATGTCGGCATGTAGGGAGTATAGACTGCAGCATTGAGTGTACCGCACTTATCAGCCTTGAATTCGCCTTCGCCGTCGAGAAGCCTGCTGAGCCAGTCAGTTCTCATGAGAGGCATTCTCTCGATGTCGTTGACACCATCGAAATACGGTGAGAAGTAGATTGCACCGTTTGATGTGTCGCCGGTGATTGAGAGACGAACGATCGGGTTGGCCTCAAGATATGCCTTGAATGAGGGCATCATATCAAGATATTCGGCAATGTTGACAAAGCTTCCCTTTACACCGTAGTCGTTGAGGGATGCCGCATTTCCCGATACGAGGTCGACATCAGAGAGTCTTTCAGCCCAGTACTTGAGTTCGTTTGAAGCGCTGTTTCCCTGATACTTGTCCTCGAACTTGACAGAAAGGATATCCTCTACTGCTTCCCAGGTCGGCTTGAGGTCGCCGGAGTGGTAGACTTTGCCTGCAAGCTCAACACCGTCTCCGGCTGTATCTGCATCAAAGGCAATACCTGTCTTCTTGCTGTTGTATCCTGTTGCCATTCTGAGAACGGTACCGTCGGCATAGAGATCAGAAAGCTTCTTTGCCTCAGCCTTGGGTGCTTCAGCTGGAGCAGCGGGTGCTGCTGAAGGTGCTGCACCGGGAGTTACTGCAAGCTCCTTGTCTCCGCCGGCAAAAACGGAAAGCGTACAGAGAACCATCATTACGATAGCCAGTGTCTTTTTCATTTTGTTTCCTCCGTGTTTAGTCTGTTTATCTTTTATTCTGTTAATCATTCCTTGACACCGCCGACATTGACACCCTTTGCAAAATACTTCTGTATGAAGGGATAAATGACGAGGATCGGGACGATTGAGCATACAATAAGGGCATAGATCATGCTGTCGGATGCAAACACTTCATTCCAGCCTGCCATAGCCTCGGGGTCCGTATACTCCTCAAGCATGAGTCTTATGTATACCATGAGAGGATGCTCGTTGGAGTTACTGATCATCTGGCGTGCCCAGAAGTAGC
>CAVBWE010000123.1:0-5139 GCA_963598715.1 Sphaerochaetaceae bacterium | reverse complement strand
ATCGAGTGCCCGGGAGTTTGTACTCACACTCTTCTACAGCGGAAGGTTCTCTTCATTCAGGTTCATGGAGTACCTTGTGAACAATAAGGAAAGAATGAAGGAAAAGGAAAAAGAAGAGGATTTCATCAATGACCTGACGTCTTCCGTTTTCGCTTCCCGTGATACCGACTATCTCCTTCGCTCCCGTGAGACGGAGTATCTTTCACTGCCGTATATAGAGGACCTCGAAGCTGTTCTTCTCGAGTCTCCACATTCTCCGCTGATACTCGGTTCGAATCCTCTTTTTCTCTTCAATCCATTCAACCGTGATGCGGAGAAGGACATCTGTTATCCCTATCATGCCTGGGGAACTGTATTCATACTCCCCGTATCTCCATCTTATGCACTCTGTCTTTACGATTCATACATATACAGGATAAAGAAGAAGGGCGGACGGTATATCATGAGTGAGGAAGACACCGCAAGAATCAATTCCGCCATGCTCCTCAGAAGCGGAAAATGCGTATATAATCCCGGCTCTGGAAAGGACGGAGAATATTACCTGTCTCTTCTCTCATCCCTTGAAAAAGACAGGAAGGTCGACATGACTCCCTCCATATTCCTCATACGCGAGAGAGCCCTCGGCAAGGAAGGAGAAGGAATGAGGGAATATGATTCAAAGCTGCTGAAATATGACCTCGACCACGGAGTATTCTCGGGGCGCAGGCTCAAGCCCGATGAGGAGAATGCACGCCTTTTCTATATAGATGCGCTTCTTGATGAATCATATAACAGTTCACACATGTGATACTCTGCTCTTCCAAGGAAAGCGGATGCCATGAATGACGGGGTGCTCCTGGAGGCACCCCGTTTATCTGTCATTCCTTATATTTCATTGCTCTCATTGCATTTGCAACTGCCAGGAGACATACTCCGGTATCGGCGATTACTGCAAGCCACATGTTGGCAACGCCGAAAAGTGCAAGTATGAAGACAATTGCCTTGACAAGAAGGGACAATATGATGTTTTCCCTTGTTATCCGCTCGGTCTTCCTGGCAATCCTTATTGCAACGGGAAGACGCGAGAGATCATCGTTCATTATCACGCAGTCTGCGCTCTCTATTGCACTGTCCGATCCGACACCTCCCATTGCAACCCCGACATCTGCAGCCTTCAGCGACGGAGCGTCGTTGATTCCGTCACCTACATAGAGAAGTTTCCCTTCCTTACCGGAGAGCTCTTCTATTTTTTCAAGCTTATCCTGCGGGAGAAGCTCACCGTATGCATCGTCGAGCCCTATTTTCTCTGCTGTCCTCCTGGCTATCTCGCTGCGGTCACCGGAGAGCATGACTATTTTCTTCACGCCGGCATTCCTGAGGGATCTTATCGTGGAGAAGGATGTGTCCCTTATCCTGTCAGCTATGACGAGAACTCCAATGAGGACATCGTCTTCTGTAACGTAGACAAGAGTACCTTCCTCACTGACGCGAGGTGCATTCTTCATGATCCTTGCCGAACCTGCCATGATGTGCTTGCCGTCCATCCGGCCTTCGATTCCGGCTCCGTTAATCGTATGGACGGACTCTGCAGCCGCTTTTCTTTCTCCGGTATAGTTCAGAAGAGCTCTTGCGATGGGGTGTGTCGATTCCTTTTCGAGGGCATAGACTGTATCCATGAGATGCTCTTTTGTGCAGTTCAGATGCTCGATCTTCTGCACTGTAAAGACTCCTTCCGTAAGGGTTCCCGTCTTGTCCAGTGCACATACTGCAGCATCTGCGAGGTTCTGTATGGCCTCGTCACCCTTCACGAGTATGCCGTGGCGGGCAAAGCTTCCCATCGATGCGAAGTAGGTGAGGGGAACCGACAGCACAAGGGCGCACGGACAGGATATTACCAGGAGCATTGCAGCCCGGTAGATACTGTCGGTGAAGCTCCTTAATCCGAGAAGCGGTGGAAGAACGGCAACAATAAGCGCCGCAATGCAGACTGAAGGCGTATAGTAACGGGAGAACTTCGTGATGAACTTTTCGCTTTCAGCCTTCCTTCCTTCGCTGTCCTCGACAAGTTTCATGATTTTTGACGCAGTCGACTCCGAATATTCCTTCTCTGCCCTGAGTATCAGGGTACTTTCTCCATTGACCGAACCGGAAAGGACAAGAGAACCCTTTTCTGCCTTTACCGGAACGCTTTCTCCCGTGAGGGCACGTGTGTCGACAAAGGATGAACCGTCTTCAACGGTTGCGTCAACGGCAAGTTTTTCACCGCTTTTGAGAAGAATGAGATCTCCTTCTGTTATTTCTTCCGGCCTGACGGAGACCCATTCTCCGTTTCGTTTTGCCGTGACGGTTTCGACCGAGAGGTCCATGAGCTTTCCGATTGATTCTCGTGATGTTCCTACGGCCTTTCTCTGGAAGAATTCTCCCGTCTGGTAGAAGATCATGACGGCCGCTGCTTCGTCGTACGAGGAAATAAAGACCGCAGCGAGGGTAGCTATGCTCATGAGGAAGTTCTCGTCGAAGACTTTTCCCTTCAGGATATTCCTCAGTGCCTTCAGGAGTACGTCATAGCCGGCAATCAGGTACGCGATGATGGCGATGTACTCACCGTGCGGTATCGCGGGTATCTTCGATACGAGGAAGAATAAAAGTGAAAGCATGATCCTGTAAGGCGAATAGTCCTTCTTCTCTTCTTCCCTTGCACTGTGGAAAGACATGTCCGGCTCGACTTCGAGGCAGATTTTCCGTACATCCTCTTCGCTCAGCGCTGTAGTGACATAGAGCTTTCCCTTCGGATAGTCGAACCTTGCCTTTTCAATGCGGCTGTCCTTCCTCAGTGCATCCTCGACTTTCCGGGCGCAATCGGCACAGTCTATCGAGACGGAAAAGACGTAGTTCTTCCTCTCAGAGATGAAAATGATTTCGTCTTCTGCATTACGTGCTGCCTTCATGATTTCATCCGGGGTAAGAGTGCCTGTGACAGTAAGCTTTCCCTTCGGGTAATTGAATTCAGCCGAGCTCACATTTTCATTCTTCTTCAGCGCATCCTCAACTTTCCGGGCGCATTCGGCACAGTCAATCCTTACATTGAAGACATATGTCCTTTCCTTTCTGTCAAGAAAGACGATTTCGTCCTCTGCTTTTCTGCATGCCCTGATTATCTCGTCCTCTCCCAGCTTTGCCGTTACCGTCAGCCTTCCTTTCGGATAATTGAAATCGGCCTTCTCGACACCCGGAAGGGCCAGAAGAACCCTTTCGACCTTAGCCGCACATTCTGCACAGTCGATTGAAACACTGAAAGAGTAGGTCTTCATTCCATCATCAAGGAAAACGATTTCGTCTTCAGCCTCTCTTGCTTCCTCCATTATCCTCTCGCGGGAGTTCTTTGTCATGAGAGTGAGCTTTCCCTTTGCATAGGAGAACGAGACATCCGTATTTGCCCTGTCCTTCTTAAGCGCATCCTCAACTTTCCGTGCACACTCGGCGCAGTCGATCTCCACGGAGAATGTCATGCGGCTGTAGCTTTCGTCCGTATCAAGAAGAGCCTCAACTTCATCCGTTCTGAAGTCGCCTTCAACCCTTACTCTTCCGTCTCCGGTTTTCACTTTCCTTACCCCACTGATTGCTTTCAGTTTCTCTTCGTCGGCCGTGAAGCCTTTTCTTAACGTGTAGATACAGGTCATGAGAATGCTCCTTTATGTGAATATATGAATATCTTTGCATATATTCATTCTTTATTGATATATTGTCAACATTCTCTCCGGAAAGGGCATGAAAAAACCTCCCTGGTCGGGAGGTTGTACATCTCCTGCGGGAGTCGGACCCACGTTGACGGGATGAAAACCCGTTGTCCTAACCACTAGACGAAGGAGACATATTGCCTTTCATCTCCTGCGGGAGTCGGACCCACGTTGACGGGATGAAAACCCGTTGTCCTAACCACTAGACGAAGGAGACAAGAGAGTGAGCCGCATTGGATTTGAACCAATGACCCACGCCTTAAAAGGGCGTTGCTCTACCTGCTGAGCTAGCGGCCCTCTTTCGCAACAAAAGAAAATTAGCAGAAATCATCGCCATCTGTCAACATTCAATTGAGCGCATTGCTCTCCAATTGTTCATTTTTCCCGAGTTTCCGTCCGATTTTTCCCAAATAACGGAAGCACACCGGAGGAAGAACCGTTCCTGAGCTTATCCATGACACTGCATTGCTCAGGCATATTCCGTAGAAGCCGTATAAGGACGAGAGTGAGAAGGCAGTGAGAATGCGCGCCGTAAGCTCGAGTATTGCGCTGAGCATCGGGATTTTTCCGCTTCCGAGTCCCTGGCTTCCTGTCCGAAATATGAATATTGACCCGAGAGGAATGAAGAAGAGGCTTATGTTCCTGACGTACATGACGCTCTCTTCGATGATGAGTGCGTTTTCCGCCGTGTTTTCGATGAATATGAGAGTACAAGGCTCAGCGAGAAACTGACACATGATGAAACCGAATGCGGAGTAGGCGATGTTTATCATGAAGGAGTAGATGAAGCCTTTCTTTATCCTGTCAATCTTTCCTGCACCCAGATTCTGTGCAGCGAAGGACGAGACTGCAAGCCCGAGGGCAGGGAAGAACTGGGAGACAATCGACTCGATCTTGTTTGCACAGGAATAAGCTGCAACAGTACCGGAACCGAAGGAGTTCAGTGCCGTCTGGACTATGATGACACTTACTGCAGTCACTGAAAACTGTATGGCTCCGGGCATTCCGACAGCAAGCAGGTTTTTCGAGAGTCGGCGGTTGAACTTCCATTCTTCTCCTGTGGCATTGAATTCCGGGTATTTCGTCCTTATATATATAAAGGTAAGGAGCGCCGCAGCTCCCTGTGAAAAAACAGTTGCCGCCGCAGCTCCCCGCACCCCCCATCCGAACTGCACGATCGTCACTATGTCGAGGATTATGTTCATTGCTGCCGATATCATCATGAAGACAAGAGGGGACCTGCTGTCTCCGATGCTTCTCAGAACTCCCGCATAGAAGTTATACATTACGGTACAGACGAGAAAGACATATATTATGACTATGTAGCTGTTGGCCATATCAAGAATGTTTCCGGGAGTCCTTATAAGCTCCAGCAGCGGAACGGAAAGCAGTGTGAATACAAGTGCAACGGAAAGGGAAATGA
>CAVBWE010000122.1:0-7229 GCA_963598715.1 Sphaerochaetaceae bacterium | reverse complement strand
GGCTCGGTGCAGCCCAGGGCCGGGATGAGTTCCTCCTTCAGAATCTGAAGATATTCCGAATAAAGCTGGCTGTCCATGAATCCTCCCTTATGGCATCCATTGTAGAAAACGTAGAGATGAGGGAAAGGGAAAACAGAACAATGTAACAATAGTTACAAAATCAGTTCATCATCTGGTCGTAGGCCTCTTTTGAAACCTGAATCCTGTGATTTACCATTCTGATGTATCCGTCGGCACAAAGCTCGTTTATGAGCTTGCTTGTAGTGACCCTGGCACTTCCGATGATGGTGCTTATCTCATAGTGCGTATACTTGTTGTAAAGGGCATACCATTTGCCGTCAATGAGATTTGCGGAGTTGGCTGTTGAACAGAAAAGCTGGAGTATCCTTTCCTTTACAGGGTAGAATACGAGCATCTCGATATCATGGCGCAGTATCCTTATCTTCCTGCACAGATTCTTCATGATGAAGTCCCTGAAGACAGCGTCGTTTTCTATGAGCTTGCGGTATATGCTGTCGGGAAGGAACCAGATTTCGGATGTTTCCATGGTTTCGCTGATAAGCCCCGTCGGCTCATTGAGTACGACGGGAGTTTCTCCGAAAATCCATCCCGCACTCAGTGTGTACAGGATCTTTTCGCTCCCTTCCTCGGCAATGAAGTAATGTCTTGTTCTTCCGCTTTTTATGTAGTATATGCCGCAGAGACTGTCCCCCGCCTCAAGAAATTTCGAGTTGGGAGGATAGGAACGGATGCTGCAGTATGGTTTTATGTGCTCCTCAAAAGTCCTGTCAGCAAGAAGCGGTACCGTAAATGTTGAACTGCAGATATTCCTGTCCATGGTTTTTCCTCCTTTCAAGAAAGTTATTCTGTTCATTATAACTTTCTCCTGTTGTTTATCAAAGACGCAAAATGCAGCTCTGACGGCTCCGGGGAGAAAAACGGGACAGACATGTGAAAAGAAATCAGCTGCCGGACCCGACAGCTGATGGATTTCAGATATTGTTTATTTCCCGGACATGATGGCAGGCAACGAAATGTTCCGGTGCCACTTCAAGGAGAGCCGGGGTATCCCGGAAACAGTTCTCCTTTGCATACGGACAGCGGTTTGCAAAACGGCATCCCGGTTTCGGTTCGATGGGAGATGAAAGTTCGCCCTTCATGATTACCGGTTTTGACACTCTGTGGATGTTCGGTACGGGAATTGCCGAAATCAGTCCCTTGGTATACGGATGATACTGGTGCCTGAAGAGTTCCTTGGATTCGCATTTCTCCACCATGCATCCGAGGTACATGACAAGTATATCATCCGAAACATGCTTTACGACCGAGAGGTCATGTGTGATGAACATGTATGTCAGATGCTGTGACTCCTGAAGATCCTGCATCAGATTCAGTATCTGGGCCTGAATCGAGACATCAAGAGCACTGACGGGTTCGTCGCAGACGATGAACTTCGGATTCAGGGCAAGGGCACGTCCTATTCCTATGCGCTGTCTTCTTCCGCCGTCAAGTTCATGCGGATATGAATCCGAGAGTCTCTTTGCAAGACCTACGGTATCCATGATCTTCTCCACATGTTTCTCTCTTTCTTCCTTCGTGTCATATACCTTGTAGATTTCCAGCGGCTCGCTTATGATCTGCCTGATTGTCATTCTCGGATTGAGAGACGAGAACGGGTCCTGGAAGACCATCTGCATTTCCTTGCGCAGGGCAAACCGTTTCTTTCCTGTTGCCCCGGTGATGTCCTCGCCGTTGAAGAAAATCTTTCCGTCAGTGGAATCGAGCAGCCCGAGAATCACGCGTCCGAGAGTGGACTTGCCGCATCCGGATTCTCCTACGACACCGAGTGTCCTGCCTTCCTCTATCGTGAAGTTGATTCCATCGACTGCATGCAGCATTCCGGCTGCCGTCTTGAAATATTTCTTCAAATCCCTTACTTCGATGATGTTACCCATTTACAACCTCCGAATTCGAAAATCTGTGGCACTTCACCATATGACCCTTCGATATCTCATGGTTTTCCGGTTTGACGCTTCGACAGTGCCCGTCTGCGTAAGGACAGCGTTCGGAGAAGTTGCATCCCGAGGGGAGATTCGAGGGATCCGGCATCATTCCGGGAATCGGCTTGAGGCGCCTGACATCATTGTCAAGGCTCGGAATCGATTCCATGAGACCGACGGAGTAGGGGTGGCTTGTATGGTCGAATATATCCTCAAGAGTTCCGTATTCGACGATTTCGCCTGCATACATGACGGCAACCTTGTCACACGTCGAGGCAACAACGCCGAGATCGTGGGTTATGAGAATCATGGCTGTCCTGAGCTTCTTCTGCAGCTCCTTTATCATGACAAGCACCTGGGCCTGTATCGTGACGTCCAGAGCTGTTGTCGGCTCGTCTGCAATCAGGAGCTTCGGGCTGCATGCCAGTGCGATTGCAATGACCACCCTCTGCTTCATTCCGCCGGAGAACTGATGAGGATACTCATGAGCACGGACTGCCTGTATGCCGACCATCTCCAGCATCTTCACAGCTTCGGCTTCAGCCTCGAGCTTTGAGCATTTCCTGTGTATTCTTATGACTTCCGCTATCTGCTCATCAACCGGCAGAACAGGATTGAGTGCAGTCATCGGGTCCTGGAAGATCATTGAGATCCGGTTTCCCCTGATTGCCCTCATTTCCCTGTCCTTGAGGAGGAGAAGATCCTGGCCCTCGAAGCTGACGCTTCCGCTTGTTATTTTTCCGGGAGGATCCGGGATGAGGCGCATGATGCCGAGAGCTGTTGTGGTCTTTCCGGCACCCGTCTCACCGACGAGGCCGAGAGCTTCTCCTTCTTCGAGCGAGAAACTGACTCCGTTGACAGCCTTCACGACTGAAAAGTTCGATGTATATTCTATTGCAAGATTCCTGATGTCAAGAAGACTCATAACTGCCTCCTCACTGCTTGAGCTTCGGGTCAAGTGCATCCCTCAGACCGTCGCCGAGAACGTTGAAGGCACTTACCGTGATCATGATCATTACACCCGGGAATGTGACGACAGGCCAGAAGTCGCGGATGTATTCCCTTCCCTGAGAGAGCATGGAGCCCCATTCCGGAGTCGGAGGTTCGATTCCGAGTCCTATGAACGAGAGCATTGCAATTGTCAGGATCGCATTGACGATTGCCAGTGTTGCCTGGACGAAAATCGGGCTGAGAGCGTTGGGAAGAATATGCTTGAGGATTATTCTTCTGTTTCCTGCACCTATGGACTGAGCCGCTTCGACATATTCCATTCCCTTTACGGTCATGACCGAAGCTCTTCCGACACGTGCGAAAGTCGGAATATTCGCAATGGCTATTGCGATTGCGCTCTGTATGCTTCCTCTTCCCATTGCAGAAGAGACCGCGATTGCCAGAAGGAGTGAGGGAATTGCCATGACACCGTCCATGAATCTCATGATGACTGTCTCGTAGACGCCTCCGAAGTACGCTGCGGTAACTCCGATGGTGACTCCCACGGTAAGACTTATGCAGACCGAGGCAAAAGCAATGCTGAGAGAGATTCTTGTTCCGTAGATGACCCTCGAGAATATGTCACGGCCGAGCTGATCCGTTCCCATGAGGTGCCTGAGACTGGGGTATTCGAAAATCGCATCATAGTCGGGCTTGTCGTAGCGGTAGGGACATATTACATCCGCGAAAATTCCCGCAAGGATTATGAGGATGATTACGGCAAGACCGAGCATCGCCGCCTTGTCTCTCCTGAGCCTTGTCCAGACGTTGTTTGTTTTCTTCTTTTCCGGTTTTGTCATTTTGCCTCCTCCCCGTCCTTTCTGTGGGCAAGCTCTGCTGATTTCCGCTTCTTCGGAACGATGTACTGGGACTTGATTCTCGGGTCGATGTAGGCATAGAGGATATCGACACCGAGGTTTATCAGACAGAATGTGAGTGCACAGAAGAGGATCGAGCCCTGGATGACAGGATAGTTCCTTGCATAGATTGCATTGACAATCAGGGTTCCCAGTCCGGGTATCGAGAAAATCGATTCCGTGACTATTGAACCTGCAAGTGTCTTTCCCAGCTGGATTCCCGCAACGGTCATGACGGGAATGAGGGCATTCCTCAACCCGTGCTTGAAGATGATTGTCATTTCATTGACGCCCTTTGCCCTTGCCGTTCTCATGTAATCCTGCCGGATGACGTCGAGCATGGCGGATCTGGTCGTTCTTGTGATTGTCGCTATCGAAATCGTCGAGATTGCTATCGAGGGCAGTATCCAGTATCTGGGGCCGTAGAAACCGGATGCCGGAAGCCATTTGAGATTGAGGGCGAAGACGATCATGAGCATCAGTCCCAGCCAGAATGACGGAATCGATACACCGAAGAGCGAGACGAATGTCGCCACCCTGTCGAATATGGAGTACTGCTTTACGGCAGAGATTATTCCCAGAACTATTCCGACAATGATGGCAATCGTCATGCTTGTAAGCGTCAGAAGCAGTGTTGTCGGGAATCTCTTCAGAATCTCGTCAAGAACAGGCTTTCCGTTCTTGTAGGAAGTTCCGAAATCGAATCTGGTGACGATGTTCACTATGTATCTGAAGAGCTGTTCGAAATACGAGTCATTGAGGCCCAGCTCTTCTCTCTTTGCTTCAATCTGCTCCTGGCTTGCACCCTCTCCGAGGATTGCAACGGTCGGGTCTCCCGAACTGAAATAATTGATTGTAAAAACCAGGACAATGACGAGAAGCATTGTCGGGATAATCATCAATAGTCTTTTAAGAATGTATTTATACAAGTTTGTACACTCCCGGAAATGTATGACGGCTGTCCGTCTGATCAGAGACAGCCGCCATCGGAATCATCTCAGAAACTGAGTTTGCTGAGGTCGAGCTGGACGCCTGCATCCGGAACAAAGCCCTTCACTGCGTCACTGTATGCATAGTTGATGTAGTCCTCTACGAGAGGAATTACAAGGTAGTGTTCCATGATGTAATCCTGTGCCTGTCCATAGAGGGCCTTTCTCTTTTCTGTATCTGTCTCGACTCTGCCTTTCTGCAGAAGATCATTGAGAATCTCATCGGACTTGCTGATCGGAGCATATCCGCTTCCTGCAAACATGTTCATGTATGCCTGGTCCGGATCGTATGTGTCTGCCGTGATGACGTACGGTACACAGTCCGTTTCAGGATCCCTGAGCTTCTTTCCCATCCATGTTGCAGCATCATACTCTTCGATTTTCATCGTGATGCCGACCTCGGAAAGGAATGCCTGTGCCGCTTCAGCTGTCTTGATGCTGACTGCTACGCTGGGGCATGCACATGTGAATGTGAAGCCGTCGGCATATCCTGCTTCCCTGAGAAGTTCCTTTGCCTTCTCCGGATTGTATTCATAGTAGCCTTCGTTCTTGTAGCCGAAGAGGCTGGAGGGAAGGGAGCTTGTTGCAAGGGCTGCTCCGCCGCCGTAAGCGGATGCAAGAACCTTCTTTGCATCGATTGCATATGCAAGTGCCATTCGTACCCTTTCATCCTGGAAGCAGGGCTTTGCCTCGTTGAGGGCAAGATATCTGACCTTGAGGCTGGGGCCGAGGTAGACGTTCAGGCCCTTTGTATCCTGGAGTTTTGATACGTCTGCGTTGTTGATGGTGTCGGTGATGTCGATTCCGCCTGTCTCGAGTTCGATGCAGCGTGCACTGTTGTCGTTGATTATCCTGAGAAGAACATTCTCGATGATGGCCTTTTCACCCCAGTATTTCTCGTTCTTCCTGAGTGTGATGTGGTCACCGGAATCCCATTCGACGAATTCATAGGCACCCGTTCCGACCGGTTCAAGTCCGAATGTGGTTGCATCAACGCTTTCGCCGTAAGCCTTGCATACGATGCTTGACGAGACGTTTGCGAGGACATTGAGGGCAGGTGCATACGGAGTCGTGAACTTCACGACAACGTGTGTGTCATCAGGTGCGTAGGAGTTTTCAACATCGAAGGATTTGAAGAAGTTTGCACTTGTAGTTCCTGTCTTGCATCTCTGGAATGTGTAGAGAACATCGGCAGATGTCATCTTTTCCCCGTTGTGGAAGTATACATCGTCTCTGAGGGTGAGACACAGCGTTGTGTTGTCTTGCCATACCCATTCTGTCGCAAGACCGGGCTCTATCTCCTTTGTCTCGCCGTTGAGACGGAGAAGGGTGTTGTAGATGTTCTTGTTGATGAACTTCGAAACGAGAAGCGAATCATTCTGAGGATCCAGCTTTCCAGGTTCCTGCGGCAGACCGTAGTTGAGAGTGTCGCGGACCTTTCCTGTGGCCTCGGATGAACCTCCTGCGAATGCAAAGGCTGCACAGAAGAGCAGCATCATTGCAATTGTCAGTGTTTTCCTCATGGTTATCTCCTTCGGGTTAATATTGTTTATGACTCTGAAGACGGAAAAATCCCTCTGCAGAGTTATATGCTCAAGAATGTTCCTCCAGCCATCTCACGGCAGTCTGTGCATAGGCGGCAACGCCATAGGGAATGGCATCTTCGGAGAAGATTACCTTCGGGTTATGGAAATCGACGGAGTATCCTTCTTCAATGCTTCCTCCGCTGAGGAATGCGAAAACGGAAGGCACCTCCACCGCATAACGCGAGAAGTCTTCTGCTCCCATTCTGACCGGCATGTCCGTTATACGGTTTTCCGGCAGTATTTCGGAGAGGTAACCCTTCACTTCCTTCACCATCCGGGTGTTGTTTACGGTTGCCGGCATCTCGGTTTCGAAGATGACTTCGGCTTCTCCTCCGAATGCCCGTGCCGTATTCTCCGCTATGCGTACGACGTTTTCCTTGACAAGATGGTGCGTCTTGTTGCTGAGGGCGCGTATCGTTCCCCTGAGAAAGGCTGTGTCGGGTATGCTGTTCGGCATTGTGCCTCCCTGCATTTCCCCTATGGTGAGGACAACCGTTTCCTTCGGATCTGTGAGGCGTGCATTCACTGCCTGGAGCGCGATGAAGATGTGGGAGAGGATGTTCAGGGGGTCGACCGTGTTCTGCGGTCTTGCTCCGTGTCCTCCTTTTCCGTGCACCACTATCTTCAGAAGCGAATTGGATGCAAGTGTTACGCTTTCGTTGATTGCAACCGTTCCGCACGGATCATGGGATGCCGTGTACATGTGCTGTCCGTAAGCCGCATCGACTTTCGGGTTCTCGAGGACACCTGCAGCGATCATTCTTGCCGCACCCGTTCCCGTCTCTTCGGACGGCTGGAAAAGAAGCT
>CAVBWE010000121.1:0-8502 GCA_963598715.1 Sphaerochaetaceae bacterium | reverse complement strand
CTCCTATACGAAGAGCGCCCTGAAAAGCCTGTTCATTGCCGAGATGGGCTATGAAAAAAGCGGAGAAAGAATAGATGAGCTCTATGAAAGGGCGCTGCAGGACCCGAGAATCCGGAGAAGTGCAAACGGCAGAATAATGAAAGACACGTATTTATGACGGAATATTGATGGAAAACTCAAAAAAAAGGGCTTTTCGGATTTTTACCTCAATTTTTTTCTTTACAAATCATGTTCCGCCAATAATACTGTTTGAACATAGGAGATAAAAATGCTCATTAATCTGAAAAAGAAGCCCAAGATAGTTGAAAAGAACGCAGCAAGATGCAGAGAGAAGGGAATAACTCTGCCGACATTTGCAGAGATGAAGGATCCGTCACTCATTCCGGATGACATCAAGGAGAAACTCAAGGATGTCGGACTGTGGGATGTCAACCCGCTCAACCTCTACAGAATCAACTGGCACAACGAACCCGTCGAGAAGGGCGGACAGTACGGAGATGTCAACTTCATCGAAATACCCCGTCAGATTACCGGAACAAAGGCAAGGATCTATGCCCTGGCCGGAAAGTTCTTCCCGTGCGGTGTCCACAAGGTCGGCGCTACATATGCGTGCCTCGCTCCCGCTCTCGTGACAGGAAACTTCGATGCAGTCGAACAGCAGGCTGTCTGGCCCAGCACCGGCAACTACTGCCGTGGCGGAGCCTATAACTCGGCCCTTCTGGGATGCAAGAGCATTGCAATACTTCCCGAGAACATGTCGCAGGAAAGATTCAACTGGCTCAAGACAGTCGCCGGTGAGATTATTGCGACTCCCGGATGCGAGTCAAACGTCAAGGAAATCTTCGACAAGTGCCATGAGCTTGACTCCCAGCGCGGAAAGCACATCGTCATATTCAACCAGTTCGAGCAGTTCGAGAACTACCTCTGGCACTATGAGGTGACCGGTTCGGCAATCCTTGAAGTCATAAAGAAACTCGGAATCAAGGCAGAGAACGTACGCGGCTACGCATCCTCGACAGGATCCGGCGGAACACTGGCTGCAGGCGACCATCTCAAGAACGTCTATCCGAACATCAAGATTGCAGCGGGTGAAGCCCTCCAGTGCCCGACACTCCTCAGAAACGGTTTCGGTGCCCACAGAATCGAAGGCATCGGAGACAAGCACGTGCCATGGATTCACAATGTCAAGAATACGGACATGATCTGTGCCATCGACGACCAGGACTGCATGGACATCTACCGCCTCTTCAATGAGAAGGCCGGAAAGGAATACCTTTCTTCAATCGGACTCAGCGAAAAGGAAATCAGCAACCTCGCACTCTTCGGAATCTCCGGTATCGGCAACATGCTCTCAGCCATCAAGATGGCAAAATACTATGAGATGGACGAAAACGATGCAGTGTTCACGATCCTTACCGACAGCTCGGTGATGTACACATCCCGCCTCAAGGAACTCGAGGAGCAGCAGGGACCGTTCTCGCTCATGGAAGCTGCAAGGGTACATGCTGCAGCACTCATGCACCAGACAAGGGAAAATGCGCTTGAGCTCACATACTACGAGAGACTGCGCATACACAACCTCAAGTATTACACATGGGTTGAGCAGCAGGGAAAGACCTATGAGGAACTCAACAGGCAGTGGTACGACAGGAACTACTGGTCAGATATCCCGAAGATGACAAAGACCATCGACAGGCTTATCGAAGAGTTCAACAGAAAGGTCAAAGGCTGATAAATCAGTCCTTACAGCCGGGATTTTCTCCCGGCTTTATTTTTTTGGAGGAAAAAAATGAGATTCAAATACGTCTGCTCGGACTGCGGCAGGGAGTATGTTACCGACAGCATCATGTACCTCTGTCCGGAGTGTGCCAGGGAAAATACGGACGAATACTTTCCGAAGGGAAACCTCATAGTAAAACTCAGCGATGAGGTACTGAGAAAGGCTTCCATGAAGGAGCATGTGACACCCTATGACTTCTATCCGTACGAGGCAGAAGATGACCTCTCCTACCCCGTCGGCATAACCCCGCTCATGGCCCCGGAGAGAATAAGGGAGAAAAACGGAACTGCCAACCTTTTCTTCAAGCTTGATACCCTTCTTGTTTCCGGGTCATTCAAGGACAGGGCAAGCTACCTCGTGGCCCTTCAGGCAAAGCACCATGGAGAAAACAAAATCACTCTTGCCTCAACGGGAAATGCAGGTGCCGCAATGAGTGCAGTCGGCGCTGCGATGGGGATCGAGATTGTTCTCTTTGTTCCCGCTTCGGCTCCGATTAACAAGCTCATGCAGTCCGTTCTCTACGGAGCACGTGTCATTCCGGTGAAGGGAAGCTACGACGATGCATTCAAGCTCAGCATCGAATACACACGCCTCCACGGCGGAATCAACAGGAATACCGCATATAACCCGATGACGATTGAGGGAAAGAAGTCAATCTCGATTGAGCTCTTCGAGCAGATGGGAAGAAAGGCTCCCGATGCAATCTATGTTCCTGTCGGAGACGGATGCATCATTGCCGGTGTCGCCAAGGGCTTCATGGACCTCAGGGACGCAGGACTCATTGAAAAGCTTCCGCGCATCATCTGCTGTCAGAGTACCCGGTCCATGGCAATAAGCAACGCAATAGACAGGGGCGACTACAGGGCGATAAGCGCAACCACACGTGCAGACAGCATCTCGGTAGACCTTCCCGCAAACGGGAGAATGGCCGCAGACTATGTGCGGAAGTCGGAAGGCTGGGCTGTTCAGGCGACAGATGAGGAGATTCTCGAGAGTCAGCTCACGCTCACGAGACTGAGCGGCGTTCTTGCAGAGCCGGCAGCCGCATGTGCCTACGCATGCTTCGAAAAGGACAGGGATCACTTTGCAGGCGTACTCGGAAAGGACGCAAGCGTCGTCATTCTCCTTACCGGAACAGGCTTCAAGGACATGAAGGCGTTCGACGGCAGAGTGTCTCTTCCTCCTGCAATAGAAAACAGCGTGGACGAGGTTAGAAAGCTCGACTGAAGATGAAACGGCAACGGCCCTCCCTGAAAAGAGAAGGCCGTTTTCATTGCTTTTTTCCAGTTGCCGGCTCAACCTTCTTCTGCAGTAAATTCCTTTGTTGCGGAAACAGCATCCGTTACGGGAATATCCAGGATCTTTTCCGGCTGCAGGCACGTCACACGGTAATGATAGGTTCCTGCCTCAGTGAGAGTGAAGGAAATCGCCTGTCCTGAAGTAAATGTGAAAAGTGCATCCTTATCATCCGGGTTCTTCAGGATTTCAACCTTCCATCCGTCAAGGACCTTGGTGGTTTTTCCTTCGCTGGACACAATTGCTTTATCGAAGGAAGACCGGACCTCCCTGATCTTTTTAGAATTATAGTTGATTGTGAAATTGAACCAGAAAGTATCGTCAGGGGCCTTACCCTTGTATATTGTCTTATAGCATCCGCCTTCAAGACCGGTATTGCATTCACTGTAGTCAACGACGGTAATATCGACAAAAGACGACGGCTTGTCAGTACCTGAAGAGAGGGAAATCTTCAGTCTGGCGCATTCCTTCTGAATCTTGTCGGTATCGGCCTTGAACTCTGCGTTTGCACTGAGCTCCTTTCCATCCTTATCGCACTGGACAACCTTGAGGATGTAGTTTCCTCCTTCCGACACCCTGGAATCGAAGTTTATCTCCGGGCTGTAGACGATTTCTCCGCTGTCGCCGATATATGCAACCGTTACCTTTCCGATACCGGAGAAAGCCGTACCTGTAATGACAGGCTTGCTTCCGGCTGCAGCGTGGCAATAGAAGATTGTGTTCTTTTCAACTCCCTTGACTGAAATGGAAGACGATTTCTTTCCGTTGTATTCAGCCCAGACGGAATAAACGGCATCGGAAGCGAAAGAGAATTCTCCATCGATTTCGATAGCTTGTTCTTCGTCCTTTTTCTGTGCATAAATCTTTGCATCCTTTGCGACATCTTCCCATGTAGGATATGCACTGTATTGTGCCCTGGCTTCAAAGAATTCAGATTTGTCCGTGCACTTTTTTCCCGCCTCAACATAGTTGTACCCGAATGTACCGGGCGCATTTTTCTTATCCCTCATGAGAAGTTCCAGTGAGTCATAAGTCCTCTCCGTCTTCTTTTCCTGACTTCCCGATGACGACGGGCTGCAGGAAACAAGGAGAAGAACGGAAAAGGTAAAGACAAGCAGTAAGAATATTCTGTTTTTCATATCAGACCTCATATTTTTCAGATGAATGTTCCGGAGTAATCTCAATATTACCCCGGAAAAGCGGAAAAGATTCAATGTTCTCTTGCCGTGAAGACATGACTTCCTTCAATAACTGTGCCTGCGGGCAGTCCGCAGTTCTCGGGCTTCGTGCACTTAACGGAGAATGTGTATTCAGCGTTTTCCGGCGTGAACTTCACTTCATCTCCTTTCTTGAATTTGTATACTACAGGAGAAGAAGCATTCTCGTCGTTCTTCGTTATTGTTATTTCCCAGCCGTCGTTGAGTACCGTTTTCGTGATTGTGCCGCTTTCGTTTCTCGTGATTGTCACTATCGCGCTGTCATCGGTTCTCCTGGAAAGATTCTTGAGGCGCACAGTCTTTCCCTTGTTGTAGATGTTCATGACAATCTGGTTGCACCAGGCTTCGGTTGAGGTTACGGTATTATTGTAATAGCCGCCGCTGAGTCCGATTTCCCAGGAAGATGTTTCGGCAATGTCAATGAGGCTTGTCACGGGAATAAGGAAAGGTTCCGATTCACCTTTTGAAACCGCAAGATATTTGCAGTTTCCAAGCAGAACATTATCCGTATCTTCCGGGTCTGTAAGTTCGCTGTCCTTTATTTCCTTTTTGTTTTCATCATACTGCTTCACATGATAAAAGTAACCCGTATCACTCTTTGTGTAGAGCGGAATACCGCTTCCACGGAAGAATGAACCGGAATCCGTATAGTAACAGAGTGTCATCGTACCCATATCCTCAATCTTTACGCCCTTGAGATACACTCCGCCGTTGTCCGAGGAAGCTTCAAGGATCTGATTGGCAGGAACTCCGGTGACGCTTATCCAGTTGGACTCCAGATTGTTGAACCGTGCATACACTGTGAATTTGTCACCGGGCTTTATGAGAAAGTCGCTTGTGATGCTTACGGGCTCAGCGGAGCCTTCCCTCATGACAAAAACTGAAGCATTCTCGTTTATGTTTATGTCAGTACCATCCCCGTAGTAGCCGTCGATGATGCACGTATCCCTGAGCTTGGAGCCGTCTTTTGCAGCATAGACAAAATAGGCCGAGTCTCCTTTCACATGACCTGAGGATGCCATTGTGATTTTCGTTATTCCGTCAAGGTAACTCGACTGGGAGTCGGGTATGCATGAAACCGCCAGAAGGACAGTCAGCACTGCCAGTAACGCAAAATTGATTTTCTTCATATAGAAACCTCCACACCGCAAGTCAGGAAAAAATACTCCCGGCAATAAATATAAACCAGAACCGGAGAAGTCTGTTACATCTTCCCGCCATTACAAGAATATAACACAAAAAACAGAACGGGTAATCTCCTGAGGACAATTATCGCTTCATTCGCATTGAATGGAAGTGAGATCTCCCCCTTTAGGGAAAACAGGGTCCGTGAGGGCAGAACGCCATAAAACGAGAGGAAGGAAATACATATGCCGAAGAGGCCGGCCGCGGCTCTGCAGAAAATGTCCTTCTCCCATGCCGTACCCGTCAGCGGGGGATGTATGATATACTGTTGACAGTAACGGAAAAAAGTGACAACATAACGCTTGTCATTTCGGGTTGTAGCGCAGAGGTTTAGCGTACCAGTCTGGGGGACTGGGGGTCGGCGGTTCAAATCCGCCCAGCCCGATTTTTTTTGCTTCCTTTTCCCTGTCCGGAAATCATCGGGAAGCTCATGACTTCTCCCCGCACCTGAGCCAGATAGCGGCGGGTGAATGGGAAACCGGCACTTTCTTCTTCTGTTCCGTGTCCCCTCGATAATGTTTGTGGCGTAAAGTCTGTTCCCGCTCTGAAACTCCGGAGAGATCTCGTTTCTGCCTTGATGCGCACTTCATCATGAATTCATGTCCGGCTGTCACTCCGGAACATCATTGACGGAGAGCTGAGCTCTATTTCTTCTCTATCGTGTGTATGTCCGAAAAATATACCGGACCGTCCTCCAGGAGGATGCATCTCTCCTTCTCATCCTTTCTGATTACGGTTCCCGCAGTATTCCTGTAGCGGTCACTGCAATAGTAAGAAACGGAAATCGTGTCTCCCTCATGTATATCCGAAAGGACGCTGTCGACTTCCTTCTCCCCGTCCTCGGAAAGTATTATCCTCTCCTCCATGAGCCTCTCCTGCCTCTTATGTTCGAGAGCCTCATCAAGCCCCCTCACACCCGCAAAGGGAAGGAAGATTTTCGCCCTCTGCTCAATGGGCATTTTAGCCCTGCTCTTCCGTTCCACTTCTGTGGCCTCCTATCTGCATGTTTCTCTCCCTTGCGGTCGCTCCCTTCTCATAGTCCATTCCCTTTACTATGCTGTTTTTGCCATAGAGTCCCTTTATGTCGAGAACAGCCTTCTGTATGCGCTTCTTCTTCTCCTCTTTGCCCGTGTCCTCAAAAAGGTCGAGCTGCCTGACCTCGTTTTCTGTAAGTGATGATGCAGAAACATAGAAGCGCCTGATGTGCTTTGTCCTGTCAGTTATGCGTGAAAAGATTCCGCAGAGAACACCCCTGATAACGCTGTCATTCCCTGTCGGTGTGGAGACTGTGCAGCTGGAGGAGACCACGGCGCCGCCGTCAGATTTTGCGTATCCTACGGCAAGCGAGAACACGGAGGCACATTCGTTCCGCTCTGTAAGCATGAGTGCAATTTCATCCGCCATTTCCTTCAGCACTGTCTCCGCTTCATCCGGAGCATAGTCACGCATCAGGACCTGACCGGAATTGAGGCTCCTTCCTTTCGGCCGGTAGCGCTGTATGTCGGCAATCGTGACGGTTTCCCGTCCCCATGCATGATCAATCATTATCTCGGCATCTATTCCGAATTCCCTGTAAAGGATATCCTCAGGACAGAGGGCTATCTGCCTCATCGTATAGAGTCCGAGTCGGTGAAGCCTCTCCTCCCTGGCCCGCCCGATTCTCCAGAAGTCCGAGAGCGGTGTATGGTCCCAGAGCTTTTTCCTGAAGCTCTCCTCATCCAGCACTCCTATGAAGGACGGAGAATGCTTTGCCGTTATATCGAGGGCAATCTTCGCAAGATAAAGGTTACTCCCGATTCCTGCCGCAGCCCTCACTCCCACAGTCCTCTTCACCTCATCCATAAGGAATACAGCCATCTCATATGCCGTCTTCCCGTATTTCTGGAGATAGCCCGAGACATCCAGGAAAGCCTCATCTATTGAATAGACATAGATATCGTCGGGAGACAGGTACCTCAGATATACTCCGTATATCGAGGCGGCATAGTCTATATACTTCTGCATTCTCGGCGGGGCCATTATGTATTTCAGATGGGAGGGAATCTCAAAGACGCGGCAGCGGTTCCTGACCCCCTTTGCCTTGAGGGACGGAGAGACCGCAAGACATATTGTCTTGTCGCTTCTCTCCGGGTCGGCAACAACCAGGTCCGTCGTCATGGGGTCCAGGCCCCTTTCGACGCATTCCACGGAAGCGTAGAAGCTCTTTAAATCTATGCAGATGTAAATTCTCCCTTCCATACCGAAAAGATAGCCCGGAGATTTCAGCCAATCAATCTCTTCCGGGCTTTTTATTATTCCAGTTCATTCTTTCCCGTATACAGGGAATAGTAGACACCGCCGGAGCGCATGAGGTCGTCATGATCCCCGCGTTCGATGATCCTTCCGCCATCGAGCACCATGATCGCGTTGCTGTTGCGTACGGTACTGAGGCGATGGGCAATAACGAACACCGTCCTGTTCTCCATGAGCCTGTCCATGCCCTCCTGTACGAGAGCTTCGGTGTGGGTGTCGATGGAGGAAGTCGCTTCATCCATAATCAGTATCGGGGGATTTGCAACTGCAGCCCGGGCAATGGACAGAAGCTGCCTCTGTCCCTGTGAAAGGTTCTCTCCGTTATTTGTGATAACCGTGTCATAACCGTCATTCATCATCATTATGAAGTCGTGGGCATTGGCAAGCTTTGCCGCATTCACGACATCCTCATCTGTCGCATCAAGCCTTCCGTAACGTATGTTCTCGCGTATTGTTCCGGTAAAGAGGGATGTATCCTGCAGTACCACTGCCATGCTGCGTCTGAGGGATGAAAGCTCCATCTCCATGATGTTTATGCCGTCTATCGTGATTTCACCCTTCTCTATGTTGTAGAAACGGTTGAGAAGATTCGTTATCGTGGTCTTTCCGGCTCCTGTCTGACCGACGAATGCTATCTTCTGTCCCGGTTTTGCATAAAGCGTTATGTCATGCAGGACACTCTTGCCTTTTACATAGGCAAAGTCCACATCATTCATGACGACACTGCCCTGG
>CAVBWE010000120.1:0-5659 GCA_963598715.1 Sphaerochaetaceae bacterium | reverse complement strand
CCGATGGTACTGGAGTTCGTCTCCGGGAGAGTAGGTCGTCGCCAGCTTTTTTTTTTCACTTTTTATGTGAATACATTTGAAGATGTGGAAAGAAAGGGTGTCATTTACTTAAAATCATTTCATCTGGAGTTCTCTTGCCAATGAAAAAAGCCCTTTGCTTGACTGCCGTTCTTCTTACGGCATTCACTTTATGTTCTTCTGTTTCTCCGATAGTGAAAGCCAATCCTCAGTTTCTGTATGACTCCTCCCGATACTTTGACCTGAGCAGAGTGAAGTACGGTACGGATGAATATAAAAAGAGAGGCTCATATCTGACGACTCAGGATGTATACTACCGTTATTATGAACGCGAGAGCTTTCTGGACGTCGGTTTCAGAATCGATGACGATCATTTTTCCCTTGTATTTGACATTGATTTGAGAAAAACCCTCAATTCGTTCTACCTCAGCAGAGGCTGTTTCAATATTCCCGTAAACTATGATTCGCTGAGTGATATCATAGACCTGAATTTTCCGCGTTATGCTTTCGGCGAAGTGAAGTTTGACAATTTCCTTCTTTCGCTCGGAAGAAGGCCGCTGTCATGGGGAGCGGGGGAGTATCAGACGGCAATAAGCAGAAATGTGCCGTATATAGACAACATCTGGGCGCAGTACACGACAGAACTCAGTGTGGGAGAATTCAGCTATAATTTTGTTCTTATGAGCTTTAATAAGCTTGCTCTCCGCTATTCTGTCTATAAGCCCGGTGTCCCTGCTCCAGTGGATACATCACAGGCTATCGACAGCATGAAAACAGTTGCTGCCCATCGTGTGGAATGGAATCTTGGCTTTCTCCGTTTCAGCATGGGAGAACTCAATCTCATCTACAACAGATGCCCGGATCTGACAGATATTGCTCCATTCGGCATTTACCATAACCTCTATCAGGATAAGTCGAATGTCATGGCATATATGGAAGGCGAGTGGCTCATAAATCTCTCACGAGGTCACCTGCGTCTCTTTGCTGAACTTACTCTGGATGACTTCAGCCTTCCGACGGAGGGCGAGAAGGGAAAGCCCACGGCCTTTGCGGCAGGCGGCGGAATACAGTGGCATGTCATGGACACAGATGAAGCAGTCACGATGAAAAAAAACAGCGAGCTCTATACACTTTCCTCAACGACCCTGGAGGACAGGACAGGACTCAATCTTACATATTCACTCTATTTCTGTAATCCCTACATCTACAACAGGGAAATAGATGCGGGAAAGTTCACGGTTCCGCTCTATACTGACGGAGATACCGATCTCTTCGAACCCAATGCCATGTACCTGGGCTTCAAGTACGGACCGAATTCTTTCTACAGTGAGTTAAAGGCGGGTTATATGAGCGGAAGAATTGCATCTGAGGCACTCCTGGGCATCCTTGTCAGGGGAAACGGCTATTCAATAAACTCTCCATATGGCCAGGCAACAATCGGCACCGGAGATATAGACTACAGTACGGTCTATACGCTCAACGGAGAAAGGATGACTGTATATCTTCTTAAAGCGGATTTGAGATATCTTTACGCTCCCGGCCTTCAGATTGAAGCGTCCCTCTCCCTGGAGTATGACTCGTACAACAGGAAAAACGGAGTATCTCTCACAGTCGGTCACAGATTCGATTTTATGAGCAGATGAGGAGATTTACAGCCTCATTCAGCATGCAAATCCCATACGGGAAAATTCTCGTGGCTCTCGCAAAAGCGCACTTCATAAATGACTGAAGAAGTTTCCTTCTGTTTTCTGATGTGACGTTTTATCAGAGAGAAGAGCTGAAATCCGCGACGGGACTTTAAACTGTTTTTCAAGCAAAAATCACACAGATATTTTTGTAAACGGAAATTTTTACAAAATCTTTAAAAAAACATTCGAATTTCCATAAAGAACGTTATTTTTCAGCGAAAATACGAATAATGTTGGATTTCCAATGATTAAATCTGTTAAAAAATTGTGATTTTTTCACCCGGATTATGAAAGGAGTCTTTAAAACAGGAAAAAGTTTTTGTAATTTCCGGGGTCGGAAAATGCAGGAAAAAGGGGCCGGCGAACTATGTCCCCATATCATTTTTTGAACTTCCTTAATGGTTATAATTATTTGTTTTACAACAAATTTACAGAATTAACGTTGTAAAACCAACACCCGAAACCTATATTTATGACTGTCAATAGATAAAAGCTGTTCGACACTGAGGGTTATAAAAAAATGAAAAAGGTTCTGGTTGTCTTATCTGTTCTTCTCGCTTGTTTCACACTGAATGCAGAGAGAGTCATCGGAAGCTCTGCAACAACAGTAGGCGTAACCCTCGCACTTAATCCTACCTACGATTTCAACGTTACTACAAGCGCTGTCACGGAAGCAGACAGAACAGTCGGAAACGTCGTCGACAAATCTACCGGCATCGTGCTTGATTACAACAGGAACGACCTTACCCTCAACGGTACGACTTCTGACTACTACATTTCCTATATCTTCACGGAATACAAGTCATGTTCATTTTCAGTTGCTCTTGACGGTAACCTCACTCTTGACGGCGGCTCAGAAGAGAATGCAAGCGAATCAGTACCTTTCGAGGCTGAAATCGAAGTTGCAGACAACGAAAAGGCTACCCTTTACTCAAAGGACAGAAATTCTGTTACTCTCGTGAAAGTCGGTGAAGATGCAACAATGATCGCTCAGAAAATGTACGGTTCATTCGGACTCAGCATCAATCCTTCTTCTGTTGAAGGTGAAGAGAGTCTGGTCAACAAGAAGATCGGTCACTACAGCGCAAATATTGTTCTCACAGTTACTGAAGCGTGATAGAATAACTTCAAATGAGAAACTTAAGTCTTTCCATACTTCTATTTTCAGTTGCAGTTATTTTATCTGCTGCATCATCTCCGGATAACAGAAGCAGTAAGATAGGGCTCACGATTGAAGACAGGGACAAGGTTGATTTCATAGTCTATTCAAGCGATGAAGAGCGCAATGTCGGGGAGAAGGTCAATCAGGTAGTCCTCTCCAGAAGCGGTGAAGGTGAAGACAGCTACTGGCTTTCGAATTTCTATTTCAAGGTTAACGACACGTCATCTCATGCCCTCCAGATAAAGCTCAGTGCAGACGGTCCCATGAAAAGCGTGAACGGTGATACTGCTGATGAAATAGATTATTCGATGTCGTATGGAGGTTCTGCATATGATGAGGACACTTCCGCCTCTGCAGTGACTGCTGATATTCCGGAAGGTGTCGTATTCGGACGCACCTCATCCGGCGCTGATGCATCTTATGGTGATGTGAATTACTACAGAAAGGGAAGTGAGGATGTCCTTACTTCCAGTGATTCCACGATGGGCTATTTTTCAGTCAAGGTTCTTCCTGATGATATGACGGGAAAGAAAAACACCTCATATCAGGGGAATATATACATCGAAGCGGTCGTTGTTGACTGAGAGTCTTTTCAATATTGTTTCCAGCACCTTTTGTTTATTATGGCAATTCTTTGTCTAATAATAAATAAGAGGTGTTTTCATTATTCAAAGTTTGAGATATATTACCAAGCGGTAAAGATTATGAAGAAGATTAACGAGAAAATAAGGAATATAGCGATAATTGCTCATGTTGACCATGGCAAGACTACACTTGTCGACGCTCTCTTCAAGCAGAGCGGGCTTGCCCTCAGGAATGACGGCCAGGAAAGAATCATGGATTCCGGTGACATCGAGAGGGAGAGGGGAATCACAATCAGTGCAAAGAACTGCGCCATTCACTGGAAGGGTGTGAAGATCAATATAATAGATACCCCCGGCCACGCTGACTTCGGAGGTGAAGTCGAGAGGGGACTGAGCATGGTAGACGGTGTTGTACTTCTCGTTGATGCCGCAGAGGGTCCTCTTCCCCAGACCCGTTTTGTCCTTGAAAAGGCATTGAACCGAAGCCTTCCCGTTATTGTTGTAATAAATAAGATAGACCGCCCTGATGCAAGGCCGGGCGAAGTGCTGGACGAGGTGTACGACCTTCTTCTTGAACTCAGTAATGATGAGAACATGCTTGAAGTACCGGTGTTCTATGCAAACGGAAGGGCTGGAAAGTGCGGTACTACCCCTTCCGTAATCGGGGATAATCTTCATCCTCTTCTTGATGCGATCCTTTCTTACATTCCGGCCCCTGAGTATGATGATGAAGAGCCTTTCCAGATGCTTGTCTCTGATCTTTCGTATTCTGATTTCCTTGGGCGTCTTGCAGTCGGAAAGGTCATCAACGGTACTGCATCTACCAATGACCAGCTTATATGCATCAAGGAAGACAAGGAAGAACCTCTGAGGGTTACAAGGCTTCAGAGCTATGACGGTCCGACCTTCAGGGAGACATCCGATGTTGAGCCCGGTGATATAATAGTACTCAGCGGTGTCAGTGATGTCTCCATCGGTGATACCATCTGCACGAAGGAGGAGATCAAGGCCCTTCCCAGGATCAAGGTTGATGAACCGACTGTAAGCATGCTTTTCTGCCAGAATACATCTCCTCTTGCAGGAACTGAGGGCAAGGCAGTGACAGGCGCGAAGATCTGGGAAAGACTGCAGAAGGAAGCTCTGAAAAACGTTTCCATCAAGATAGAGAAGAATCCGGATGATACTTTCACGGTAAAGGGAAGGGGTGAATTCCAGATGGCAATCATCGTCGAGGAAATGAGGAGAGATGGATTCGAACTCAGTGTAGGAAGACCACATATAATATTCAAGAAGGATGAAAACGGTAATAAGACTGAACCTATAGAATATCTTTATATAGACTGTCCGGAAGAATACAGCGGAACCGTCATGGAAAAGCTTGGAAGACGGAAGGCTGTCATGATTGACATGCAGTATACTTCAGGAAACCGGGTTAAAATTCAGTTCGAGATACCTGCAAGAGGGCTCATCGGATACAGGGATGAGTTCCTTACAGATACACGCGGACTGGGAATAATGAATACGCTTGTAAAGGGTTATGAACCTTATAAGGGCGATTTCCCCGACAGAATGTCAGGCTCTCTTGTCTCCGACCGTGCAGGAAATGCAGTTGCTTACGGTCTATGGGAACTTGAGGACAGGGGACGATTCTTCATCGTTCCCGGAGATCCCGTTTATGAAGGGCAGGTTGTCGGAGAAAGAAACAAGGAGCTTGATCTTCTCATTAATCCGACCAGAACGAAGAAACTGACTAATCTCAGGGCCTCAGGAAAGGATGAAGCTGTTTCCCTCACTCCTGTTGTAAAGCCGAGTCTTGAAGCGGCAATTCAGTTCATAAAGGATGATGAACTGGTAGAGGTTACTCCTATTTCAATCCGAATGCGCAAGAAGATTCTCGACTCTCAGCAGCGTAAGATCTTCAATAACCGTGGAGAGATACCGGAATACCTGAAATAGTGCTCACGACGTTTTCCTGAGCATACTGAGAGGCTGTTTTCCAAAAGGAGACAGCCTCTTTTCTTCATTGAAATTGCTGCAATTAAAAATTCATGGCTTTAGTAGAGATTTGCTGACAAGGACACAATCTGACCTGGTTCAAGTGCTACCATAGGCGCATAGAAAGCAAAATCAACCTTGAAAATTTGAAGAACAGAAACAGTCTTTTTCTTCATTATTTCCTTCTCCCTGCATTCGGATTATGCTTGAGA
>CAVBWE010000119.1:0-2481 GCA_963598715.1 Sphaerochaetaceae bacterium | reverse complement strand
TGCGGTGTTAGCACAGTGGTAGTGCACCGGCTTCCCAAGCCGAGTACGAGGGTCCGATTCCCTTACGCCGCTTCAGTCAGAATCCGTCTGAAGAGAGATATGAGCCCCTCCGCGGGGCCCATTCTGTTCTCCAGGGCAGGCTAGACAAAAGACCTGACGGGACGCACCATAAAGGCGTTATAGCTTCTGGGGTAACTGTCCTCTTCACCTTTGAGGGCAAAATCCACAAAGTACACCATCTTTTCATTCATCTCTGAACTCGAGACATAGAAGGCGTCCTTCCATTTTCCACCCTTACCTGCCTTTTTAAGGTTATTGTACATAAACTTCAGTTCTTCCAGACTCGGAAGAAACCAGTCATCGTATTCACCGAGAACATAGCTGTCACACTTCCAGGCAGCATATTCACTCTTTTCCTTACCGGACTTAAGCGTATATGCATCCTTTCCCATCGCCTCAACAAGTGCCTTTGTGTTGGCTTTCCCTGTTCCGATATCCGTTTGTGTACCGACATTCCTGTTCGACCCGTCGCTTTCCTTTCTGTAGTACCCGAACACTGCCGTGACCTTCAGGTCGGCAGGCGCAGCCTCAAGATAGTGCCAGCACTGGGTTTCATCCCTGCTTCCTTCCACATAATTCGGGTTTACATAAAAGACGGTTCCGCCGGATGGCCCGGTATCACCGATACTGTAAGTCCTTGTCTTTGCTTCCTCAGGTTTAATGCCTCTGTTTTCACATGATACAGATAAAAGAAGTGCCAGCAGCACCATCTGCAAAACCGTAAGGGTTTTCTTCATTGCCTTATCTCCCCGCTCTCCGGATATATTTGAGGATAAATCGCGGAGCGTTTCTTCTGCAACATTTTTATTTTGCAGGTTACTGGAGAAGAAAATGAAAATCTTTCCTGGAGAATGAAGAAATCCGGCGCCTTCTGTTTCTCTTTTCCGCCAAGCGGGTCGTTTCCGTCATAAAAGTGGACTCTGATGCTCCTGCCGCTGACATTGACGAAGAGAATGTCTCCATTTATTATTTAGGGTATATTCGTATTTTAACGCACAGAAAAAAGTGCAAAGGCAGATTCAACTTTAATGGACGACGGCCATAGTAGCCATTACTCTACTCTACAGAAAGACCCGGATGAGGTTCCTCCTCTCGCCACAATGAACACAAACGGAGGAAAGAGATGAGCATTCAGGCTACTCTTGTACTCCAGGTTCTCCTGATATTCGTAAACGCAGTATTCGCAGGAACTGAAATTGCAGTCATATCACTCAATCCGATTCAGCTCAAGAAGGAGGCTGAGGATGGCGACAGAAAGGCACAGAAACTTCTGAAGCTCGTCGAAAACCAGTCAAGTTTCCTCTCGACAATCCAGATCAGCATTACTCTTGCAGGATTTCTCGGTGCGGCATTCTCGGCAGATGTACTCTCCGGACATCTTGTTTCATGGCTCCAGGGCCTCGGGTGCCCGGGATCGGTGAATCTGCTGAATACCCTTTCGGTCATCTTCATAACCATTGTCATTTCGTTCTTCACCCTTATCTTCGGTGAACTTGTTCCCAAGAGAATCGCGCAGCAGAAGGCTGAAGCCTGGTCAAGGGCTGTGGTGGACGTGATTGTTGCCCTTGAAATCATCTTCAAGCCTGTCGTGAAACTTCTCTCGCACTGCACCAACCTCGTGCTCTCGCTCTTCCGCCTCAAGACGGACGGAACGGATGAGGAAGTCACGGAGGAAGACATAAGGCTGATGATTGATGCTTCAGGAGATGCAGGATCAATCGAGGAAGACGAGAAGGAATGGATACAGAACGTATTCGAATTCAACGACACCCCGGTTGATGAGATAATGACGAGAGAAGCCGATGTCACATGGATTAAGGAAGATGCATCGGACGAGGAAGTGAAGAAGACCATCCTCGAATCCGGTTATTCGCGTTTTCCCGTCTACGGAGAGGACCATGACGATGTCAAGGGAATCCTCACGGCGAGGGAATTCCTCCTCAATCTGGGGTCGGAGAACCATAAGAGCATGAAGGATCTCATCAGGGCTCCGTATCTTGTTCCCGATTCGATACACGCTGACAGGCTCTTTGCCGACATGCAGGCAAAGAAGGTTCATCTTGCGATAGTCATAGACGAATACGGCTCTCCTGCGGGAATCATAACAATGGAGGACCTCATCGAGGAGATAGTCGGGAACATATATGACGAATTCGATGCCGTCGAAGAAGCCGACATAGTGCCTCTCGGGGACGGCAAATGGAGCGTCACGGGTGACACGCTGATAGGAGATTTCAACGACGAGACAGCTCTCGCACTCCCCGAAAGTGAGGACTATGATACGGTCGGAGGCTTTGTCATGTCGAAGCTCTCCACAATCCCTGAGGACGGCAAGGAGTTCGACCTGGAGGCTGACGGCCTGATCATACATGTCATGAAGGTCGAGGAGAGGCGGATAGTCCGTGTAACAATCGAAAGAAG
>CAVBWE010000118.1:0-2289 GCA_963598715.1 Sphaerochaetaceae bacterium | reverse complement strand
GGCAGGAACCTCCGGACTTTTCGGACAGTCTTTTCCCGAAAGAGGAAAGAGGGAAGGGCCGGAGCTCTCCGGATGTGTTTTACTTCATTAATCATCTTCACTTTTACGTTGCCTTCTCTTTCTTTGGGGAAGGCATTTTGAAATTGTCTTCCTCCTTACGGAAAAGAAGCAAAAAAGAAAGGACGCGTCAACGTCCTTTCTGTTCCCACTCTGAGGCGAGGAACAAGCCCAAAAGAGTAATACTACAAAAGTGATTAAAACGTAAAAATAGAAAAAGAACAAGAGAATATCGGCCGAAATATGCAAAAAGGGACAGATCGACAATTAATGATCTGTCTATGAAACTGCCTGATTCATGACGTTTTTCTCCTAACAGGGGCCGTTATAGGTCATTAGTCAGATTATACTACCCGGTATTTTACATAAAGTAACTATCGGTTTTGTATTTTCTGGCTGTATCCATTTATTACAGAAATGACGAAAATGTAAGAAATAGGAGTTTCATTTATGAGAACAAAAGACAATCTCACGCCCTGGAATCGTTTTGATCCCTACAGGGGAAAGGATTTTAACGGTGAATGGCCGACCCTTAAGGAACTGTTTTCCCTGAACTGCCGGCTTTACAGAGACAGAAACTGCTGGATTGAATTCGCACCGGAATATCTGTGTCTTACATACGGACAGGTCGAGCAGAGGGTAAAGAAGGTTTCCTCCTGGCTGCTCTCTCTCGGGCTTGAGAAGGGTGACAAGGTAATTGTCAGCGGCAAGAACAGTGTTGCATGGGCTGTTGTTTATATGGCAGCACTCTACATGGGGGGAATTGTTGTTCCTCTTGATAATTCGCTTCATGACGAGGACTTCGTGAAGCTTGCATCCTTCTCGGACTCCTCTGTCCTGATTGCCGACCGTGACAGGATGAATAAGGTTGCTTCCCTTCTTCCCTGCATGAAGGGCTATGCCTGCCTCGAAGACGGCAGCGAGTATGAGAATGTAATGAGCATCGAGTGTGAGGAAAGGGAAGGTTACAATCCGACAGAGGAAGATGTTGCAGCCATTCTCTTTACAAGCGGAACGACCGGAACACCGAAAGGTGTAATGCTCAGCCACAAGAACCTCGTTTCCGATATCTACATTGCACAGAGCTGCATGAACATCTACGATACGGATGTGTTCTATGCCATTCTTCCGATACATCATGCATATACCATGCTCGCAGTCTTCCTTGAATCGTTCGGAGTCGGCGCAAGCACCGTGTTCGGCAAGAAGCTTGTTGTGTCGCAGATGCTTAAGGAACTCCGGGAGGGTAAGGTTACGATGTTCCTTGGGGTACCGATGCTCTTTAACAAGCTCTATGCCGGAATCATCAGCGGCGTGAAGAAGAAGGGGCCGGTTGTATATCTCCTTATCCGGGCTATGATGGGCATCTCGGGTTTTCTCAAGAAGGTATTCAATTTTCAGGGCGGGAAGAAAATGTTCTCCTTCCTCCTCAAGAAGGTTTCTCTCGATACGAACCGCATTTGCATATGCGGCGGAGGCCCGCTTCCCAGCACGACTTTCAAGGGCTTCAATCAGCTTGGAATCAACTTTGTCCAGGGTTACGGCCTGACCGAAACGAGCCCAATAACGCACCTGAATCCCATCTATGCATTCAAGGTGGAAAGTGTGGGTAAGGCAATTGCAATGACCGAGTGCAAGATTGTGGATCCCGATAAGGAAGGAAACGGCGTCATCTACATACGCGGTCCGCAGGTCATGAAGGGTTATTACAAGAACGAAGAAGCAACACGCGAGATCCTTGATGAAGACGGATGGATCAATACCGGTGATGTCGGACACATCGACAGCGAGAACTATCTCTATCTTACGGGACGTGCAAAGTCCATAATCGTTACCGACGGCGGAAAGAACGTCTTCCCTGAGGAAATAGAGGACAAGTTCCAGCTTTTTGATGAAATCGAACAGATCTGTATCATAGGTTTCGTCAAGGACAAGGCCCTCAAGGCTGAAGGCATACGGGCCGTTGTATATCCGGCAAAGACACTGAGGGAATGCGGTGACGCAAAGAAAATCGAGGAAAGGATTTCCTCCATCATTCAGGAAGTCAACAAGTCTCTCCAGTCCTATAAGAAAATCGAGATGATAACCATTGCCGACGAGCCTCTGGAAATGACCTCGACAAAGAAGATCAAGCGCTTTGCAGTTGCCGAGAAATACAAACTTGACTGATTTTGACGTTGAAAGAAGAAAGGCTCTCTAATAGAATATGGCTATGGAATTAAAGAGTTATCA
>CAVBWE010000117.1:0-14041 GCA_963598715.1 Sphaerochaetaceae bacterium | reverse complement strand
AAACGAAAAAAACTCACATAAGGAGGAGAAAACCATGAAAAATGATTCTGATGAAAATTCAGTAGGACTCGAAATAACAGGTATTGTCGAAATACTCTGGAAAATCAATTTTGTCAGTGTAATTGCCGGCATCATCTCCCTGACGATATTCTTTGCAAATACCTATACGATGTGGGGCGAACACCGCGGAGGTGGAGACATATTCCGCTTCTTCATCATATCCGTTATCGTCGGTGTATTTGAACTTCTGGGTGCATATGTCATAAAGCTTCTGCTCAGGGGTTTCGGTGAACTCATCTCCGATACGAAGGAAATAAAGAAAATGCTGAAGAAGCAGGATCAAGAAGAAGCCTGATGCAGAAAACAAACGGGAAGTCTCACATGGCTTCCCTTTTCTTATCAGAAAACGGAAGAATTTCATTTTGCTTAACTGTCTGCCAGCCCAGAGTCAGCTAAAGATGTGCAGGGTTCTGATAAGAGTTCAGCATGAAGCGGAACATGCATCAGATCCTTATGCTCAGATATTCTGCCCTGATTGCTGAAAATTGAATATTCTCCCGGCAATGCTCTCTTCAGAAGGTGACCTCGGAGGGAAAGTACGTCCCGGAAGAGACAACGGGATCACCACCTGCTGCCGCCTTCACAAAATCCCCCGGCAGAAAGCACAGAGAGATTCCCGCTCCATGCATTATACACTTTCTGAAAATCACATTGCAGTCTCCGAACGACTCACCGGCGACTCAGTAAGCATTCACAATCATAATGCGTCATATGACAGCGTGCGAATGCTGTTCCGCACCCTGAAAGCACAATGGCAATTTATTGCGGCATGTAATTTCATATGGAAAATTAAGTATACGTCTCTATTTAATATTCCTTTCTCGGCTTATATATTTGGATTTATTTTTAATCATGAATGTATTCTGCGCTTAAAAAAGAGCCCCGTACGGAGCTCAGTAAAAGGCTTTTCCTTCATCAGCTGTAGAAGAGAATGTCAGAATATGTCGGAAACGGCCAGTAATCCCTTGCAACGATAAGTTCAAGTTCATCGCTTATTCTTCTGACCTCGTTCATTCTTGGAATCACATCGGTATGGTAGTAATGCGACTGAAGGGAACCCGAAAGGCTTTGAGCTTCCTTTATCGTGATGCTGAGAAGCGAACACTCCCTGTAAAGGTCACGGCCCAGTCCGTTAAGCTTTGAAAGAAGCTCCTCCTGAGAGAGTGTATCTGCATCCGGAAGTACCGCCTTTATCTTCAGGATGCCGTCAGCAACAGCTGAAGAATACTTCTGCACCTGAGGATATATTTCCCTGAGTGCAATATCATACATGGTGAGGGCTTCGATGTTGACCGTCTTCGAATATTCTTCATGATGTATTTCGCTGCGGCTTCTGATCTCCTTCGGCGTATAGATTCCGAATTCACCGAAGAGCCTTATATTCTTCTCGGCATAGTACTGGTCAAATGCGTCGGGAGACGAATCGAGAATCAGGAGTTCCCTTCTTTCTGCCTCCTTTCTCCATTCTTCCGAGTAGGAATTGCCGTTGAAGATGATTCTCCTGTGTTCGCTGTAAACCCGCCCTACGAGCTTTGAAACTGCAGTGTTGAGATCATCGGAAGAAGAGAGTTCCTCATAAAATGCCTTAAGGGAGGAAGCGACAGCCGTATTCAGCACGACAGTAGGACCGGCTACGCTGAAAGAGGATCCCGGCATACGGAATTCAAACTTATTGCCGGTGAACGCCATCGGGCTTGTCCTGTTACGGTCAGTGGAATCACGGGGAATCTCCGGAAGAACATGAACTCCCAGCTTCATCTTCCCGTTCTTTTTTCCTTCGAAATTCCGGCCTGCCGCAACTGATTCAAGGATGGAGACAAGTTCGTCGCCAAGGAACATGGATACTATTGCAGGAGGAGCTTCCGCACCTCCGAGCCTGTAGTCGTTTCCTGCAGAAGACACGGTTATGCGGAGAAGATCCTGATATTCGTCCACTGCCTTTATGACTGCTACAAGAAAGAGAAGGAAAAGGGCATTGTCAGAGGGACTTTCTCCGGGCTCGAGAAGATTCACGCCCTCGGAAGTGGAAAGAGACCAGTTTATATGCTTTCCCGAGCCGTTGAGTCCGCTGAAAGGCTTTTCATGAAGCAGACACGCAAAATGATGTTTTTCGGCAATCTTCTTCATCAGCTCCATCGTTATCTGATTGTGATCAACCGCCACGTTGGCAACGGAGAAGACCGGAGCAAGCTCATGCTGGCACGGCGCAACCTCATTGTGGCTCGTCTTGGCATTTATCCCGAGCTTCCACAGTTCCTTGTCCAGGTCTGCCATGTAACCGGCAACCCTCGTTCTGAGCGCACCGAAATAATGGTCGTCCTTCTCCTGCCCCTTTGGACTTCTTGCCCCGAAAAGCGTACGGCCCGTCAGGATGATATCCTTGCGCCGTCTGTAGTCATTTTCATCAATCAGGAAATATTCCTGCTCCGGCCCGACGGTCGCATTGACCCTCTTCACATCGCTTTTTCCAAAGAGACGGAGAATCTTGAGCGCATACTCATTGAGAGCCTCCATGCTTCTCAGAAGGGGTGTCTTCTTGTCAAGAACCTCACCCGAGTACGAGCAGTAGGCTGTCGGTATGCACAGGGTATCGCCCTTGATGAATGCATAGGAAGTGGGGTCCCATGCAGTATAGCCCCTGGCCTCAAAAGTCGCCCTCAGCCCTCCGGAAGGGAAAGATGAGGCATCCGGTTCTCCCTTTATGAGTTCCTTACCCGAAAACTCAAGTATGACACGCCCGCCGTCCACAGGAGATATGAAGGCATCATGCTTTTCGGCGGTCATTCCGGTCAGAGGCTGGAACCAGTGGGTATAGTGGGTTGCACCCTTCTCCACAGCCCAGTTCTTCATGGCATTGGCAACGCTGTTTGCGACATTGAGATCCAGATCCTTGCCTTCTGCTATCGTCTTCTTCAGCGCCCTGTAAACGTCTTTCGGAAGACGCTCGAGCATAACTGAATCATTGAAAACCATTGAACCGAAATAATCCATTACCGTTTCCATTCATCACCTCGATGAAAAATCTATAGCATAAAATGCCGTCCTTTCACAACATTGGACATATAAAATTCAATACGGAAAGGAGATGAAACGCACGATAAGGGATAATCAGCCGTCCTGACTTTATCTGAGCCGGATAATGCCGTCAAAGAAAAATCTTTTTTCTCCCATATTGACAGATTGCGGGCAAATGGATAATCATTCATGCCGTATTTTGAGGAACAGGACATGAGCCGTAAGACAAAGCCATGGGACAGAGAAGTTAAAAGGAAGGCACAGCCGTTCCGGTTTGCTTTCTCTCCCGAGGAAAAGAGGCGGCTCTATCAGCTGAAGTAAGGACACCTGACGAAGGTGCCCTCTTTTTTTGGAGGAAGACATGGCTAAACACATTTTCGTAACGGGTGGCGTCGTATCAGGACTGGGAAAGGGAATCACGGCAGCTTCCCTCGGCAGACTTCTCAAGCAGCGGGGATACAGGGTTGCTTCCCAGAAGCTTGACCCCTACATGAATGTCGATCCGGGAACGATGTCACCACTGCAGCACGGGGAAGTATTCGTTACGGAAGACGGGGCAGAAACGGATCTTGACCTTGGGCACTATGAAAGGTTCATCGACGAGGATCTGTCGAAATTCTCGAACCTTACAAGCGGAAAGGTCTTCTGGAATGTGCTCAATAAGGAGAGAAACGGGGAATACCTGGGGCACACCGTCCAGATAATCCCGCATGTGACAAATGAGATAAAGTCATTCATCTACAGCTGCGGCAAACGGGACAATGCGGACATAGTCATAACCGAAATAGGAGGAACGACGGGAGACATAGAATCCCAGCCGTTCCTGGAAGCGATACGGCAGATAGGGCATGAGGTCGGACGCGAAAACTGTCTCTTCATTCACGTGGTGCTTGTTCCGTATCTGAAAGCTTCCATGGAGCATAAGAGCAAGCCTGCACAGCACTCCGTCAAGGAGCTCATGAGCTCCGGAATCTTTCCGGACATCATAGTCCTCAGGAGTGACGAACCGATAGAGGACTCAATAAAGGAGAAGGTGGCACTCTTCTGCAATGTAAAAAGAGACTGCGTAATCGAGAACAGGACGGTGTCCGTCCTCTATGAAGCACCGCTGATGCTCCACGAAGAAGGGCTTGATGATGCTGCCTGCCGCATCCTCAATCTCGAAAACAGGGAAACAGACCTCACTGAATGGAAGGAAATGGTCGAAAGAATCCACGGTGCAGAAAAAAGCGTAAGGATCGCCATCGTGGGCAAATACATGGAACTCCATGATGCCTACCTTTCGGTCATCGAAGCACTCAGGCACGCTTCATGGAGAGAGGGTGCAGTATGTACGATCAACTGGGTCGACAGTGAAGAAGTGAGCGACGAAAGCGCAGAAAGAATACTCTCGGACTCTGACGGAATCCTCATTCCGGGAGGATTCGGCTACAGAGGAGTCGAAGGCAAGATAGCCGCAGCGAAATACGCACGTGAAAACGGCGTGCCGTTTCTCGGAATATGTCTCGGAATGCAGGTTGCAGTAATCGAATATGCGCGCTCCGTGCTTGGTCTCGAAGGGGCCTCATCCTCCGAATTCGATCCTCAGACGAAATACCCGGTAATAGACATAATGCCGGACCAGAGGGGTGTAAGGAAGGGAGGAACGATGAGACTGGGAGCTTATCCCTGTGCAATAAGGAAGGGAAGCGTTCTCGAAAGCCTCTATAAAAAGGATCTCATCAGCGAGAGGCACAGACACAGATACGAGTTCAACAACGATTACCGGACACTCTTCGAAAACAGCGGAATGTCTCTTTCAGGAACAAGCCCTGACGGAAAGCTTGTGGAGGAAGTCGAGATAAAGGACCACCCGTTCTTCGTGGCGGTGCAGTTCCATCCGGAATTCAAGAGCCGGCCGCAGCGGCCGGAGCCATGCTTCTCCGGTCTCATAAGAGCCGCGCTTGAAAGAAGAGAGAATTAATTCCTGTCAGTAGCGAGGAGGAGTCCCAGCGACTCCTTCACGTAATTGAAGAATAGAAATTTCTTCATGCCGTTTGCCGAGTAATAGCAGTACCAGGTGTCCTCGCTTTCCTTGTAGCGCACATCGATGGATGTTATATAGCGCGAAGCCCAGCCCTCCGAGGGGGTTTTCTGAATCACCTTCCTGAAATTGAACGAAAGACCGTCGGAAGATGTGAGAAGAAGGATGTTCGTCGTACTCTTTCTACTCTTCCTGTCATAGCAGTATGCACACTCGAAGGCCGCGACCCCGTCGGCACACTGCACGATATGAACCGAACCGGTTGCAAGATTGCGGTACCTGCTGTCTCCGTCAATATCGATAAGGGGCTCCGGATTTACCCTGTAGTCCCTGTCAAGGTAATCAGATTCAGCATACATCAGCCTGGCAGTCGCTTTCTGACCGGTATCATAGAGTCTTGTTTCCCCTGCCCCGAAATACAGCCGGTATATTCCGCCCGTTTCCATTATCTGGGGGCGGGAAACCCTCACCGGGCCGTCCTTGTACTGTGCCCTTGTTATCTTTGTGGAGTCAAGAACGAGTTTGGGCTCGGACCAGAGAAGAAGGTCTGTGGAGCTCGTCACCATTATCCTTGAAGCTGTACTGGAATTATCATTCTTTCTGAAGAACGATGTCCTGTCATGAATCTCATAGAAAAGATAGTATGATGAGCCCTGTCGGAAGATGCATGGCGAGTGTCCGCGTGCAACGATTATATGTTCCTTCTTCCACTCGAGTCCTGAAGTACTCGTAAGATGTTCAACCCCGATCCACGTATGGGCAAACATATGCCACAGTCCGTCCGGAGATTCCTCAGGAAGAAGATATGCAGGGTCACAGAGCCTTATCGCCCCGCGTGTGACAATGGGCTCGTCATTGAACGAGTACCAGTAAGCCCCCTCTATCTTCTCCAGCATCTGATAGCGCACGCTACTTTCTCCTTCTCTCCATGGACGAGAAATCCCACTTTCCCGAAGCCCAGTCGAAAAGCTTTCTGTAAACGAGAAGGGAAAGCACGAAGGAGAGCATGATGTCCAGCCCCGCAAGTATCATGTAAAGGGAATCGGAAAGTTCGATCTTTGATGAAAGGAAAGCGAGAAGAGCCGAGAGAAGCACGAAGAAAAACAGGACAAGCAGTATATTCACCACTGTTGCCACTATCATGAAGACAACCGTATTGACCTTTTTCTTCTCACTCATCCTTTTCTTTCTCCCTGTCCCTGACTGACGTGACAATCATGGAGATTATAAGTAATCCGACAGATATTACAACAGCACTGTCGGCTATATTCCATGTCGGAAACCTCTTGAGGCCGAAGAGACCGTAGAACTTCACACTGATGAAATCGACAACCCTGAGGGAGCGGAAAATCCTGTCAATGAGATTTCCCACTCCTCCTCCGAGTATCCCGGCAAGACACCACTTCTGAAAGCGGGTGAACTCCCCGTCGGTCCTGTGCGATGCTATCATCCAGGCCACAAGAATCATTATAAGTACGGGAAGGGCAACAAAAAGAACATATTTCATGAAAACCGGTACATTCTCACCGAGCGAGAAGGCAACGGCATTGTTCCTGACGTGAACTATCCAGAGAAAATCACCCAGGATCCTGAAGCCTACGGTATTTTCACTTATGTTCCTTATGATGAGTTCCTTTGAAACCTGATCGAGAATCACTATGAAGAAGGAAAGGAGGAACGGCAGGTATCTTCCCCGGTTCTTCATAGTCCTGTCTCCCGGTCGATGAACACCGTTTCAAGTCCGTATTCCTTCCGGCTCAGTCTCTCGATTGCCTTTACACCGTATGTCTCGCTCCTGTAGTGTCCGAAGGCCAGGACACTCAGGCCGTTCTCCATTGCCTCATGATAGACTTCGTGATGGATTTCTCCCGTTATGAAGAGGTCAACTCCAATGTTCACGGCATCCCTCACATCCGACGATCCGCTTCCGGAGACTATTGCAACACTTTCGATCTTCTCCTTCCTGCAGCCGGGAATGACGAATGCATCGGGACACTTGAGAAGCGCCATTATCTCATGCAGAGTCATCGGAAACGGAAGTTTGCCCGTGACTCCTATCTTTCTGCCGTCCCACTCTCCAAAGCCGTCAAACTCCTTCATGCCGAGAGCGAGGGCTATCTGGGCGTTGTTGCCGTACGGAACGGAGGCATCAAGCGGTATATGCGAAGCAAAGAGCATCATGTCTCCGTCAAGAGCCCTTTTTATTCTTCTGTAGTGCGCTCCGTCAACGGCAAGGGGCTTTCCCCAGAAGAGTCCGTGATGAACAACGAGTACATCGGCATTCTCCGATGCAGCCCCGTCAATCGTTTCATAGCATGCGTCAACCGCAAATGCGACTTTCTTAAGTTCCCTGTCACTGCATCCTATCTGTATTCCGTTGAGCGATATGTCGCTGAAGGACGCTATGTCGAGAAGGGACGAAAGCCATGATGCATATTCATAAATCTTCATAGTTCCGGATTATAAGGCTTAAGGGAGTTGTAGTCCATAAATGAATACGGAAGAGGATGAATGCCGAACGGCGTTCCGAATCATCAGGGCCGGTATGCCTCATTACCGCCCGGAGCCTCTGAATACATATTCCGTCACTGTCCCTTCCGCGGCATTTGTCCCTCTCTGATTTTCCATCTCCCTCACTTCACTATACTTTCCGACTCGATTATATTTACTCCCGTGTTGGAAGAAATAAGAAAACAGGATATAGAACTCAATTACAATGACTTTGATTTCTCCATGGTCGAGGCCGGAGAGAAAATCACGGGCCAGGACAAGGCGATGGGACTCCTGAGGATCGGGCTCTCGATAGAAAGACCCGGCTACAACATCTTTCTCTCGGGAGACGAAGGGTCAGGAAAGCTGACGGCCCTGAGACAGGAAATTTCACTCATAGAGAATGACGTCTCATTTCTTTCGGACTCGGCATACCTCTTTAACGCCGGTCATCCGGCAAGGCCTCTGTCCGTTCTCTTCAAAAAAGGACAGGCACGGTCATTCCAGGCAGATCTTGATTCTCTCAGACAGCAGAAGACTTCAAGGGAAGAACTCATCAGCAAATGGGGGGATGATGCAAGGCTCAGGAAATTCATTCAGACACTGCCTCCATATGAGGAGAATCCCGCGGCATGGAAGATAAACATAGTACTGGACAGAGGCGGCTCCGAGAGGCGTCCTCTTGTAATTGAAACGCATCCGTCAAGAGCATCGCTTTTCGGCTTCATCGAGAAGGACGAGGAAGAACCGCACCTTGCAGTGAGAATCGGAAGCTACCAGGAAGCGGCAGGAGGATTCCTGGTCCTTTCTGCAGGAGAAATCATCGGCAATGACGAACTCTGGCTGACGCTCAAGCGCTATCTGGACATGACGATGAGGGCCCTTGCAAGTACTGCCGTCCAGGGCGAGATGATGTCTTCGATAAGGCCGCAGCCCATAAGAATGCTGACAAAGGTCATTCTCATGGGGCCGGAAGAGCTCTACGACAAGATTGCCTCTTCGGACGAGACCTTCTTCAGGTATTTCAAGGTATCACCGGAATTCGATTATTCGATGGCGGCCGACAGGAAGAACATCAACGGAACGGTCAGCTACCTCAAGAAGGCCGGAGAGAAGATGCTGGAAAGGGATGATTCGGCATACAGGGAAATCCTGCGCCATTCCTCATTCATTGCCGAGGACAGGACAAGACTCACGACACAGCTCTCGATTCTCGGAGACCTCCTGGAGGAGGCCGAACTGGATGCAGTTTCAAAGGGAAGCCGCATTATCCGGGGAGAGAACGTACGTTCGGCGCTCAAGAAGCGTGAATTCTTCTCTTCCATTGAAGAGGAACACATAAACAGCGAAATCAGGAGCGGTACGATGGTAATGTCGCTCAAGGGAGAGAAGACCGGGGTTGTCAATGCGCTGGCCGTGATGGACAGGGCCCTTACCTCCTTCGGCACCCCCTGCGTCATATCTGCAACCGTTGCCCCCGGAACGGAGGGAATCGTCAACATAGAGCACGAGGCGGGACTGAGCGGGAACATCCACGACAAGGGCCTTCTGATACTTGAAGGCTATCTCAGGCACATGTATGCCCAGGATTTTCCGCTTTCCCTCTATGCGGGAATATGCTTTGAACAGAGCTACGGCAGCATCGACGGTGACAGTGCCTCCTCGGCAGAGCTCTATGCCCTTCTTTCAGCCATAGGAAGATTTCCGGTAAGGCAGGACATTGCAGTTACCGGTTCGGTCAACCAGATGGGAGAACTCCAGCCGGTCGGCGGCATAAACGAGAAGATACAGGGCTTTTTCAATGCCTGCTCCACGCTTGGGCTCACAGGAACACAGGGAGTCATAATTCCGTTCCAGAACAAGACATCCCTCATTCTCCCGTATGAAATCGAGGATGCAATAGAGAAAGGAGTCTTCCATGTCTGGACGATATCATCAATAGATGAAGGCCTGGAGCTCCTGAGCGGCCTGAAGATGGGGGAAAGGGACAGAAAGGGAAACTATGTGCAGGGAAGCATCAACCGCATGATAGAAGATGAGCTGAAGTCACTCTGCCGCGCAAGCCAGTCATTCAAATAAGGGATAATGCCTCAGAGCACGGCATTATCCCGGTGTTTCCATGGAAGACGGAGAGATAAAGTCCGGGCTGGCCTAGATCAGGCCGAGAATGATGATGGCAATGACAATGAGCGGAAGGACAAATGAAAGGTAGAATTTCAGCGCCCTGCATGTTCTGCTGTACTTTACGCCTTCTCCCGTATTCGCCTCCTCGACAAAGCTGTCATAGCCCCAGCCCTTCTTCCATGTACAGAAGATACATATTATGAGGCTTCCGACGGGAAGAAGGAGATTGCTTACAAGGAAATCCTCGCTGTCGAGAAGTCCCTTTCCCCAGAGCCCCGTAAGGAAGGATGCGACAGGAGAAAGCAGATTGTACTCAAAGGCTACGGGGAGGGAGAGCAGCAGCAGCCCGAAAGCATTCACAATGACGCTCTTCTTCCTTGACCAGGAGAATGTGTCCATGAATGAGGCAATGATATTCTCCATGACTGCCAGTACGGTACTGAGTGCCGCAAACGACATGAAGATGAAGAAGAGTGTTCCCCAGATTCTTCCGCCTGCCATATTCATGAAAACCGAGGGAAGCGTCATGAAGATGAGGGAGGGACCGGCATCGGGAGTAACGCCGTAGCTGAAGCATGCGGGGAATATGATGAGACCTGAGGAGAATGCAACAAACGTATCGAGGACACATATGCGTGCAGACTCGCTCAGAAGCGTGTGGTCCTTGCTCATGTATGTGCCGAAAATCTCCATTGCGCATATTCCGAGCGAAAGCGTGAAGAAGGCCTGGTTCATTGCAGCAACAATGATGTTTGCAAGTCCATGCTCCCTGACGGCAGCAAGAGACGGCACGAGATAGAACGAGAGTCCCTCCCGCGCTCCCGGAAGGGTAAATGAATGAACAGCCAGTATTATGATGAGGCCCAGGAGGCCCAGCATCATGGCCTTTGACACCTTCTCGACCCCGTTCTCAAGCCCCCTTGCACAGACGACAATGCCTATGACTACGGCAAGAATCATGAAGATCAGGCTCTCTGAAGTGCTCGAAAGCATTGAGGAGAAGACCTCCGATGTGTTTACACCGGCATGGAACTGCCCTGAAATGAACTTGAAGGCATAGTTCATCATCCAGCCCGTGACAGAATGATAATACATCAGAAGAAGATAACAGCCGATAATCGAGAGATAGCCTTCGATGTGCCACTTCGAACCCGGTTTCTCAAGGGCCTTGAAGCCGTTGACGGTACTCTGCCTGCTTGCCCGTCCGATTCCTATTTCCATCGTCAGTACGGGTATGCCCATTATGACAAGGAACACCAGGTATATGAGGACGAAGATTCCTCCGCCATACTGGCCGACAAGCCATGGAAACTTCCATACGTTTCCGATCCCGATTGCACAGCCTGCACTTACAAGCAGGAAGCCGAGCCTGCTTCTGAAACTTTCCCTGTTATCCATGTAAAACCTCACTGTTCGCCCAGTATTGTAGAAGAATTGCCGTGGCTGATGCTACATTAATCGAGCCTTTTACGCCGAATTGTCTGATGGAAACCCGTCCCAGGGAATTTTCAGCGGCCCGGAGGCCCTCCGGAGAGACCCCGCACTCCTCGCTTCCTATGATGCATATCCCATTTTCGGGAAAACGGAATGCAGTTATGTCCTCGCCTCCCGTTTCAAGTGCAAATACCGGAAGCTCCACGTCCCCGATTTCACGGTAATCCCAGGCTATGGCATCCACACAGCCCCGCGCGGTGCGTACTGCCCTTTCGTGAAGCGGAGATGCAGATCCCGGAGAAAGGAAGATGCCCTTCACGCCGAAAGCTTCGGAGGAACGGAAAATCGAACCGACATTGTAGGGACTGCGGAGGTGATCAAGATAAAGATAATGGCCGAAGACCGTTCTTCTTTTCCAGTCGACATCACCGTTTTCGTCCCTTATGTCCCAGTCAGCGGGACTTTCCCCGAGAATGGTGAGGGTCCTGTAGTATATGTCGTCATAATCTGCACGGCCCCCGCGGCTGTAAAAGCCGAGTATGTCAGCCCTGTCCTGAGAAGAAAGGAGCTCCTCTTCAAGAAGTGCCTCCAGGGCAGACTTGAGATATTCCCCGTCGACTGAAGAAAGCGATGCTTCATGAAAGACTTCTCCAAGCTTGCGCACCCTCACACGGGGTCTTAGGGTTTTAATCTTCCTTATCGTTATCATCACATTCTCCCATGCACACAAGAATCACGAACTCACCCTTGACGGCGGGCCTTGACGAATATGACTGGAGTATCACGTCCGGTGTTCCCGTGCTTATTTCCTCGTGGGCCTTTGTAAGTTCCCTCCCCACGACAAGACGCCGTATCCGGGGAAAGGAAGCAAGCTCCCCGAGTGTCTTGAGCACCCTGAAGGGAGATTCATAGATGACAAACGTATCGCCCTTTTCAACAAGTTCTGAAAGTCTTTTTTCGCGGCGGCCCTTCTTGGGAGAGAGAAAACCCTCGAACGTGAAGCTCTTTCCTATCTTTCCCGCAGCAGATATCAGCGTAACGAAGGCACTTGCCCCCGGAACGGGAACGACAGAATGAGCGCCTGAATTGCGCACATGTTCGACAAGCCTCATTCCCGGGTCCGAAATCCCGGGAGTTCCGGCATCCGAGCAGTATGCAATGTTCTTCCCCTCATCAAGAAGCGAGAGTATGCCCTTTGCCGAATCCTCTTCATTATGGGCGTGACAGGCTATCAGCCTCTTCTGGATTTCGTAATGCGACAGAAGCAGCTGCGTATGCCTTGTATCCTCACATGCTATAACGTCAACTTCCCTGAGGATTCTGAGGGCCCTCAGCGTTATGTCCTCCAGGTTTCCGATCGGTGTTGCCACCATGTACAGTGTACTCATTCTTCCACTCTAATCCTTTTTTTCATCTTTATTAAGACGGAAACGGTATTTGCGGCAAGACCGCATGAGCTGTCACGACGATGCCCGGAAGAGGGCTCTCCATACTCTTTGCCGGTCCCGTATTCCGCCTGTCCGGAGCAGACGATGCAGCGCTTGAATACACTGTAAGGTATCTGCCGTGCATTCGTCTTCGGCACACTGACTATCTGCGGCCTCACTGCCATCCCGGAGAGAAAATCATATGGTTCACCTGCGCTGTTTCCGGGTGAGCGGTGTCCATTCCTTGAGTGACTCTTCCGAAAATCACGGAAGGAACGGCATCATTTTCAAAAGTGCGGAAATGTGAATGGAGAACGGGGGCGGATACCCGCTGAGCTCTGGGGTAAGGACTGCATTTCCAGGCCGTGAATGAATCATCCCTTTCCGTCTCCGGCACCCCGGGGCCTTCAGTAATCTGACATAAAATTTACATTGTCAAATACGGCTTTCTTCCCCGACAGCCACTTTATCATATAACATTAATATTATTAGAATAATAAAAATATTTTTAGTAATAAATATTAGGTAATTTCTTTCTGTTCCTTGATTTGTAAAGTTGTCCCGAAAAGAGGGACAACGCCTCTGATTCTTTACATTCTTCCCTATTGCCTTCTCCCTTCCTCTCCCATATTTTGAGTCATGAGGGAGCCGGTAGAAATGACGAGCATACAGAAAATCATTGCCAGTGACATTGAAAAGAGAAACGACGGAGATATCTTTTCCTTATCTTCCTTCATGGATTACGGAAACTATGAAACAGTCAGAAAGGTATTGCAGAGACTCGAGAAAGCCGGAGTGACGGAAAGGATAACCGGCGGGCTCTACTTCAAGAAGGGAAAGGGAATGGAAAAACCGGGAAAAGACGCAATAGCAGAAGCAATAGCTGCCAGGTACGGCTGGACAATCGCGCCGTCAGGAGACATGTGCCTCTTTCTGCTCGGTCTCTCCGGATTTCCCGCAGATAACGGAGAGTACCTCAGCTCCGGCCCATGCAGAAAATACGAGATCCTTGGAGAGAAGATCTCCTTCCGTCACTGCAGAAGCTGCGACATCACCGGTCTCTCTCCCGTTTCCGTAACGGTTGTCCAGGCCCTGAAAAAGACCGGACGGGAAAACATAACAATCGAAGAACTGTCGCTGATAAGAAAAAGGTTGAGCGCAGAGGAAAGACGCACCGTCCTGAAGGAAACCGAACACACGACAGAGTGGGTCTTTTCAGTCATAAAGGCACTCTGTATATAGAAGTACAGGATGCCTCCATTATCCTTCCCCCTTTATAAAATCAGCCCGCAGGGAAAAAGAAAACAGCCAGAGGTAATATGAAAGGCTAGATTTTTAGGAGGGGGAATTGAGAATCTCTAACCTGTCAGTTACGCTCCGGCTGACAATAACCATATAATTCAGAACAGAGGAAACGGTAAAGCGGGACGTGCAGAATGAGCCTTCCCTTCTCCCGCTCCATTTTCCT
>CAVBWE010000116.1:0-4605 GCA_963598715.1 Sphaerochaetaceae bacterium | reverse complement strand
CAGCGGAAGAGGAAGGTGATGATGATGTGCTTCTATCGGCCGATAAGACAAAGGTATCAAGATTCACTGTCCCTTCCGACAGTGTCACTTCCGCACTGCCCTCGAGATTGAGCAGATATGAAATGACATCAAAGAGTCCCAGCTTGACTTCAACCCTGTCAAAGGAGGCAGCCTTTTCTCCTGAGTAATAGACTTTGAGATCCCTTATCATCACACGGTCACGGAAATTGCGTTCCATCCTGTCGAATGAAAGCGAGATGTCGAGCGAAGACTTTCTGAGAGACGAAAGAAGCGATTCCGTCACAATCATCGTCGGGGATGTTAGATCAAGGAAGAAAAGGAGGAAAAGGGAAGCAAGGAAGAAAAGAAATGTGATGAGTAATGCAGTAAGTACGGTCTGTATGTTGCTATGATATCTCATCTGGTGTCCCTTGTCCGTGAGTCATTTTACAGTCATAACCGACTTAGGACAATGAGAGACAGCCTTTTTTCGGAACAAACACATGAGAATAGGAAATGTGATTGCTCTCTCCTCTGCCCGTAAAATGAGGAAAAAGACAGGATAGAAGGGTTATACATTTTTTCTTTTCAGTTTCTGTTTTCCTCTTCACTTCTTTACTGTAGAATCAGGCGAAGGGCAATCATGAAAGAAAAAGGTAAATTCATTGTTTTCGAGGGACTTGACGGAGCCGGAACCACAACACAGATGAAAATACTCTGCGAGAAGTTCAGGAAAAAGAACAAAAGCGTTTTCATGACAAACGAACCGACGGATAATCCGATAGGAAAACTTGTCAGAAGCATTCTTCAGAAAAAGGTAAGCACAACAGCCTATGCCCTGGCACTGCTGTACTCTGCAGACAGGGATGACCATCTCTACAACAGTGAATACGGAATAACGGGGCACCTTGAAAATGGCGAGACGGTAATATCGGACAGATATTTCTATTCGTCCTATGCCTATCAGAGCGTGGAACTGGAAAAAGATGAAATAAGAAAACTCAATTCACGTTTCCCCGATCCGGACTGCGTCATTTTCATCGACACAAGCGTTTCGGATTCAATTGACAGAATCGAGAGGCGCGGAGAAGAAAAGGAACTCTTTGAAAGGGAGGAATATCTCTCCTTGGTCAGGTCCAACTATCTCTCTGTTTTCTCCTCCCTTCCTGAAGGCGTTGCACTCATAAGAGTTGACGGCTCGGCTTCAATTGATGAAATATCACGGGAAATCGAGGAAAAGCTGATGAGCCTCAGCCTTTTATGAACATTGCATCCCCGTAGCTGAAGAACCTGTACTTTTCTTCAATGGCATGATTATAGGCTGCCATGATGCTGTCTTTACCTGCAAAGGCGCTGACGAGCATCACGAGCGTAGACTCCGGAGTGTGGAAGTTCGTAAGAAGACTGTCGATGAAGCGGAAGCGGTATCCGGGATAGATGAATATGTCTGTCTTTCCCCTGGGCTTTACTAAGACACCATCCTCTGACGAGGCACTCTCCAGCGTTCTTGTGGATGTTGTTCCGACTGCAACGATTTTCTTTCCCTCCCGCTTTGCCCTGTTGAGTTTTTCGGCTGTCTCCGGAGATATTTCATAGCTCTCCGTATGCATGTGGTGCTCCTCGATATTGTCCGTCCTCACAGGAAGAAATGTGCCGGCTCCGACATGAAGAGTAACTTCCGCTATCTCTATTTTGCGCATTCTTATTTCATCCAGTATCTCCTGAGTGAAATGAAGACCTGCTGTGGGGCACGCAACACTTCCCTCGTTCTTTGCATAGACCGTCTGATATCTCTTTTCGTCGCTGAATGTGTCTTCCCTCTTTATGTACGGAGGAAGAGGAACATGACCGCAGAGACGGAAGAAGTCCTCGCTTACAGGATGTTCGAACATGATATCCCTTGTTCCGTCACTGTTTTCACGTATGACAGTTCCCCTTATGTACTCCTTGCCGTCAATGGTTGAGAAGATATATTCCTTTCCCTTTTTCTGGCGCTTTGCCTTGCTTACCATCGCATTCCAGCTCATATCGCCGTTCTCGCCGAGAAAGAGAAATTCGACAATTCCGTCACTCTGTGCGCTTTTTGCGTAGACACGAGCCTTTCTCACCCTGGAGTTGTTTACGACAAGAATGCTGTCTGCTGGGAGAAGAGACGGAAAATCCTTCATCATGCGGTCACTGTATTCGCCGGTTTTCCTGTCAAGGACAAGAAGCCTGTCCTCTCCCCTTTTCCCGGACGGTTCCTGGGCAATGAGAGAGGAAGGAAGGTCAAAGTAAAAATCCCTGGTCTGCATATTTTTCCCCGATGTTCATTATTGTATATGCCTTCTGTGTAAGGCAGCGTCCCCTGGTGGTACGCTTGAGATATCCCTGCCTCATGAGATAAGGCTCGTAATAGACTTCAATTGTATCGCTCGATTCGTTGAGGGAAGCTGCAAGAGCCTCAAGTCCTACAGGTCCTCCGGAATAAATGTCCGCAATGACACGCAGGATATCACGGTCAGTCTTGTCCAGCCCGTAGCTGTCGATTCCGAGCTTTTCCAGCCCTATCTTCGTCATCTCCCTGTTGATTGTGCCGTTTCCCCTGACATCAGCGATGTCCCTTACCCTTCTCAGTATCCTGTTTGCAATACGGGGCGTTCCCCGTGAACAGACGGCGATATCCATCACGGCATCGTCGGTGATCTTCGTGTCAAGGATCCTGGCAGAGCGTTTGATGATGAGTGCCAGTTCCTCCGGCGGATAGAGGTCAATCTTTATGGGAATGCCGAATCTGTTTTCAAGAGGCTTGCTTACCGCACCGGTTCGGGTCGTGGCGCCGATGAGCGTAAAAGGCTCAAGGTCAACCTTTATGGTTCTTGCAGACGGCCCCTGTCCGATGACCCAGTCTATCTTGTAGTCCTCCATCGCAACATAGAGCGTCTCCTCCATCGCCTTCTTGAGACCGTGTATTTCATCGATGAAGAGTACCGACCCTGCAGTAAGGTTCGTCAATATTCCGACAAGATCCCTCGGTTTATCGAGAGCAGTGGCACTTGTCAGCTTGATATCCGCCCCCATCTCGTTTGCAATGATGGAAGCAAGCGTCGTCTTGCCCAGTCCCGGAGGGCCCTGAAGAAAGATGTGGTCAAGTGCTTCGCCCCTCTTCTTTGCAGCATCGATGTAGATCTTCAGGTTTTCCTTGAGTTCCTTCTGTCCCTGAAAGTCACTGAGATACTTTGGCCTCAGGATATTCTCCTGAGTCTCCTCCTGCTCGATGATTTCGGGTTTTACAGTCCTTTCCTCAACATTTTCATCAAGTTCGACTCTGTTTTCCTGAATCAATTTATCCTCCTGAGAACAATATTGAAGATCCTGTTTTCAATTTCACGGTCAGAAAGGAGTGAATACTCCTCCCTGTTTTCGTCAAGAGTCTCCTCAACTGCCTTCACCACGGCCTTGCGGTCATAACCGAGCTCCGTGAAGGACGAGATAAAGTCGCGGAATCTCGCAGTAACAGATGACGAAAGAGCTGTCTCGCCCCCCTTCTTTTCCTCATCGTCAAAGACAAGTACGTTCCTCAGCTGCAGAATCAGCTTCTGTGCAGTCTTTGCTCCGAGTCCCGGAACCTTGCTGAGTTTCTTCACGTCCTGTCTGTCAAGAAGAAGCGCAAGCTCGTCAACACTGATTCCCCCCAGAATCTTCAGCGCTCCCTTTGCTCCGATCCCGGGTACTGTCTGGAGTTCGTTGAACGTAAACCTCTCCTTTTCGTCATAAAAGCCGAAGAGAGTCATCGCATCCTCCCTGTGCTGAAGGACAGTAAGAACCCTCACCGATTGTCTCTCCTGCGGCGTGAGAAGACGAAAGTGTCCTGCGCTCATAAGTGATATTTCAATGAAATATTCGACCCCGCCCTGCGTCAGTACGGTAATCGAATTATCCTTTATCTCCACAACGCTTCCGTTGACTGCATTTATCATATGAATAAGATAGTTTAATTCCGGGAAAAATGTCACTCCATAACTGATAATCCTCCGTACTTTTCAACAGCGGAAATCAATTTTGGAGGATGCATCACACTTTGCTTCATAGGCTCCGTTCAGTTTTTCCGTCGCGGCATTTCTCTCCTGGAGAACAGCCTTTTACGGTGTTTTCAAATAACTGAAGGCTCACATGATGCTTTGATTGCGGCGCAGCCTGAATCAGGATCGAAGCTGCTTTTCCCAGTCAGCCTGTTACTGAGTATTCAGACTGACCGGAAACGCTATGGCTGGACGCCTCTCAATCCCTCTCCTACGAAAAACAATCGGCCGGAATCCTCCCTCAGCCTTGATGAAAGACCTCTCCTTCCGCAAAAAGAAGGAGTGATGATGAAAGGCGACACGACCGCCTTTTATACCGCATCATGAAGACGACTGAAGACGGAAGCCCTGCCCGGACTGGCAGTAATTACAAACACATGGTAATTCCATTGATGTCAATGCCTTATTTCCTTAAGATTTTCATACAGGTTCCGGGGACCTTCCAAACAGCGTTGCAAGTGCATATTCAGAGACTTCCGACGTCTTTTTTTAGATTTTTCTCCAGAACTGGAGCAGAGAACAACTCTGCTCTCATGGATTACTG
>CAVBWE010000115.1:0-8057 GCA_963598715.1 Sphaerochaetaceae bacterium | reverse complement strand
GAATAAGCACGTCTATTTCGGCCATAAGAAAAAGATTCCCCTCTTCGGACAGAATGTGTATGCCTATATATATAGACCAGGACAATGCCCTCAAGGCTACCGCAGTTTCCTCCTGTACCTTGAAGACGGGGAATTCGAGAAGATGAAGAACTGTGACAAGGACCGGATGACGGTTAAGGCCGGTTTCTTCATCCTTGTCTCCAACATTGACACCACTCCGGAAGATTTGTTTACCCGGTACTTCGGCCGCTCGGATATTGAAACGGTATTCAAGACGAGTAAGGAATACCTTGACATTCTTCCTCTTTCGAAGTGGACGGATACAACTGTAAGGGGAAAGATACTCGCGGACATAATAAACACAATCATCTTTTTCCTGAGAAAAAAGATGAATTCTTCCGCACATTCCACAACAGAGGTCTACGGCAAGGCCCAGTCACTGATGTGCTCGCATCATGCCAAGAACGGTATTGTGACAGTTGATTCACCGAACAGACAGGTGAAGGATTACTACAGGATACTCGGTATTGAGGTGCCGGCTCATGTTGAGGAGAACAGTTTCAGAGAGAAGAATTTAGTGATCAAAAAGTAGTTCTACTTTTCTGCTCTTCTAAGGATCATTCATTATATGCGTCGCGGTAACCTTGACTATGCTGTTCATATAACTGAAAATGCCTTCGCTCTGATTCAGAAGGTCCCTGTTCATTCTTTCAAGCATGTTGAGGCTGATTCTTTCAAACTGATGATAAAGCAGGAGGATAAGGAGACTCAGCGATATGACTATCGGGAAGACGATTTTTGCCCATTTGACCTTAATTACAGACTTCTCACGTTTCCCGCATCTATCCATCAGTGAATTGCAGCACATCACTGACAAAGAGGAAGAAAAAGATAAGTTCATCCTTTTCCCGCCTGAAATAACAGGGTAAAATCCTGATGGAGGAAAAACAGTGAACAGTTACAGTAATCCGGGTGATACGGTCACTCTCAATAACGGTGTAAAGATTCCGGTAATAGGCTTCGGCACATGGCAGTCGCCGTCCGGAGAAACGGCTTACGATGCAGTGCTGAACGCACTCAGATGCGGCTACAGGCACATAGACACGGCAACTGCATACGGCAACGAGGAAAGTGTCGGAAAGGCAGTAAGAGACTATCTGAGGGAAAGCGGAGAGAAAAGGGAGAACCTTTTCATTACTACAAAGCTCGCAAACCCTGACCACGGTTACGAAAGGGCTCTCAAGGCGATAGACAGGTCACTTTCTCTCCTGGGCCTTGACTATATTGACCTCTATCTCATCCACTGGCCGAATCCGCTGGCATTCCGCTCTGTATGGAGAGAAACCGACAGGGAATGCTGGAAGGCAATGGAAGAAGCATACGAAAGCAAGAAGATCCGGGCACTCGGACTGTCGAACTTCTGGCCGCACCACATCGACAACATCCTTGAAACAGCCAGCATCATGCCGGCTGTAGACCAGATTAAATTCTGTCCGGGCATAAATCAGAAAGAGGTTGCATCCTATGCAAGGGAGAAGAACATGGTGCTGGAGGCCTACTCCCCGATGGGAACGGGCGAGATGTTCCATAATGAGACAATGATCGGTCTTTCCGGAAAATACGGAAGAAGCATTGCCCAGCTGTGCATACGCTACGCTCTCCAGTCGGGATACATTCCCCTGCCGAAGAGCATCAGTAAAGACAGAATCGAGGAAAACACGCATGTCTTTGACTTCGAGATCAGCCTGGAGGATATGAAGGCGATTGAAAATGTCACTCCCGAAGGAGTCGTACCGGCAAGAAATCCTGACGAGACGACATTCTGAGAGGCTTGCCTCGCCATAGTGTCAGATATCGAAGCCGAAGTCGAACATAAGCCCCCATCTGGGAAGAAAGCTGTCCGTCCAGGATCTGTTTTCATCTTCCCTGATGAGGGTTCTGTTTACGGCATAATAGCGGTAGTCGGACACGAATGAACCTGTTACATATGACAGCCCTGCAAAGACGGAAACAGAAAGGGAACATGCATTGAATGTAACAAGTCCTTCAGGAATAACCGTCACTCCCGCTTCAATGTCGGCAACAAAGGAATAGTCCTTTCCTCCGCGGTTGCCCTCGACGGGGCTGAACGACATGCTCGGATAGGGAAAAATCGTATTCATGTTCAGAAGGGCCGTTATGTTCCACTTCATGAAGCCGATTCCGCAGGAAGCATACACGCTGACCCAGTCTTCTGTCTTCCCGACCGGGCACGAGTACGAGAGCCCGATGGTTGTCATTGCATGGTCCTGCTTCAGCCTTATGTTCTCTTCAGGCTTCTCCAGCAGTTCAGCCTTTGCATCGACAGGACGTCCTGCCACATACCTGTTCTTGAGAACAACCGACCACTTTCCGTCAATGGGACATCTCAGCTGCTGTTCCTGGAACTGCAGTCCCGTCATTCTTGAAAATCCCATCGAAAGGAAGAACCTGCTCTCCTTCCACGTGGAGGGAAGAATCAGCGACATCACATCAAAAGAAAGCACGGCATAGCCGAAATGATTCTCCAGCTCGGCAAAATAGTTCACACAGAAGAAGCCCGTATCGATCGTGAAACCCAGATACGGACCCGTGACATACCTTGAATAAAGATCCATCGAGTATGACTCATTGTGCTCCCACACCCTTTTCCAGCCCAGTTCAAATGAAAGTATTTTCCTGTAATCCCTGATGACTGCTGCCGTAACCGACGCATTCAGAGATGTCTCGAATCCCCAGGCATGATATGCATCCGTTTCCGCTGCGATGCCGAAGGACGAGGAATCAAGGTCGAAAAGGCTGAAAAATCCTGTTGCATTTCCTCCCAGATACGGGTGAAAACGTACACCGGTGTAGTCATAGGGAAGACTGACGGTGTGAATGGAGAGTATCTTATGCACCGTATTCTGAAAAAAGTCATATCCCGTATAGCCTGAAAGGAAGAAACCTGTCTCGGGAGAAAGCTTCATGCTGAAAAGCGAAGAAAACTCATGCGTCCAGTTATAACCCGCCATGACCTCGGTAACGTCCAGTCTTCCGTGCCGGAAATGACCAAGATCCGTATCGGCAACGTCGTCGTCGCTTATATCCCATCCCGTTCTCCAGCCGCGGTTGGTTATCCCGTTGAGATTCGCCTTGACATACCATTTCTCTCCGCTGAGCATGATATGCTCCGAATATGACAGCTGGTCGTCGTCATTCCGGGATATTCCGTATGTATACTTGTCGTTTCCGAGTCCTAGCTTAAGAGAACTGAGAGCCCAGTCTCCTCCCCGAGCTGCAAAAAGGGAAGCAAGGGTGAACAGCAGTATGAGGATGCCGCATGCTTTTTTCTTCATTGCATGATGATAGCTCATATGGAGAAAAATCACCACACTGCAAGAAGTGAAAACAGAGTGAACTCCGCAGCGTATTCTCCGGAAAAACGCAAAGCCTGCGTCTTTCCGCTTCAGCAGCACATTCCTGCCGTAATCCGATGACAGGTGCAATGCACATTGCAATTCATATTTTCTTGTGTGAAATGGAAAACGGCATTATGCTTTACATGTGGGGCAATCAACCACAAACAAAAGTGAGGAAAAAAATTATGCCGAAGTATGACGTTGTTGTCGTTGGCGCCGGAAACGCGGGACTCATCGCCGCCCTCGAGTGCCAGAAAGCAGGTAAGAAAACACTTCTCATCGAGCAGCACAACCTTCCGGGAGGATGCGCTACGAGCTTTGTGCGCGGACGCTTTGAAATAGAACCGTCCCTGCATGAAATCTGTGACTATGGTCCGGAGAATAACCCGGGAGATGTCAGGAACATCCTTGATTCTCTCGGAGTGAAGCTTGACTGGATACGTATTCCGGACTGCTACCGTGTTGTATCGAAATTCTCTGACGGAGAAAAGATGGATGTCACGATGCCATCCGGCATTGAAAACTACATCGATGCCATGGAAAAGTATGTTCCGGGATCCAGGGAGAAGATGACGAAGCTCTTCGACCTTTTCCAGGAGGTTCTCGACGGGATTTCCTACATTACGGCTTCGAAGGGGCACGCTGACAGTGCCGTGCTGCAGGCAAAATATCCCAACATGCTGCGTACCGGTGCCTACTCGACGAAGAAGGTCTTCAATGCACTTCACCTGCCCCAGAGGTGTCAGGATATTCTTTCGATATACTGGTCATATCTTGGAGTCGACATGGAGCATCTTGCATTCATTCATTATGCGGCAATGGTCCATAAGTACATATCGCGCGGAGCCTACATGCCGGCGCACACATCACACGAACTTTCCACTGCAATGGTTGAAAGGCTGAGGGAGCTCGGAGGGGAAATCAGATTCAACTGCAGGGCGGAGAAGTTCCTCTTCACCGGCGACAGAATCTCCGGTATCGAAACGAACGAAGGCAGAATCGACACAGACTACGTACTGGCAAACATCAATCCCGACATAATTCTCGGGAAAATGGTTCCTCAGGAAATCGTCCCCGAGAGGGAGAAGAAGCTCAGCTCGGCCCGTGGCGGTGTTTTCGGCGGAAGAATGTATACTGCCTACTTCTGTCTTGACAGGTCTGCGGAGGAACTCGGAATAAAGGACTATTCGATATTCCTTCCGGGGACAAGCAACTCTGCAGTTGAATATGAGATCATAATGAAGGGAATGAAGTATAACGACTACTCGATTTTCCTCTGCTACAATGTCGTGAATCCGGGCTTCTCTCCCGCAGGTACATGCGTATGTTCGTTCACCACGTTCGCCTCCCCTTCCGACTGGAATACAATTGAAGAAAAGGACTACTTCAAATTCAAGAACGAAGGTGCTGAAAAGTTCGTGAAATCCCTGAAGGACAAGACCGGAATCGACCTGAGGGGACACATTGAAGAGATGGAAGTCGCTTCACCCCTGACATTCTGCCGTTACCTCAACGTGCCTGAGGGCTCGGTCTACGGCTATGAGACAAGAGACTGGGACGGCATGATGGCCAGGATGATGATGCTCTCATCCGACTACCCCATAAAGGGTCTCAGACCCATCGGAGCCGCCGGGCCCAGAGGCGACGGATATTCCGCATCAATGGTATGCGGACAGCTCATGGCACTTAACGCACTCAAGGATCTCAAGGAAATGGGAGGCAGGAAATAATGGCACTCAATGTTAAAGTCGGCTTGATCGGAAAACTTGACATGCTCAAGTTCAAAAACATGCCCAAGGTCAGGGAGAAGGCAATTGCGAACGCTCCCGCAAAGGAAATAACGGGGGAATTTGCAATGAACCGGAAGGCTGCGCATCTCCACCCCGATACGCTAAATCTTGTAATTTCGGAAATAATCAGTCATGAAAACGCTTCTTCAAAGACATATGTTCTCAGAAGAAAGGACGGAGAAGCCCTGCCCTACTTCCGTGCGGGACAGTATCTTTCACTCAAGCTCCCCCTCGGAAACAGCTTCGTGACAAGGGCATATTCCATTTCTTCAAGTCCGCTCGATGCCCTCAGCGGAAGCTATTGCATTACTGTCAGGAGCAATCCCCAGGGTTTTGCAGCCGAGAAGATACTTTCAGAATGGAAAGTCGGAGATGAAATCATTTCCTCAAGTCCGCTCGGACAGTTCTACTATGAGGGCATGAGGGACGAGAAGACTGTCATCGCACTTGCAGGCGGAAGCGGAATCACACCGTTTCTTTCGATGGCATACGCCATCCGGGACAATGTCGAAGACTTCTCGCTTACCCTGCTCTACGGTTCAAGAACCGCGGACTCGATTCTCTTTGGAAAGGAGCTTGAGGAAATTGCCCGGGCAACGCCTAAAGTGAAGGTTGTGCATGTGCTCTCCGACGAGGAAAGGAACGGATACGAACACGGCTTCATAAATGCGGATCTGATCCGCAGGTATGCACCTGCCGACGGAAGGTATTCAGTCTTCCTCTGCGGACCTGAAGCCATGTACCGTTTCGTAAAACCTGAAATCGGAAAGCTTGGTCTTCCGCAGAGACTTTTCAGACGGAAGATGATTGACGTGACAAAGAGGCCATGGGAAGAGAAGGGATACCCTCAGGAAGCAAGGGGAAAGACATTCTCGATCACGGTAAGACAGGGTGAAAATGAATACAGAATAAAGGCATCGGCCGATGAGAGTGTTCTCACAGCCATGGAGAGAGCCGCAATAAAGGCACCTTCACGCTGTCACTCGGGTGAGTGCGGATGGTGCAGGTCAAGGCTTCTCAAGGGAGAAGTATTCCTTCCTGAAGAGAATGAGGCAAGACGCTGGGCCGACAGGAAATACGGTTACATACATCCATGTGCCTCGTTCCCCGTTTCGGATCTCGTGCTTGAGGTTCCCGGCGAATACTATTGACGGAAAAAGGCGGTTCAATGCCGCCTTTACCGGTTCATGAGAAAGAAAACGAAGGATGCTGCAAAGAATAACAGGGCAGCACCCTCCATTTTAAATTTCATCACATCATGCTTTCAAATATCATGGTCAGAAACAGTTATTGCGTTCCCGACCCGTTTCAAAGCGCCGTCCTCAATCCTCTGCAGGATAGACTTCAAGTACCACATCGCTCAAAGGATATGATGCACACGGGTGAATCCATCCGAACTTCCTGTCTGCAAGCCTCCGTCCGTCCCTGTCGGAAGGAATATATACGTTTCCTTCGATAAGCCTGGAATGACACCAGCCGCATACACCGCTTCTGCAATGGGACGGTGCCTTTATGCCCTCTCTTTCCATTGCCCAGAGAAGCGGCTCTTCGGACTTTGCCCTGACAAGAGTCTTCTGTCCCCTTATCACAACCGTAAGGGAGAACTCCCTGTTTCTCGCCTCCGCAGGGAATGCATCGTCACGGCCGGCTATGACGGAATCACCGGAGAGCTCATAGCGGACAAACCGGGGTCTGAGAGACAGTTTCTCTATCTCCTTCCTTTCATATGCATAGAGAGCTGACGGCCCGCATACGAAAACCGAATATTCACCTTCAGGGGCATACTTTCTTATGATATCGGAAGAAATGAAACCATGTTCATAGCCCTGCTTCTCCTCATCCGAAAGGACATGGATGATACGGACCTTTCCGTTCGAAGCGGATGCTGCCTCTTCAAGTTCATCCCTGAGAAGAATTGAATCACTGGTACGGCTGCCGTAGAGAATCGTCAGCGAAAAATCCTCGATTCCATCCTTTATTGCCGAAGCCATTGAAAAGAAAGGCGTTATTCCCGATCCTCCTGCAATGGCGATCACATTTCCCGAGTCCCTGAGATCCTGATGATAGAACTCTCCCAGCGGCCCGCTCATCTTCACTTCCGTCCCGACCTTCCAGTTATCGAGGATATACCGGCTGGCATAGCCCGCTGCACTCTCCTTCACCGTAAGTGTATATGTACCGTCTTCCAGTGCATCCTTCGGATTCGATGCTATCGTATAAGGCTTGTTTACAACTGCCTTTCCTATTGAAAGTGAAACCGACACGTACTGACCGGCACGAAAATATGCAAGCTTTTCCGTCCCGTTCTTCCTGTCCGGCTCAAGGACAAAGCTCTTTGCCCCCTTATGCTCCGTAATGCTCCTGACCCTGGCCATCTGCACGGAAGGATGAAGGGCAGAGGCAAGTGCATTTGCCGAAAATACCGTCTGAGGCATTGTGTCGGGAGCCTCTTCTATCGCCTTCAGCCTCGTCTTTACTTCCCCGAGGAACGGAAACGGTGTAAGACCCTTCAGGCCTGCTCTTGAATAACTGTATTTACGTGACATCTTATCTTCCCTCCTTCTCCATCTCTTCGAAGAAATACATTGCCTCTTCACGTCCCGAGAGATATGCCTGCGAGTAGCCGTCCATCTGCGTGCCGTGTCCGCCGACAAACCTCAGTCCCTTTATCGTGTAATCCTCCCGGTGTGCACATTGCACACGCGGGAACATTCCGTCCCAGCCTGCCGGAGTATAACCGTAGACATCACCGTTCGGTGTTCCGAGATAACGTGCCCAGGTAACAGGAGAAGCAACGACGATTTCCTCTATGTGGTTCCGGATTGAACATCCTGTTACGCTCTCATAA
>CAVBWE010000114.1:0-5202 GCA_963598715.1 Sphaerochaetaceae bacterium | reverse complement strand
CTATGAAACCGTCGTCGACGGATGGCTCGTGAGCGACAACATCAAAGCCTCCTCTCTCGTCTGGGATACCGGCTACGCATACTCCGATCATCAGCCCGTTGTGCTGACATTCACGCTCGAATGAGAAGCAGCCGGATTTTCCCCGTCAGGCTGATTTCAGGAGACTTTGCTCCATTTTTTGAATTTTCCGTAATCCTGACACACTTCAATCACCGAAAAATGTTGCAAAAACAACCGGGTAAACTATCATGTAACTTGATTGAAGGAGAAAGTTCATGAAAAAAACCATACTCATCCTGACTGTTCTTCTTGCTGTCTGCCTGATTTTCACATCCTGCAGCGACAGAAGATCATCAGGAGAAATATATACCGTCACCTTTGACCTCGCGGGGGGCTCCTGGGACAGCGAGAATCACCTGCTGGTGAAGGACGGAGAAACGGTCTCCAGACCTTCTTCCTCACCGGTGAAGACAGGCTACAGCTTTGTGCACTGGTCTCTCACCGAGGACGGGAAAATCAGCTACGATTTCAATACTCCCGTCACTTCCAATACTGTCATATATGCCGTATGGCAGCGCATATATACCGTAACATTCAATCTTGGCGGAGGTGTACCGGATGAGGAGAAACAGATACTGAAGGCGGGAGAAAAGGTAACACGTCCCAAAGAAACTCCCACAAGAACAGGCTATGATTTTTACAGGTGGTCAGATACCGCCAACGGCACAACGGAGTTTGATTTCAACAAGGAAATTACAGACGACACGACAATTTATGCCGTATGGAACCGTGTATACAACGTGAAGTTCGACACAAACGGCGGGGAAGGCAAAATACTGAGTCAGGAAGTCAGGGCAGGAAAAAAAGCTGTCTTGCCGGAGGATAAGCCGACCCGAGGCGGTTTCTCCTTCGACTGCTGGACGAAAGGAGATATTCAATTCGATTTCAATAATGATATCATCACTGAGGATACCACACTGAAGGCCAGATGGAAGTATAACGAATACGCAATCGGAGACAAAGGGCCTGCAGGCGGCATCATCTGCTATGACAATGGAAAAATAGAGACATCGTATTACATTCCGCTTGAGGGAGAAGAAGAAGTTTCATACACATGGCGGTACCTCGAAAGGTCGGACGGTATAGTAGGAACTGCAACATATTCAGAGCAGAAGGGTTTTAAAAAATATAACACACATGATAAAATAGGGTGCGGAAAAGGCAACACCTATAAGCTTCTGCGGGAAAAAGATTATGATCATCCGGCAGCAAGAAGATGCTACGAATATGGCAAAGACACGAAATATTATCATGACTGGTTCCTGCCGAGCAGATATGAACTTAAAGCAATATACAATGCACTGATAGACGCAGACAAAGAATGGATGTTGATAGACGAAACGAGTTACTTTTGGACAAGCTCCGAGTTTACAGACTTTGATGACGGATCAAAGGCATATGTAACATATGTCGAAAAGTATCCTTATGATGAAGAAATGAAAGGTTATTGTAATGATGAAAAATGGATGTCTTACGGTAATGAATTGAGATTCTATGCTGTACGTGCATTCTGAAGCCTGACGCAATGGAAAAGGAAGTTAAGAGAGCTTTTTCAGAGTACCGCAGTTAAAGGAAAAAGATCTTTACTGCAGAGAAGGTTTCTTCTGTACATTTCAAACTTCATCGGAGTAAAGAGGGGCATACAACAGACTCGCTCAGCATTCATGACAGAATGCGCTTTCTTTAATCCGGGAAATGAAGAAGCGCCTTGACTTTTCGCTCTCCCAGATTATCACACTTTCCTTTCCGGCTTTCCTCTTCCCTTCTTCTTTTCCGGAATGTGCATCATGGAAAGGAATTATTCCGATAATCGGGATTCCCGGAATCCAGGGTCAGATCATTTTGGCGTCTATAGAAAACAGGGAAGACAAGGAAATACTGTTTCTTCGCCTGTGGACACAAACCGGCGTTTTCATACTGTCCGCTGATTCTGACTACCGGGGATAAAGACATTGTCACTTATCCGAAACGGCAACGGCCTTTCCTGCACGGATGGATTATCCCATCCGGAAGAAGACGGGATTGCTGGCGCTATATGCAGTTCAAAGGCCGGGCTGACAGCTTATTGAGTTCGCCGCTTCCCCTCCGGTATTCCCGGCTTTGCGGCCCGCCCGCGAAGAAACGGAAACAAGGACAAAAGTGATTTTACTGAACAATGAAGGCAGAATCGGATTACCTTGTTCAATTCTCAAAAATGTTGCAAAAATAACCGGTTATCTTATTATATTATAGGATTGGAGGAGATATTCCCCTTGAAAAAAACATTGCGTCTTATTTTCATGTGCCTTGCATTTCTGCTTCTTGTCTCATGTAACGACAGAACCCTGGAGCAGGAAGAATATAGAGTTATATTCAAATTGTCCGGAGGAACCGGAGATGTCCCTGAGCAGTCGGTAAAATATGGAGAAAAAGCCGTCAAGCCGTCTGTCGAACCTGTCTGCAAAGGCTTCAGGTTCATGGGATGGACCGTTAAGGAATACGGGACGGAGCCTTACGATTTCAATACTCCCGTCACGTCAGATCTCTTTCTCTATGCCATATGGGAGAATGTATATACAGTTACTTTCAATCTTGACGGTGGTGCGGGAAATATAACTGATCAGATTGTAAAAGAGGGAGAAAAGGCAACTAAACCCTCCGAGAATCCGTCAAGAACCGGTTATGATTTTGTAAGGTGGTCAACAACAAAGGACGGGTCAGAGGAATACGAATACAGTTTTGACAGAGATGTAATGGAGGATTTGACAATATATGCGGTGTGGGTACGCATATATAACGTGAAGTTCGACACGAACGGAGGAGAAGGAAAAATTCTGATCCAGGAAGTCAGGGCAGGAGAAAAAGCTGTCTGCCCGGAGAATAAGCCGACACGGGAATGCTTCTCCTTCGACTGCTGGATGAAGGGAGATACCCGATTCGATTTCAATAAGGATGTCATTACCGACGATACCACACTGACGGCTAAGTGGAAGTATAACGAATACAAAATCGGACAAAAAGGGCCTGCAGGCGGCATCATCTGCTATGACAACAAAGAAGAAAAGACGTCATATTACATTCCGCTTGAGGGAGGAAAGGAAGTTCCGTACACATGGCGGTACCTCGAAAGGTCCGAAAAACCGCTGGAGGCTGATTCCTTTTCAGATGAGGACGACAGACACAATACACACTATGATATAGGCTGCGGAAGAGGTAATACCTATGAGCTTCTGCGGGCAAAAGGTAATTTCCCTGCAGCAAGGAAATGTTATGAATACGGCAAAGGCACGAAATATGATGACTGGTTTCTGCCTAGCATATATGAACTCAGAGCAATATGGAAAAATAAAACAGAGGATAAGAGTCTTTCAGACGGAGAATACTGGTCTAGTTCCGTGGAGGATGATTACCCGCTTTCAGTATGGGCATGGAAGATAAGCTTTCCGGATGATGACCCGTTCTATAACGAAATTATAGAACGCCGCAGATTCAAACATGCATTCTATGCCGTACGTGCATTCTGAAACCTGATGCATCCCGTCTGAGAAGTTAAGCCGGTTTTTCATAAGGGCACGGCAAATGAATGAGAGGAAACTTTACGGCAGAAGAGGATTTCTCCTGTACGTTCCTGTAAATCCGGCTGCAAGAAGGACATGCTGAAACTCAAAGACACCGGAAATTCATTGTCATATGAGCCTTACCCGGTCCGGGATGAAAAAAAAGCCCGGGATACCGCAGGGACGGCTTACACAGAACAGCACGCCCGGAGCAAGACATCAGGTTATTCCCCGAAAGCTCAAAAATGAATCTCCAGGACGGTAACAAAGGGGTATCTCAAGAGAAAATCTCTTACCTCTCACCGGAACCGTAGTTTCCGTAATCTCCGTACTTGCCGTACTTGCCGTATTTACCGTAGCTTGACCCTTTTGTCCTGATTCCGTTAAGTACGAAGCCGAGGGTTTTACCTCCTGCGCGCGTTATTGCATCGGTAACATCATGAAGCATGTACCTTGAAGTCATATCTGCCCTGACTACAACCACAAAACCGTCGACTGCAGTTGAAAGCACAAGAACATCGGACACGATGCCAAGCGGAGTACCGTCAATTATTATGTAGTCGTACTCCTTCTTCCACTCCTCAAGGAAACTAACCATTCTCGGGCTGCCCAGGAGTTCTGAAGGATTAGGCGGAATCTTTCCCGCAACGACTATATCGAGTGAAGGGCGTAATGCATATTTCTGGATAACGGCATTTCTGTCGTCGTTCTCGACAGTTCCCGCCAGAAGGTCCGCAAGTCCGGGGCTGCTTTTAAGCGACAGGTCATAGGAAATATGGCTTGCCCTCATATCTGCATCAATTAAAAGTACACGATGTCCCGTCTCGGCAATGGTGAAAGCCGTATTAAGAGACGTACTCGACTTTCCCTCATGAGCTATACTCGATGTGAAAAGGATGGTCCTGCAGCCGGGATGAGGACATACAAACTGGAGATTGGCCCTCAATGTCTTATAGGCTTCGATTACGCCGAAGGAAGTATCGCCGTCAATGAGATTCAGCTTTTCAGATTCTGCCACATTACCTTTCTTCTGAGCCATTTTCACTCATCCTCCCAGTCATCATCATCCTCTTCAGCACTTTTTTTCGCTTTCGGGGCGCTCTTTTCAGCCTTCGGAAGACTTTTTGCACTTCCCTTTCCTGCTCTCTCCTTTCCGCCGCCTTTTCTGGAGTGTGCATCAAAGGAGGGAATTGTACCGATAATCGGAATATCCTTGAACTCTTCAGTCAGATCATCCTCATTGTGTATCCGTGAATCAAGAAGAGAAAGAACGACTATTATGGCGCATATGAGCACAAAGCCGACAAGCCCGCCGAGTACCGTGTTTTTCATGATGCTAGGGGAACAGGGCTCCTGAGGAACGGAAGCATTGTCAATTATCTCAACGGCACCGGCCTTTACGACACGGATTATCTCGTCGGGAAGAAAATAGAGGATGGCGTCATTGATGAACGTTGCCTCATAGGGGTCCCTGGCCCTTATGACAACCCTGAAGGATTCCGTGTTGTTGATTGAGGAAGCGCTGAGCATCTTCTTGATTCTCGCCGGAGTGTACTCCTCCGTTCCGAGGTACTCATAGCCTTCCTGTCCCTGATATTCGCTTATC
>CAVBWE010000113.1:0-12620 GCA_963598715.1 Sphaerochaetaceae bacterium | reverse complement strand
CACTTTACGACAATATCTTCGATCTCATCATTTCGGACATAATGATGCCCGGTACCGACGGCTTCGAGTTTGCCCGTACCGTGAGAAGCACAAGTAAGGATATTCCCATCATGTTCATGACGGCGAAGGACGATATCATGAGCAAGGAAAGGGGCTACAGAATAGGAATCGACGACTACATGGTCAAGCCGGTGGACCTTGAAGAGATGCTTCTCAGAATCGGAGCTCTTCTCCGGAGGGCAAGGATTGCCTCCCAGAAAAAGATTCAGCTGAAGAATTTCGTAATGGACAGTGATGAGCACACGGTATATCTCAACGGAGAGGAGGTGCCGCTGACAGCGAGGGAATTCTCGATTCTCTACAAGCTTCTGAGCTATCCGAAGAAGACCTTCACGAGAACACAGCTTATGGACGAGTTCTGGTCTTCCGATTCGGATACTGCTCCAAGGGCCGTTGATGTCTATATGACCAAACTCAGGGCGAAGCTTTCCGGCTGCGATGCCTTTGAAATCAGGACAGTTCACGGACTGGGGTACAAGGCGGTAATAAATGAAGAATGAGATTCTGAGGAGAATCTACCGGTATGTCCTCTTCTTTCTCCTTGTATCCTTTGTAGTCACCTGCTCGATGATACTCTTCCTTTCCCTGCTCTCCGGAGAACTGGGAATAACATTCAGCGAGGACAATTTCAGAAAGGCAGCGAGGGCGACATTCGTGAATGTCTTTGTTCTAAGCCTTCTCTTTCTTCTGCTTGATGTAATCTGGCGGAGACTGACTACGGACAGGATAACGAAACGGATCCGCGATGCCCTCAGGGAAATAACGAAAGGCAATTTCAAAGTGAAGATATCTGCAAAGGGAATCATCGGGCTCGACAGCCATTACGGCGAGATAATCGACGGCATAAACACGATGGCAGAGGAACTCGGCAGTGTGGAAACCCTCCGCTGCGATTTCATCGCGAATGTCTCGCATGAGATGAAGACCCCTCTTGCAGTGATGCAGAACTACGGGACTCTTCTCGAAGAGCCGGACCTCAGTGAGGAAAAGAGGCTTGAGTACGCAAGAAGCATCATCGACTCCTCCCGCAGGATGACGAGCATGATCATGAATATCCTGCAGCTGAACAGGCTCGAAAACCAGAAGATCTTCCCGGAGGGAAGGAAGTACAATCTCTCGGAGCAGCTGAGGCTCTCTCTCTTGCAGTTCGAACCGGTCTGGGAGGCCCGTGATATCGGAATCGAAACGGATATTCCGGACGATGTCATGATAACGGCAGATGAAAACCTCCTTTCTCTCGTATGGAACAACCTTCTTTCAAATGCCTTCAAGTTCACCCCGGAGGGAGGTAATGTTTCTCTTTCCCTCATTTCATCGGGAGGTTATGTTTCGGTATCCGTACGCGACAGCGGTATCGGGATGACAAAGGATGTAGGAGAGCATATCTTCGAGAAGTTCTATCAGGGAGACAGATCCCGCTCTTCGAAGGGCAACGGGCTCGGGCTTGCCCTTGTAAAGAGAGTTGTGGACATAATGCGGGGCGAAATATCGGTTGAGAGCACGCCCGGTAAGGGCAGTATCTTTACTGTGAGGCTTAAACTTAATGAAGGGGATGAAACATGAGTGAGAATGACACATTCAGAATGACATATTCAGCCGAGGACAGCGACGAGATAAAGAGAATCCGGGACAAGTATACGGAGAAGAAGGCAGACGGACTGGAAAGGCTGAAGAATCTTGACAGAAAATGCGAGAGCACAGCCGCGGCTGTTTCGGTTACCGCAGGCATCATAGGAACACTCATCTTCGGCACGGGACTCAGCATATATCTCTCCGAGCTCGGTTCTGTCTTCGGTAACTATGCTCCTGCGGTTTCAATCACAGTAGGACTAAGCGGGATTTTCATCATGGTTGCAGCCTATCCGCTGTATACCTGTATCCTGAAAAGACAGCGTGAGAAACACAAGAAGGAAATCCTGGCACTTGCGGATGAACTTCTGAAGCAGAAATGAAGGTTCCTCTTTTCTGCAGGAGAAAACGGCTTCAGTCTTCCGTTACGGTTTGCGGTATTGCCCGGTTGGTCTCAGGAAAATCCGTCCCCCTTCCTGCCGTCAGACTTCACCGCTTCGGCAGGCCGGGAGTCACGGAAACGGAGAATTACGGAAAAGGTGTCTGCTGAAGAAACGGCAGGATTCACGATAAGCCCGGCATATTCACATCTGTGCCATGACTATGAAATATCCCCTGCCGGTGCAGGGGAAAATGCAGGAGAGCATAATCAGACAGTGAAGTGGTACGAAAGGCTGTCATCCTCAAAGAATACCACGTTCATTGTGCGCTTGTTGCAGTTGACGACAGTCTGGTATGCCGAGAGCCAGATGTAGTTTTCGTCTCTCCGCTGTTTTATCGTCTTTATCTTCTCTCCCTCAGCTTTCTTTTTGAGATAGTCCATCAGGTATTCCCTGTTGTTCTCGTCGAGGGCATCCTTGATGTAGTAGGTCTTGCCTTCGATTACCGTGCCGGGTATTTCTCCGACGGGGTCCCAGATGCATGTTTCGGGGTCAAGGTTCTGCCGGTACCTGACACACTCGATGAGTGCACGCATGTCCCTTTCGCTGTCAACATTCTTCACCCCGGCCATTACAACGTCATACCTGCCCATTCCCTGACCGACTGTTACCCTGTCGGCGTATTCCGGACTGAGATAAAAGTTTGCCTGTGCCTGCTGCATGTCATTCCACACAAGCCTGTTGTCAATGAGTTCAAGAACTCCGTAGTGGCCTGTCGCATCAGCCATGAACAGTCCGCATGCCCAGCTGTATGCGTCGGTCCGGAAACCGTAGACATCAAGGCTGTCTGCAATCTCGAGTGCCTCGTCGACAGTTGAGGCCCTTTCCCCAAGATATCTGATGAGGGCGGCAAAACTGAGCCTGATTTCAGCTCCCGGCTTTGTGCCGGAGCATTCCGCTATTCCCGTCTCTGCCGGCTGTGTTTCCCTCATGTTGGCTTCGATGTAGAATCCCTTTTCGTTGAGTACGTCTCCGGTGAGGTTATAGATTGTGAGGAGATCCTCTTCGGTTGGTCCCCTGCGGATGAGCTCGTCAAATGAAGCACCGCCGTTGAAGCCGTTGTATGATATTCCGATTGTTTTGAGATGTCCGGGAATGGCAGTGCGTACGACTATTGCGGGAGAGTGACTGTATGAAAGGTCGTAAGAGCGCCCTACAATCATATCTCCGTTCGATATTACCTTGCCCACTGTCGTGCAGCCGTACTTTCCATACTCCTTCTCGAAGAGCTCAAGTGACTTCTCGAAGTCTATGCTCGTGATTGTGGAAAGCTCTATGACATGGTCTCCGATAAGCGAGAATGTCGCAGAGGGATGCTTCAGCTTCAGCGGTTCCTTCGGCGTTGCACACCCGCTTAGATTCAAAAGAACAATGAGACAGAACAAGAGTACCGCCGACTGTGAAATTATTTTCTTCATTCAAACCTCCAGATTATAGAAACGCGGGAAGCATGCTTCCTCCGAAGGCGTTCATCTAGACACGTAAAATGAATGTGCGGCTGTCATCTTCAAAGAATGTGACCCTGAGTGTTCTCCTTGTGCAGCTGACAGTCGTCTGCCAGATTGACATCCACATCAGATTCTTCTTCCCTGACTTCCGGACCTTCTCCGCATACTGTGCTATCAGGTTCATGATCCGGTTTCTGTACCTTTCTTCCCCGGACATTTTCATGGTCAGCATCCCGCCTTCGTCTGCAAAGGATTTCTCGTATCCCGTGAATTCGCTTCTCGGATCGAACAGACTGCTGCCGGGTTCAAGCAGCTGGCTGTATCTGACACTCCTGATGAGCCGGGCCATGTCCTCTTCGCTTTGTACATCCCCGATGCCTTTTGTGAGGGTGTTGTACCTTCCCAGTCCTTCTCCGAAGAGGGACTTCCTGCGGTACTCCTCGCTGATGAAGAAGTTTGTGTGGCAGTCCTGTCCTTCCGTCCAGATGAGTCTGTTGTCCACAAGCTCAAGAACCCCGTGGCGGCCTGTTTCATCAGCCATCAGGTAAGCGCCGCTCCAGAAGAAGCTGTCTGCATCCATGCCGCAGACATTGAGTGAATATGCTTTTTCAAGTGCCTCACCGACTGTCGCGCATCTTTCTCCGAGATACCTCACCAGGGCCGGAAAGGGAATGGGGGATCCTGCATCCGGCCTTGTTCCGGTTGACGGAAGGATTCCTGTCGACGAAGGCTCCTCGGGGCGCATGTTTGCCTCTATGTAGAGTCCCTTCTCATTCATGATGTCGACAGTGAAGAAGAGAAGGGTCAGCAGTTCGTCCCTTCTGATGCCTTCTGCTGCAGCTTCTGAAAACGAAGCCCCGTCAAATACGTTGTATGCCAGTCCGGTTGTCCGGTAGGAGCCTTCAGCTGCCGTTCTGATGATATATGCCGGATTATCGCTGTATATGAGGTCGAATGAGCGTCCGATAATCACGTCTCCGTCCTCAAGTATCTTTGTAATGGCGGAGCAGCCGAACCGTCCGAAAAGCTTCCGGCTCTTTTCCAGTCCTGCCTCATAGTCGATTTCAGTGATTACCGGAAGTTCGATTACGCCATCGGCGAGAACTCTTCCCCCTATTCTTTTTTCACCGGGAGCATTCCCTCTGTCCTTAGGAAGTTCATCTGTCATGACAGATTCGATGTTATCTGTGATGTTTGCCGCTTTTTTCATAAATCAGCCTCAATACCCTGCCCGAAGAAACATAAAGCGGCATATGCCGGAATCTTTTCCCCTTTCCTGAGGTTAGACCCGGACAGTTAAAAGTTCAAGTTTTTTCGAAGGCATGGAAAAACCGGTGCGAAAGAGAGAAGCATATGGGCTTTCCGTCCCGTCCTTCCTGATGAGGGATTCTGAATTTTTCCCTTTTCTCTATGGAGGAATTTTCCGCTCTCATATACAATGCATTGCGGGCTCGTCCATCCGGGCATGAGAAAAGAGGAATTGTCAATGGAAATGCAGAATGGAACACAAAGAGAAGAGATCATATCACCCGGGAGGATATATGATCCGTCAGTCTTTTCCCCGTCAGTCTTCGACGGCAGTGATTTCAATGCCTCTTATGCCTATGACGGAGACGACCTCGGCTCAGTAATCAGTGACGGCTGTACCATATTCCGTCTCTGGGCACCGACAGCGCTCTCCGTTTTCCTTAATCTCTTTTCCTCCGGAAACGGCGGAACGGCATACCGGAGCATCCCCATGGAGAGAAGGGAAAAAGGAGTCTGGGAAGCCCGGGAGAAGTGCGGGCATGGAACATACTATACATATTCCGTGACGACGACGCTGGGAACAAAGGAGGCAGTCGATCCCTATGCCAGGGCTGTCGGCGTCAACGGAAAGCGGGCGATGGTCGTGGACCTGCGTCTTACCGACCCCGAGGGCTTTGAGGAAGACGGCTTTGTTTCCGGAATCACCTCATATTCCGACGCCATAGTATGGGAGACTCATGTAAGGGATTTCTCGAACCGCATCGAAAAGAGCCGCTACAGGGGCAAATATCTTGCATTTACGGAACACGGCCTGACAAACAGGGACGGATTTCCAGTGGGACTTGATTACCTTGTATCGCTCGGAGTCACGCATGTGCAGCTCCTTCCCGTCTTTGACTATCAGAGTGTTGACGAGGAAAGTGAAGGGCCTCAGTTCAACTGGGGATATGACCCTGAGAACTATAACTGTCCGGAAGGCAGCTATTCGACAGATCCCCGGCACGCTGAAGTGAGGATCAGGGAATTCAAGATGATGGTGCAGGCACTGCACCGCTCGGGAATCGGAGTCGTGATGGATGTCGTATACAACCATACCTATGAAACCGATTCTTCCCTCAACCGGACTGTTCCATACTACTATTACCGTTACAACAGTGACGGAACTCCGTCAAACGGAAGCGGATGCGGAAACGAGACGGCGTCCGAAAGAGTCATGTTCCGCAAGTTCATGCTCGACAGTGTCACCTACTGGGCGAAGGAGTATCATATTGACGGTTTCCGCTTTGATCTCATGGCCATTCATGACCTTGAAACAATGCAGGAAATCGAGAGACGGCTGCATTCGATCAATCCGGGATGCCTCATCTACGGGGAAGGCTGGAGCGGCGGCAGGTGTGCCCTCGATTATCATCGTCTCTCATATCAGCCGAATGTCCGGCTCCTGAATGCCCTCAGCGGTGCTGCGGGAGCTGTGGCGGTCTTCAACGATGTCATGCGGGACGGTCTCAAGGGCAGCGTCTTCAACCCGGGAAGGGGCGGATACATCAACGCGAATGCGGGGCGCGAAGAGGCTTGCCGCGTGGCATTCGGAATAAGGGGCGGAAGCGGCTCTCCGCATGTATCATGGTCGGTGCGGCCGGGTATGGTGGTCAATTACATGTCGGCCCATGACAACAATACCCTCTGGGATAAGCTTTCCCTCGTAAACGGAGAAAAAAGCCTGGAAGAGAGGATACGGATGAACCGTTTCGGTGCCGCCATCCTCATGCTCAGCCGGGGAATCGTCTTTTTCCTCTCGGGAGAAGAGACGATGAGGTCAAAGGGCGGAGAGGACAACAGTTACAACTCTCCCGACAGTGTCAACAACCTCGACTGGGAGTGCATAAGCGAGGGCAGTGAACAGAAGAGGATGTTCCTTTGGTACAGGGACCTGATACGGCTGCGCCGCAAATACGCCTTCATACGGCACTCGGACGTAAATGCAACCGTCTGGAACAACAACTCAATCTACATTACATACGGTACTGAAAGCGGGATAGAGGGAATTGCAATCGTGAATCCCAATCCTCAGTCCTTTCTCGGTACGCTTCCGGAAGGAAGATGGAAGATAATACTCGAGGGCGACATCTTGCGCGAAGAGAAGACCTGGGCTGAAAAGTGCATTTCCGTACCTCCCCTGGGGGCTGTTCTTCTTACAAGATAGGATGACTGCCTGTATATAAGAAAAATTTATGACTGCATGAAAAATGGCTATGGATGCAACTTTTTGCAACATGAATGACTGAAAGTATGTGATAATCTTCCCTACGAAAGTTTTCTTTGGAGGGAAACGATGAAAAAAACGATTATCACACTTATGGCAGTTCTTGCCCTTGTCATGCCTGTCTTCGCTTCAGGCGCAGCAGAAAGCAAGGCTGATGACAACAGTCCGATCGTGCTTGAATTCTGGACTCATGAGGATGCCGCAAGACAGGCTCTTGAAGAGAGATATATTGCAGAATTCTGTGAAAAGCATCCGAATGTGACGGTCAATGTCACACGTCAGAGTGCAGAGAAGCTTCGCGAACTCATCCAGACTGCATTCGCTTCGGGAGAGGGCCCGTCATTCTTCAATCTTCCGATCGAGAATGAGTTCCAGTACATCGAGGCAGGAAGAGTTGCAGAGGCTGACTACAAGACTCTCGGCTTCGACAATGCAGAAGCTCTCATAGCAAGCTACGAGGACGGAATGATTGACGGTGTCGTATATGACGGCGGAGTCTATGGTCTTCCTCTCGAGCTGACCAACTGGTCAATCTATATCAACAAGAAGGTTTTCAGGGATGCCGGCCTTGATCCGGAGAAGGATTACCCCAGGACATGGGAGGATATGGCAGATATCTCCAAGAAGATCGTCATCAGGGACGGCGACATCATAACACGCCGCGGCTTTGACTTCAGATATTCCTATGAGCTCACATATTTCGTTCCGATGGTCGAACAGCTTGGCGGAGAACTCAATGCCAAGGACGGATGCGTCAACCGTGATGCATGGATCAAGGCACTCGAGTTCATGCAGAACTGGGGACCCGACGGAGAAAATCTCGGCAATCCTACCCTGACTGCTGCAAGAAAGCTTTTCAACAAGGATAACGGTGACATCGCAATGTGCAACACCGGTCTCTACCAGGAAGCAAGAATCCTTTCCGACAACCCCGACTTCTACAACAGCGGAGAGTGGATGGTTGTTCCGTATCCTGTCTTCAAGGATGCCGTCAAGGACGTTGCAGGCTGCTACTACGGCCATTTCTATATGGTCAATGCCGACAAGAGCGAGAGAGAGCAGAAGATGGCATGGGAACTCATCAGATACTTCCTCCTGACAGAGGGACATGCTGAAGAGTACCTGACCAAGGTTGGTCTCATACAGCCTACAAAGGCCCTCATGGAAGGCGAGACATATGCTTCGATGCCTTATTCCGGCGTATTCAAGGACGACTTTGCACGTTCTCACATCGTCTACTATGGAAAGGGTGCATCCGAAATCCAGAGTGCAATCAACAGTGCTGTCAAGCAGGTCATGCTCCAGGGTGTAAAGCCCTCTGATGCATATGATGCACTTCAGAAGACAGTTCTCGAAATCCTTGCGGACTGAGATAAAAAATTCAGAAATGACTGATAGCGGGTCTTCGTGCCCGCTATCTTGGATTGACAACAATGAAAATCAGGAATAACTACAGCATCGAACGAAAGCTTGCACGATGGGGCTTCCTCTTTACGGTTCCCTGTCTTGTCTTCTTTGCAGTCTTCAGTTTCTACCCGATCATCAGTGCCTTCATAACAAGCCTCACGAACCGTGATGCGCTCCGGCGTACGTGGGATTATGTGGGCCTTGACAACTACAAATATCTGTTTACGCAGTCTAACGGCGGTTTTTCGCTTCTGAATTCACTCAAGGCTACGCTGATATTCACCATCGGCACGTTCATTCCGATGGTCGTCGTTTCACTTCTCCTGGCTGTTCTCATCATGCAGCTCAGAAGTCCCGCTCAGTCGAAGATGGTTGAGCTGGCCTATTATACTCCGGCTGTCCTTTCGTCAGTCGTTGCGGCAACAATCTGGATGATTCTCTTCCAGCCGACAGGACTCTTCAATCAGATGTCCAACTGGATTATGCATACATCAGGAAAAGACTATCAGTGGCTCACGAGCGACAGAATGCTCAGGGTCTCGACGATAATCGTCTATTTCTGGAAATATATCGGTTATTTTACGATCCTCTTCATCACGGGACTGGCGAGCATACCGCCGACGCTGTATGAAGCAGCCATAGTTGACGGCTCGTCACGCTGGCACACATTCTGGAGAATAACCCTTCCGCTTCTCAAGCCGACAATCATGCTTGTCTCGATCATGGCGATGCTGCAGTGCCTCAAGACCTTCAGCACACAGTACATGTTCGTTCAGGGAGGGACGGCAAGAGAACCGATAGACGTCATCACCATGAACATCTACTACACTGGTGTCGTGAACAGAAGGCTGGGGAGATCGAGTGCCATGTCGATAATCCTCTTTGTGATAATGCTCTTCTTCACCTATCTGCAGTTTGCCCTTCAGAAGCGCGGTGATGACACTGAATATTGAGGAGGCGGGAAATGAACAACAACAAATTCGTCGGTAAGGTTACATTCGGTGAAATCCTGACATATGCGGTTCTCATCATTGTCCTGGTCTTCACGCTGATGCCTCTTCTCTTCATGATCACTGCCTCATTCATGGATGCAAAGCAGATCATGAGCATGCCGTACACATGGATACCCAGCAGGAAGTACTTCACGACAGAATCGAGGACATTCTTCACGAACTTCGTAAAGGCCGTGAGCGGAAACCACGGGGAGTATATATTCCTGCGCAATCTCATGAATTCCCTCATCGTCGCCCTGACATGTGCCGTTACGACAGTACTTCTCTCCTCCCTTGCAGGCTACGGACTGGCGAAATTCAATTTCCGGGGAAAGACCGCAGTCTTCATGGCGATAATGAGCACCATGATGATTCCGTTCGAGGCAATAATGATTCCGCTCTATCTTGTTGCATCAAAAATGAAGATGATCAATACGATACCCGGTCTTATAGTACCGTTTCTCGTCAGTGCGTTCGGCGTCTTCCAGATGCGCCAGTATCTCATAACCTTCCCGTCCGAGTATCTTGATGCGGCACGTGTGGACGGACTGGGGGAATTCAGGATCTATTCGAGAATAGTCCTGCCCAATTCAACGCCTGTCGTGGCGACCCTCGGCATCCTGTCGTTCCGTAATCAGTGGGACAATCTTCTGTGGCCGCTTCTGTGTTCGCAGGCGGAGAAGATGAAGACTGTTCCGCTCTACATATCGAAGTTCGCGGAAGAGAAACAGACGGATGAGGGTGCCCTGATGGCATGCGCGCTTCTTGCGTCAATACCGATGTTCCTGCTTTTCTTCTCGCTCTCGAAGTACTTCCTCGGCGGTGCTGCGGTTTATGAATCGAGAAAGGGCTGAAGTACTTCCGTCTCTCCTGTTCCGGAGGTAGAATGACGGGCGGAGAATGAAATGAAGGGAACCGGGAGGAAAAAGAGAAAGCTGTCTCTCAGCGGGCGTGAAAGGAATGAGGCTGCATCAGTTGCCGCCTCAATAGCCAAGCGTGTCGAGGAGAACTACAGCGAAGAAGAGATAGCACTGGCTCAGGCGACTGCAGAAAGGAAATACAGTTTCCGGCGGGGCCTCAAGGCTGTCTGGCCGAAGATAAGGGTGCTCTTCTTCATTGCCGCTCATCCCTCCGTGTGGGGGCTTCCCGTAGCGGTTCCCGCAGCCGTTGCCGTGCTGTATCTTGTCCTTCCCGTTGATGCGGTTCCGGATTTTCTTGCAGGACTGGGACTCCTGGATGATGTTTTCATCATCACGAGCATGACGGCCGTAATCGTAAAGACCGTATCATCATATTCGAAGGAAAGGCTTCTCGATATAAGAAAGCTCTGCCCGGAGGATCTGAAGGAGACCTTTGACTCAATGTTCGGCCTTGAGAGTGCATCACCGGCGGCAGAGGACGGGGAATATAAGGCTGTAACTCCTGATGAAGTAACTTCTGTCGACAAAGCCGTCGGCAGCATCGAAAAAGGCCTGAGGGGTACCAGGAAATTCATAAACGGAATGCATGACCGTCTTGAAGAGGAAGCCGTGAAGAATCCTTCACTGAGGAATACCCGGCTGTACAGGATGACGGACAGGGCAAATGCATATTCAGAGGCACTCGGAATCGAGGGAAAGCGGCTTGCAGTGAGGGCTCTCGAGGATTATCTGAATCTGACGCTTCTGAAGAAGACCATAATAAGCCTGATTTCATTCACGCTCTTTGCACTGGCACTCTTCTTCTTTGCCATGAAGGATACATGTTTCGTCTTTCTCCTGCTCTCGTCCCTTCTGATGCTCCTTTCATACGGCTTCTTCATCCGTTCCGTCATCAGGACGGTCCCCAGGGCCTTTCATTTTGCGCGGGGCTTCGTGAAGGGAGGTCTCGAGGGAGGTGTCGTGGAGTTCTTCTATTTTGTCTCGAAAAGAGATTCGGCACTCCGTGACCAGCTGATACGCACCGGGGTCAGGCGCATAAAGAACGACAGGGCGGTGCTGAAGGTCATCTTAAGGAACTTCAGCCACACTCTTGTATCATTCATCGTAAAGATATGTCTTCTTGTCGTCGCTTTCTTTGCACTCAGGAGAATCGTCATGTACTCGACGGGACTCGGAACATCGTTTGAGATACTCTTTGCCCCGTTTGTCGAGTGCTACAGGCTTTTTAAAAGATGATTCTGTGCTAGAATCACCTTATGTTGCTGGAAGATTCGGTAATCGGGAAAATCTGTCAGGAGTCGGGTGACGCTGATTTAAAGGAGAACGAAGACCTTTCGTATCTCCTCGGAAAATGGAAGGGCGTGAGTTCCGCGCTGTCCGTCACTCCGGATTCGTACAGCGCCGAAAGTGCCGGTATCCTGAAAGAGTATGCCTCTCTTTCTTCCGGCCCTCTCTATGATTACAGAAAGGATCCGTGGTATGGCTTCTCCGGCGGAATATCCGGAAAAAGGGAAGAGAATGCATTTTCCATATATCTTCTGGATACGGAGGATATGGTTCATGATCTTATGCTTCTTTCCGAAGATATGCCCGATTCGCTTTCGTATGCAAATGTACGGGAGGCCCTGGCCCTGAAGAATGCCCTCTCCCTTTATCTTTCTCCGGAAAATCTTTCCGGGGCACCGAATGGAGAGGCGGGAATATCCTCAATTGAATGTGCATTCAGGGAAGATGCGGAAAAGCTCCTTGTCACCCTCTCCTCCCTCTTCATGCCGGATGACGGATTTCTGCTTCGTCTCAGGGAGAATCTCTCCGTGATTTTCGAAAGGTACCTCGACTCCGCACTGCGCCTCTTTTCCTTCTGGGATCCGGCCGTGAGGGACATGTTTTCCTTTCCGCTGGAAAAACTCGGGGAGACAGTAAGGCGTGCAGGAGAAGAAATGCCGCCTGAGTATGAATGGAAGAAGTACCGCTCTGTTCTTGCCGAGGCCTCCTCTCACGGCATAATCACATTCATTGACGGCCTTCTTGAAAGGGGAGCACAGAAGTCTGACGTCATTCCCTGCTATCAGAAGGCTCTCGTCAGAAAGGCGCTGTCGCTCATTTTCCTTCCGGACGAAGCAGAAAGCACTGAGGAAAAGGAAGAAATGGAGTGCACTCCGCTCTTTCCTTCATATGTCGAAGCGAATATCAGGCAGGAAGCCGCAGAACTCGCCGTGGACAGCTTCACCTCGGAGAATTTTCCGCGTCTCATTTCTTCTGTCGTCAGTCCG
>CAVBWE010000112.1:0-4754 GCA_963598715.1 Sphaerochaetaceae bacterium | reverse complement strand
CTGCGTCCCTTCTCATTTGTCTTGTATCTGACGAACACGGATAATCATCTTAATTGAATTCACTTCCGTGAACAAGATGCACTTTCCCCTCCAAAGGGCCTTTTATCGGATGATAAAAAGAAAGAATTGAATTAAACTTGTCCTGTATTGGAGAAATAAAATGATTGAACCTGTGATACTCAAGGGCTTCAGGGACAGCCTTCCGAAAGATGAGATACCGAAAAGAAGAATAATGGCAAAGCTCGAGGAGGGATTCCGAAGCTACGGTTTCGTACCGATTGACACACCGGTTCTCGAATATGCCTCCGTTCTTCTGGGAAAGGGAGGCGGAGAGACGGACAAGCAGGTCTTCCGCTTTCTTGACAACGGCGGGCGGGAAGTTGCAATGCGCTTCGACCTGACGGTTCCGTTTGCCCGCTTCATGGCAGCACACACACAGGAAGTCGCCCTCCCCTTCAAGAGATACCACATCAGCAAGGTGTGGCGCGGAGAAAAGCCGCAGAAGGGAAGATACCGCGAATTCTTCCAGTGCGACTTCGACATAGTCGGCACAGACAGCACCGAAGCCGACTACGAGATACTCTCTATGATGAACCGATCCTTCGAGCTTCTCGCAATTGACGGCTATACATTCCACATCTCGCACAGGGGGCTCTTCAACTCCTTCCTCGAGAAAATCGGGATGAGGGATAAATCGGTCGAGATTCTCAGGGAAGTTGACAAGCTCAGGAAAACCGGAAAGGAGGAAGTACGGAAGAATCTGTGCACAATCACGCAGGATGAGGAGAAGGCCGAAATGATTCTGGGCTACATCACAGCCGGTGACGGAGGCTCATCATTTTCAGAAACACTGTCCGTCCTCGAAAGCATGGCCGGAGGAGAGAACGAAAGCTCGAGCAGGCTCCGCAGCCTCTTTTCGCTTCTCAGCGAAACGGGAATGGCAGGGCATTTCGTACTTGATCCATCAATAACCCGGGGCCTCGACTACTACACGGGAATAGTGTACGAAACATTCTTGAGCGGCGCTGAGCACATCGGTTCCGTCTGCTCCGGCGGACGCTACAACAGTCTTGCGTCCCTCTATACAAAGGAAAATCTCCCGGGAGTCGGCTCCTCGATAGGACTGGACCGCCTCGTTGCGGCGCTGGAGGAACTCAAGAGTCCGGTTATTGCGTCTCCGGCGAGTGCAGAGGTTCTCATAGTTCATACGGAGAATTCCCTCGTAAAGGCTGAAAAAGCGGCCATCGCCCTCAGGAATGCGGGGATAAGAACGGACTTGTACCTCATTGCGGACCCGAAGATGAAAAGGGTATATGACTACCTTGACAGGAACAGTATCCCCTACATGCTGACTGTATCGGAAAAATACACGCTGCGTACCCAGGCAACACGGGAAAGCAGGGATTGTCAGGATATGAAAGAAATAATAGAGAGCATCAGAAAGTGATTGACTGCACATCCCTTCCCGTATACAGAAGCCGTAAGGAGATTCTTTCCGCCCTTGAGAAAAATCGTGTGATTGTCGTTGAAAGTCCGACCGGAAGCGGCAAGACAACCCAGATCCCGCTCATACTCAACGAGGCCGGCTATGCAGAGAAGGGAATGATAGGGATAACGCAGCCGCGGCGCATCGCTGCCGTAAGTGTCAGTGAATTCATAAAGAAGCAGATCGGCGACGAAGGCTCATTCTGCGGCTACACGATGCGCTTTTCCGATACGACCGACAGTACGACGAGAATCAAGATCATGACGGACGGCATAATACTTCAGGAAGTGAAGGCTGATCCGCTTCTCGAACGCTACTCCGTCATAATGGTCGACGAGGCACATGAAAGAAGCCTCAACATAGATTTCATACTCGGACTGCTGAAGGAGATAGTCGAGAAGAGGGATGACCTCAGGGTCATAATATCGAGTGCGACCATAAACACGCTCTCCTTCTCACGTTTCTTCTCCGACTGTCCGGTTGTCTCGATTTCCGGCCGGCCCTTTCCCGTGGAAGTGAGATATAAACCCGTAAGGCTCGAGAAGGAGAATGAGGACACGTTCTATGATACGATAGCTTCTCTTGTGGCGGATGCACACGAAAGAGAGGACGGCGGCGACGTACTTGTCTTTCTTCCCGGAGAAGCTGAAATAAGGAAATGCATGGAGCGGCTGTATGCATCACCCGGTTCATCCCGGGATTATGAAATCTATCCGCTCTACGGGAGACTGAGCAAGGAGGACCAGGAGAAGGTATTCACCCCCACGGGAGACGGAAAGACAAAGGTCGTGGCAGCTACAAACGTTGCGGAAACAAGCCTTACGATAGACGGCATAAGAACCGTAATAGATTCGGGCTGGGCAAAGACGAACTACTACAACCAGAAAAACTTCACCTCCTCCCTCATTCCTACACTGATATCACGCGCATCGGCAGACCAGAGGAAGGGAAGAGCAGGACGGACGGACAGCGGAGTCTGCTGGCGGCTCTACAGCGAGGAAGACTACAGCAGGAGACGGCAATTCAATGAAGAGGAGATCCTGCATTCGGACCTTGCCGAAGTCGTATTGCGAATGTGCGAACTTGCAATATATAACCCGACATCGTTCCCGTTCATCACTTCTCCAAGAAGGGAAGCCCTCCTGAGTGCAGTCGATACGCTAAAGTACATAGGGGCCGTAAGGGAGGATCTGCATCTCACATCAATCGGAGAGATGATGATACGCTTTCCTCTTCTTCCCAGACTTTCGCGCGTCATAGTCGAAGCCGTCATCAACTATCCCGACGTAATCGGGAGCGTCATAACTGCAGTATCCTTCCTCTCCACCAAAACTCCGTTCGTCCTTCCGCAGGGAAAGGAACTTGAAGCAAGGGAAATACACCACACTCTTGTGGATAATGCAGACGGAGACTTTGCTGCATATCTCAACATGTACAGGCTCTACACAAGATATGAGAGCGAGAAGCAGAAGGAGAAATTCTGTTCCTCGCATTTCCTGGACAAACAGACGATGGATGAAATAGTGCACATCAAATTACAGCTTGAGGAAATCGTATCCGGTATGGGTATTCCCATAACACGGAATCCTGTCAGCATGAAGGACTATCTGACATCCCTTGCCTCGGGACTCAGACAATACATATGCATCAGGACCTCCGGCTACTGCTACCGCTCGGTGAAAGCCGATGAAATCTACATCCATCCGGGTTCGTCATGGTTCATGACGCGCCCTTCATTCATCCTTGCCGGCGAGATAGTGCAGACTTCAAGAATGTACGCAAGAAGTGTCTCCCCTCTCAAAGCCGAGTGGATAAGATCCATAAGTCCCTCCCTTCTGAAGGAACTTGAACACCCTGCAGGCAAGGACAAGGAGAAAAGAAAAGGAACAGAAGCGGGGGAAGACCGCATTCTCGAGAGTTTCCGCGTCAAGAAGAAGGGAAAGACCATCTACGTGGTGCCTCTGAAGGATCTCAGGAGAATAAGCGACCGCTCGAAAAAGGAAATCTACCTCAGCCAGAACGGAGTGAGATCAAAAAGTCCGGTAAAGACAAGACTTCTTGACAGGGAATACAGGCTCATACAGACGTCATCCTCCCTCGTCACGAAAAAGAGGAAAACACATTTCACTTCCTATGACGGGGACAAGGTGATAAGAAAACACCTTTCGGACATGCTCAGGCTCTATAAGGCCGGAGAATACTTCGAATACCTCTATCTCGAGGAAGACGGGGGCTCGTTCTTCATCTCCGTCACACCCTCGATAGAGAAGGCCGTCGCATCCTCCATCTACTCGCTTTCGCTTCTTCTCGACTCCCTCGATGAAGGAAGGGACGACATGAGAAGAAGAATCAGGTCGTATATATCCCTTTACACGAAGTACAGCGGAGAATGACTGCCCCATGGCGGTTCCGGCACACCTGAAGAAGCCCTGACCGGAATGTTCCGGGTCCCTGGGAGGGCTTTTCAGACTAGAAGGGCAAGAATCTGGTCATCTTCAAGAGGACGCATCTCCGCTTCTCCCCTTTCACGGAGGAAAACAAAGCGTGTCCTTCCCCCCTTCTTCTTCTTGTCCTTCCTTATTGCTTCAAGAAATGCGTCATAATCCTTTTTCCCGACCTTCCAGGAACACTCGAACGGATATGACGATATGAGTTCTATCGCCCAGAGATAGAAGTCCTGGGGAGTAAGAGAAAGAAGAAGCCCGGCAGTCAGCGCTTTCTTCATTCCCCAGACCACAGCTTCTCCGTGCGGGACCTTATAGTCCGTCACACTCTCCAGTGCATGACCGAATGTATGGCCGAAATTGAGGATACTCCTGCGTCCCGTCGTCTCGTCAGGGTCACTTTCGATATAGCTTTTCTTGACAAGAAGCGAAAGGAAAAGAAGCCTCGAGAGTGCCTCCCTGTCCCTTTCCAGGATGCTTTTCCTTTCTCCCATAAGAAAATCATACAGGGCGTTGTCATCTGAAAGGAAAGCATGCTTCACGACCTCTCCCATTCCGGAAAGAAACTCCCTTTGAGGGAGCGTTTCAAGTGAATATACGGGAATGATGACCTCGTCTGCAGGATAGAATGAACCTATGAGATTCTTCGTCCCTTCATAATCCACTGCAGTCTTTCCCCCGAGTGTCGCATCGACCATGCACAGCAGGGTTGTCGGAACAAGAATCAGCCGGGCTCCCCGCATATAGAGGGAAGAGGCAAGTGCCGTCATGTCACAGACAACCCCTCCTCCGACAGCCACAAACGTACCGTCACGTCCCAGTCC
>CAVBWE010000111.1:0-14408 GCA_963598715.1 Sphaerochaetaceae bacterium | reverse complement strand
CTTCAATTGCGTTCATGCCGGTATTCTATTATTTTACGGCTTCAGGGTGAAGGGCTGTTTTTAAACAAGGCATGCAGAAAAACGTATCTTTATGCAGTTTTTATGCATCAATCTGATTGACAAATGACGTCATTCTTCCTATTCTATCGTCTGTATTTTCAGACTGGTCTGATAATTGGAGATGAAATATGAAGAAAATCATGTCTTTTTTGCTTGTAATGCTTCTTGCCTTTTCGCTTTGTGCTTCCGGCTCTTCGGAAAAAACGGCGGCTAAATATAAAGTCGGCATCTGTCAGCTTGTGCAGCATGTTGCACTCGACAGTGCCACACAGGGCTTCAAGGATGCCCTGAAAGCTCAGCTTGGAGACGATGTCGCATTCGACGAACAGAATGCAAGCGGTGAAGCAGTGAACTGCTCGACGATAATCAACGGCTTTGTCGCTTCCGGCGTTGACCTGATTCTTGCAAACGCAACTTCTCCCCTTCAGGCTGCCGCTTCTGCAACTTCCACCATCCCCGTGCTCGGAACTTCCGTGACCGACTATGCATCGGCTCTCGAAATCGACTCCTGGACCGGAACAGTCGGAACCAACGTCTCCGGAACATCCGATCTTGCACCCCTTGAGGAGCAGGCTGCCATGATAAAGGAGCTCTTCCCGGATGCTTCTTCAGTAGGCCTGTTCTACTGCACTGCTGAAGCGAACTCCGTCTATCAGGTGGAGACCATTCAGGGTTACCTTGAAAAGCTCGGATATACCACCAGGAAGTATTCCTTTACGGATACCAACGATGTCACCTCGGTTGCCCAGAAGGCATGCGACGAGTGTGACGTCATCTACATCCCGACTGACAACACCGCGGCTTCGAACACTGAGGCCATTGCAAATGTCACGGTTCCGTCAAAGACCCCCGTTGTTGCAGGGGAGGAGGGAATCTGTGCAGGATGCGGAGTCGCAACACTTTCAATCTCCTACTACGACCTCGGCTACAGAACCGGTGAGATGGCAGTGAAGATTCTCCGTGACGGGGCGGACATCTCGAAGATGCCTGTAGAATATGCTCCGCAGGTTACGAAGAAGTACAATGCAGCAATATGCAGTGAACTCGGAATCACCGTTCCTGACGGTTACGAGGCAATCTGAGGACAAGAGCATGCTGTCACTTCTGAACGCTCTTCCGGGTGCGGTTTCCCAGGGCCTTATCTGGGGAATCATGGCCCTCGGTGTATACATAACATTCCGTATTCTCGATATTGCCGACATGACGGTAGACGGCTCCCTGGCAACAGGGGGTGCTGTCTGTGTAATGCTGATAAGAAGCGGCTGCCCGGCTGTGCTGGCGGTGCTGGTTTCGTTTCTTGCCGGTGCTGCATCGGGAGGTGTTACGGCACTTCTTCACACAAAGTGCGGTATTCCTGCCATTCTTTCCGGAATACTGTCGCAGCTTGCACTTTATTCGGTCAACCTCAGGATAATGGGGGGAAAATCGAATCAGCCTGTCTCCGTCGACAAGTATGACCTTCTTGTTTCCCAGCGCTATGTAAGGTCCCTTTCCCCGGACAATCCCATCTGGCTTATCCTGATTCTTCTTGTGCTTCTCATTGCCTTCATGTACTGGTTCTTCGGCACGGAGAAGGGATGCTCCGTACGTGCTACCGGTGCCAACCGTCAGATGGCACGCGCACAGGGAATAAATCCGGACAATGACATAATACTGGGTCTGATGCTTTCCAACGGCCTCGTGGCATTCTGCGGAGCCCTTGTTGCACAGTATCAGGGAGCCTCCGACGTCAATATGGGCCGCGGCGCAATCGTCATAGGACTGGCAGCCATCGTCATAGGAGAGGGGGTGTTCGGCAAGGTCAGGCATAACTTTGCGGGAACGCTTACATTCGTCGTCCTTGGAGCTGTCGTCTACTATATCGTGATACAGGTGACGCTCCTCTTCGGTCTCAACACCAACGACCTCAAGCTCATTACTGCACTCATAGTCGGACTATTCCTTGCACTTCCGTACTGGAAGAGGAAATTGAGTGAGATAAACTCCAGGAAGGGGGCGGGAAATGCTTGAAATAAGGAAAATCTCGAAGACATTCAACAGGGGAACAGTCAATGCAAAGGTTGCCCTGGACGGACTTTCCCTTACGCTTGAGGACGGGGACTTCGTCACCGTCATCGGCGGTAACGGTGCCGGAAAGTCGACACTCCTGAATGCCATAGCCGGTGCATTCATGGTGGATTCAGGACACATAATATCCAATGGCCGTGACATAACCTATCTTCCCGATTACAGGAGGGCGCAGATGCTCGGCAGGGTATTCCAGGACCCCATGATGGGAACAACTCCGAACATGCTCATAGAGGAGAATATGGCCCTTGCCTACAGACGCGGTCAGAAGCGGGGACTCAGGTGGGGAATAAGCCGTGAGGAGAGGGAAATCTACCGTAATGCTCTCAAGAGCCTGAATCTGGGTCTGGAAGACAGAATGACGGTCAAGGTCGGACTTCTTTCAGGCGGACAGCGTCAGGCCCTGACGCTCCTGATGGCAACACTGAAAAAGCCGGAGGTACTGCTGCTGGATGAGCATACCGCTGCCCTTGACCCCAGGACTGCGGGGAAGGTTCTTGCACTTTCCGACAGGATTGTTGAGGAGAACCATCTTACGACGATGATGGTTACCCACAACATGAGGGACGCCATCCAGCATGGCAACAGACTCATCATGATGGACCGCGGACGCGTCGTTGTGGATGTAAGGGGTGAGGAGAAGAAGCATCTCACGGTTGCCGATCTCATGGAGCTCTTCAGTGAAAGAAGCGGATCGTCTGAGGCGAATGACCAGATGCTCCTTTCAAGATAAAACTTCACTCAGTCGGAAAAGAGAGGCCGGATGACGATGGATCATCCGGCTTTCCTATGGTGCAAGACCTTCTTAGGGCGCGGGCTCTCCGCTTTTGGAAAAGACTCTGCCCGCAGTCCCGAGAGAATGCAGTATCTGATTCTCAATGTCTTGTATTGAGCTTTGTCCTGGTCTTCTGCGCAGCTTCCGCGAGGATGGTACGGCCGATGGCATTGCATTTTCTGCGCTCCATGAGTGATTTTGCTTCGCTGAGTACGGTTTCGATGGCAGCTGCACTGAGGCCGGAGAAGAGCAGGGAGAGCGCCTCTTCGTTCAGGCCGTCTTCAAGCGCGGTATTTCCAAGATACATCCTTATAAGCTCGATACGCGTTGGTGCATCAGGATTCGGAATCGTGAACTTGAGGTCGAATCTTCCCGGTCTGACGAGGGCACTGTCCAGGGATTCATATGAGTTTGTCGCTGCAAGCACAAGAATGCGCTCGCTGCTTCTGAAGCCGTCCATTTCATTGAGAAGGGTCGTGAGTATGCGGTTGTTTTCCTTGTCAATTCCGCTTCCTGCGTAGTTTCTCTTCTCCCCGATCGAGTCGAATTCATCAATGAATATGATGCACGGCCGGTTTCTTTTCGCCTTTGAGAAGAGAAGCTTCACCTTGAATGCACCCAGACCCATGACTGCTCCCTGAAAGTCTGCGCCGCGGGAGGAGATGAACGATACCCCGCACTCCGATGCAAGTGCCCGGGCAAAGAGCGTCTTCCCGTTTCCGGGAGGGCCCTCGAGTATTATTCCCCTGACAGTCCTTGATGACGGCTTTGCCTCAGAGAGAGTCCTCACGGCAGCCATTATCTCCTCCTTCACATCATTCATCCCCGCTATATCCGAAAAAGTGACTCCCGTCTTCTTCACGATGTGGAAGGTACGTCCGGCATAGGTTATAAGTTTGTATATTCCGAATGCGACGGCAAGGAGGAATATGATGTTGAAGAGATTGTTGAGCGTGCTCTCGAGGCTGCTCTCCCTTTCATCCTTTACAGCTATGCCTTTGAGAAGCAGCTCCTCCTTCAGTGTGGGAGTTGAGGGATTGTCGGTCCTGAGTCTCCTTCCGTCCCCGGCAGTATATTCGATGGAGTTCTGTTTCAATGTGACGGAGCTCACTTCTCCCCTTTCTGCAGCTTCCCGGAAATCTCTGTAGGAAACCGTATCGGGCGAGAGGACATATGAAAGAACAAGTGCAATTACGATGACAAGAGCCAGTGACGGCAATATGATTTTCCGTTTCATGAGGTAAGCATAATGCAAAAGGGCAAAAGCGTCTTCACCGGAGGAAAAGGAAAAGGAACATTTGAAAATGTTTCTATAAATAGTAATTTTCTTTCCGGCGGCAGTTGACATGCGTTACTTTAAACAGTAACAATATTGGCATCCGGCGGAGGATGACATGAAACATACCCGTTTTTCATTTTTCTGGCGCGCTGCGCCCGGCATAAGATAATCACAACAGACAAGACATCAATCAGGGAGAAGAAAAAATGAAAAGAATAATTACAGTGATACTTCTGGCGGTTTTGGCATGCCTTACGCTTTCTGCAGCAGGCGGGAAGGAAGAAAACGGTATTCCGGGCTATAAGGTAGGGCTCTGCAACTACGTAGACGATGCTTCCCTCAACCAGATCTGTGAAAACATCAGGAAGGGGCTTGAGGATATTGAAAGCGCAAGGGGAGTCAGGATTGAGATACTCGAGGACAACTGCAACGCTGACCAGAATGTGCTGCAGCAGATAATCAGCAACTTCATCTCGGAGGACGTTGACCTCATGATAGCAGTGGCAACTCCCGTCGCCATCGCAATGCAGGCACTTACGGAGGACAACAACATTCCTGTTGTCTTTGCGGCGGTATCGGATCCGGAAGCGGCAGGGCTTGTCGAATCCATGGAAAAGCCCGGTGCAAACATCACCGGAACAAGCGACTTCCTCGATACCCGGGCCATGATGAACCTCATGACGGCATATGAACCGGATGCGAAGAAGGTCGGTCTTCTTTATGATGCGGGTCAGGATTCCTCCGTTACTGCACTCTCTTCGGCGAGGAGCATACTGTCTTCACTCGGAATTGAAACTGTGGAGAAGACGGGAACGAATGTAGATGAGATTATTCTTGCCCTTGATGCACTCGTTTCCGAAAAAGTCGACATGATCTTCACTCCCAGCGACAATACCGTCATGACTGCCGAACTTTCAATATATGAAAAGCTCATAGAGAGCGGCATTCCCCACTTCGCGGGAGCGGACTCGTTTGCACTCAACGGTGCATTCCTCGGCTATGGCGTGGACTATGCGGCACTGGGGTATGAAACGGCACTCATGGCAGGGAGGATTCTTCTTGACGGCGAGTCACCTTCCTCCATGCCCGTCAGAACCTTCGATAACGGAACGGCGACGGTCAACAGGGAGGCACTGGCGGCATTCGGGAAAACTGAAGACGGGATAAAAAACCTGTTTGCCCCCTATTGTACACGCGTCGTCTTCATCGACACTGCGGAGAGCTTCTGAAAAATGGGCGCCCTTCTTGAAGTATTGAAAAGTGCAGGGGAGCTGTCACTTATCAACTCACTGACCGTACTGGCACTTTTCCTGAGCTATTCGATGCTGAACGTATGTGACCTTTCGACCGACGGCTGCTTCACTCTCGGAGCGGTTGTCGGCTCCGTCACTGCGCTTTCGGGTCATCCTCTGCTTTCAATTCCGGCAGCAGTCCTTTCAGGAACCGCTTCAGGTCTTGTGACTTCCCTTCTGCAGACGAAGATGGGGATTGACAGCCTTTTGAGCGGAATCATAGTCAATACGGGACTGTACTCGATAAACATTGCCATCATGGGAGGTTCGAGCATACTCAACCTCAATAAGACCGAAACGGTGTTCACCGTTTTCCGGAGGCTTCTGGAAAACACTCCGTTCTCCGCTTTCTACAGGCTCATATGCTCCCTTCTCTTTCTGGCAGTCACGCTTGTGCTTCTCGTGCTCTTTCTCTCGACAAGGCTGGGGCTTGCGATACGTGCCACGGGTGATAATCCTGCCATGGTCTCCTCATCATCCATAAACCCGGTCTTCACAACCGTTACGGGGCTTATGGTTTCGTCCTCCCTTACGGCGCTTTCGGGTGCGCTTCTTGCGTTCAGTCAGAAGAGCGTCAATGTCAACATCGGATCGGGTATGGTGACGATAGCGCTTGCATCCCTTCTCATAGGCCGTACCTTCTTCTCCAGGGGGAGTATAGCTTTCAGGGCCGTCGGAGTGGTTGCAGGCTCCTTCATCTTCCGCCTTGTCTACACTGTGGCGCTCCGCTTCCGTGTTCCGTCATACTGTCTCAAGCTCGTGAGCTCGATAATAGTCATCATTGCAATTTCAGGGCCTTACTTCAGAAAGAGAATCCCGGAGTACGTAAGAGTGATGAAGAGAAGAGGGGAAGGCAAGAATGCTTAGGATAGAAGGTGTTTCAAAGACATTCAACAGGGGAAACCCCTTCGAGAAGAAGGCCCTGGACAGCATTTCGCTCGATGTAGCGAAGGGAGACTTCATCTCGATAATCGGAGCAAACGGCGCCGGGAAGTCGACGCTTTTCAATGCGATCAGCGGCTCATTCTATGCTGATGAAGGGCGTATTCTTCTTGACGGAGAAGACATCACGTTTCTTCCTCCGCACAGGAGAAGCAGAAAAATAGGACGTCTCTATCAGGACCCGATGATGGGAAGCGCTCCGTCAATGAGCATAGAGCAGAACCTCTACCTTTCCTCCGGAAGGGGAGGATGGCTGGGACGCATCACACCCGGCGAAAGAAGGAGGATGAGGGAGAGCCTTGCACTTCTTGAGATGGGACTTGAAGACCGTATGGAGCAGCCTGTGGGGCTCCTTTCCGGCGGACAGAGGCAGGCCCTTACGCTTCTCATGGCGACCATGAATCCTCCGTCGATTCTGCTTCTTGACGAACATACTGCGGCCCTGGACCCCCAGTCAAGTGCGAAAATCATGAAGATAACCGAAAGGATCGTGAGGGAAAATGCCATCACATGCCTTATGATTACGCACAACATGCAGACAGCCCTCGATTACGGGAACAGGACAATCATGATGTCGAGAGGAAGGATTATCTATGATGCCTGCGGAAGCGAAAGGGAATCTCTCACTGTTTCCGGCCTTATGGAGAAGTTCAGGGAGAACACGGGTGACTCCCTCAATACCGACAGGATCCTTCTATCTGAAGATCAGGAACGATGAAAGGTCCAGCATCGCGTGAAGCATGATCGGGCACCACATTGCTCCTGACCACTTCTTTGAAGCGAGAAAGAGATAGTGCAGAATAACCGAGAGGGCGACATCCGGCAGAGAGGAGAGGACGACATCGGGAGTGAAGCCTTCCCTTGCAAAGGGTATTGCCGTCTGATAGAGGGCGTAGAGAAGCGCCGGAAGAATGTATTTCACGGCCGGACGGAAGGAGCTTTCCTCAATGAAGTGGACGACAAGGCCGCGGTACAGGAATTCTTCCAGGAACGCCGTGAAGAAGAGGAAATAGAACCATGCATAGGCGCCATGCCTTGCAGGTTCCAGCAATATGCATGAAAACGGAAGCATCAGTGTATAGACTGTCGTGATGAAGAGTGTCAGCGTATAGCGGTCAGTCTTCACGTAGTCCATTTCCTCCCCGAACGAGCGCCGGTAGTGCATGCTTGTAAGACAGAATGCCATGATGGACGGGAAAGCGAGGACAAGGTTTGCGCGGAAGGACGGAATGAAGCCTTCCTCCGTCAGACTCGTCTTCAGTATTCCCGTGTGCCTGTCCCATAGAGTCGCAAGGAAGGCCCAGACGTATTGTATGATGGCGCATATCACGGCAAGAATGCCGTTGAGGGAGCTTTTTCCCCTGTTTCCGCTGTTTTCCATGAAGAAATGATAGATATTTCCATTCGCAGTTTCAATAAACGGAAAAAAACAGTTTGCTTTACCGTAATGATACCGGTGTCCATTCATACGGCGCCTTTTTCTCCGGTTTCTGCAGGCAGAGTCTGTTGAAGATACGGCAACAGTCCTGTGAGAGGGCGCATTGCCGCCTTCTCGACGGAGAGGGGGATAAGAGATGCTCATATGTAACGCCTGAGGCGGATGATTCTCCTCTGAATCAGTGCGGATATATCAAAAAGGAGCTTTCCTCACGGTCTGTGGTGTTCAGCAATTGCCAGGACGGAGAAGATGACAGTTCATGTGTGTCGCTGATGTGAAGAAATCTGTAAAAACCGTGTCGCTGCTTTTCTTTTTGATTTTCCCTGCTATATTTCGTAAGAGAGGTGAAAAAAATGAGCAGAATCAAAAGAATTTCCGCATTCGCGGCGGTTATGATTGTTTCTCTTGCACTCTTTGCGGGAGGGGCAGCAGAAAGGAAGGCAGAGTTTTCGTCTCTTGACTTCTCCTCCGCTTCCATCAGCGATATTGAAAAGAGCTATGAAAAGGCAGTGAGCGCGTATGAGGAGACAGCGTCCAGAATTGAGAAGAAAAGTCTCGAGGCATGGGAAAAGAGAGATGTTGAGGCATATCTGAAGCTCATGGAGATGAGCCGGGCCCTCGACTGCCCCATAGTCACGGAGGAGATGACGGAGACCCTCAAGACCCGCCTTCTCAATACTTCAGATGAAAATGAAAGGGAGGAAATCGTTTCGTTCCTTTACGAAAATTCCATTTACTATCAGCCTGTCCTTACCCTTATTATGAATGCGGACAGCGGGAATTCATCATTGTCATGGACAACATCGGTTTCCGTCAAACCCGGTGAAACCGTAACTCTTCCCCTTACCGCTTCATTTGCAGGAAAGATTGTGAAGGGCTGGGGTATTACAAAGGATGAAGTGAAGTACACAGGCGGAGAGGAAATAAAGATGCCTTATGATGACACGGTCCTCTACGCTATACTTGCTGACGGCATTTCCTTCTCGGACAGCGTTACGGGATACTCATTCATGACAGAGGAAAAATCAGCTTCCGTCGTGACTCCCGACGCCAGTGATCCGAGCCTGGTCTTCTCAGGCTGGTATGACGAAAATTCCAGGAAGGCTGAAGGAGACACGGTAACAAGAAAGGACGGTGAAAGCCTCTCATACACTGCCCTCTGGAAGGGTCTGAAATTTTCTGAGGGTTCCGTCAGGTATTACAGCCTGGACTCTGTTCCTTCAGGCGTACAGGTTCTCTACAGACCGTCATTCAGTGTCGGCGGCAACTCGGAACTGAAGGATGTGACATTCACGCTTGAAAACAGTGACGGGGTATCCGTACTGGACGGAAACGTGAAGGTGCGCCGTCTTTCTCCTTCTGATGAATATGAGCTTGAGTACACGATTGTTCTCTCCGGTGAAAGCGGCGAGACGGTCAGTACGGATCTTACTGCCCGGGACCGGGACGGTAACGAATGGACTATGCCGGTGTCGTTTACGATTCGCTGACGAAAAGAGAAGAAGGATCCCTGAAAACGGGGTCCTTTTTGAATAGCAGAATGTACTTGTATTTATTCTGACACTTATGTAGAATGTGTCAGAAAAGAGAACCGGCTTCTCCTTTTCCTACTCTTCTGACAGGATATTACTACCCTGTCAGATAGGATGGGAAGAATGAACCACCGGGATTTTCCATTCTAGTTATTCTTTTCAAAAGATGGAAATAAGGGAAAATCGCTATTGGAGAAACCTTCTCTTTCAATTATTTTTGCCTTGAGGACAATATGAAGGACACCGGAAAAAAGGAAGAGAAGATAACATACCGCAAGTGCAGGGCCGTCAGACGCAGTGACGGACTGAAGATGAAGTGCCTCATGTCGTACACGTTCCCGTCATTTCTTGAGGCAATAGCGTCCCGCACTCCGGAGCTTAATGCCTATTCCGTATTCGGCGAGGACAGGGAGAAGGGCATATCATACAGCCGTCTCAGATGGTACAGCCGGTGCGTTGCCTCATTCCTCCTGGAAAACGGAGTCAGGAAGGGCGACAGGGTACTGATCATGGGCGAGAGTTCTCCCTGCTGGATGATAATGTATCTCGGAACGGTCCTGATCGGTGCCGTAACGGTTCCCGTTCTTCCTGATTTCTCCGCTTCCGAAGTGAATGAGATCATGACTCAAAGCGAAGTAAAGGCCGTCTGTGTCAATACGAAGCATTACCATAAGATTCCGCATGACGGATCATTCATCATGATAAGGATGGATGACCTGAGCTACATACCCGTTATTCCTGAGGAGTACGACTTTGCTTCCTCTCCCGGAATTTCCATAAGGGAGAAGAGTCCTGACCGCAGGCTGCTGGAAGGGTGCAGGGTGGAGGAGGACGACACAGCCTCAATCATATATACCAGCGGAACGACCGGCAGAAGCAAGGGTGTAGTGCTCTCGCACAGGAACCTTCTTGTGACGGCTGACGAAGCAAGTGATGTCTATGTCCGGATCAACAGGGGTGACAAGGTACTCTCGATTCTTCCAATGAGTCATGCCTATGAGTTCACTGTATCACACCTTCTCTGCCTCATGCGGGGGGCCGAGATTGTCTTTCTCGGGCGGCCGCCGGCGGTGACGATCCTCATGAAGGCCTTCAAGAGCGTCAGGCCCCACATAATCCTTACTGTCCCGCTTCTCATCGAAAAGATATACAGAAGTGCCGTAGCCCCGGCTCTCAGGAATGACGCCAAGGTCATACGGCTTATGAAGAATCCGCTTACACGGCACTTTGTCTACCACTCGATATGCTCCAAGCTCAGGGCCCTTATGGGAGGAAGGATGAAGTTCTTCGGTATAGGGGGTGCTCCGCTGGACGGAGAAGTCGAGTCATTTCTGTTCAATGCGTCATTTCCGTATGCACCCGGCTACGGGCTGACTGAAACAAGCCCCCTGATTGCCGCTTCCGGTCCGAAGAAAAGACAGCACAGGCTGGGCTACATCGGAAAGATCGTGAAGCACGACAGCGTCATCCTGCTCGATAAGGATGAGAACGGAGTGGGAGAAATAGCCGTGAAGGGACCCAATGTCATGAAGGGTTATTACAGGCGGGATGATCTCAACAGCGAGGTCTTCACTCCCGATGGCTACTTCAGGACGGGAGACCTGGGTGAAATCAGCAGGGACGGATTTCTTGCAATAAGGGGCCGTGTGAAGACGATGATCCTGTCCTCCAACGGAGAGAACATCTATCCCGAGTCCATCGAGAGCATCCTCAACAACATGGATTATGTCCAGGAGTCACTGATTGTTCCCGGGAAGGGAGGGCTTGTTGCCCTCATAAGGCTCGATATCGAGGCGGCATGCGAAAAGCTGAAGATGAATGCGGATGAAGCTGCATCCTGGGCGCATGGCTATATCCAGAAGATACGCCGGGCGGCAAATGAAAAGCTCAGTGTCAGCTCGAGGATTGACGACGCCGTCCTCCAGGAGGAGGATTTCGAGCGCACGCCGACCCGGAAGATAAAGAGATTTCTCTACCCGCGGAAGAAAAAGGATGATTAAACTCTCTCCAGGGGTTAAGATCTGGTGATGAAGAGAAAACTCCTTTTCGCTGTTCTTGTCCTTGTTTCGACGTATGCCTTTTCTTCCGTACGCTTCTCGGCAGTCCTGACGCCGACGTTTCTTCATGACGGCTATCCTCTTTTGCAGGATAACATGGCTGCAGCCACAGCTGACTCGCTTGAAAACCTTACGAGAAAGAGCTGGGAAGTGAGGGGTGATTCCCTGAGACGCTTTGATACACGCGAGAGCCTTCTTTCTGCATTTCTCGAGATTGAGAACGGGGATCTCTTCTTTGCACTGAAGGTCAATATAAGGGAGGACCTCTACAACTTCCTCTCTTTCTCGCCGAAGACGAATATTCCCCTGCTCTGGAACACGAAGTATGCCGTAACGCATGCCCAGTATCCTCATGTGGCATATCTCGAGTACGACGGCTCCTTCTTCTCCTTTTCCGTGGGGCGGCGCCTCTTCCTGCTGGGTCCCGGTGAATACAGCTTCATACTTTCTCCCGTACAGCCCTATCTTGACTCTGCCTCGTTTTCTCTTTTCTATAACGACCCTGCATACACTCTCACATACAGTTTCTATGCAATTGCCACCTCCGGTGTCGTCTACAACCCCGGTAAGACGAGAGAGGAGGGAGATGTCATGAAGACCTTCTTCATTCACAAGCTGCAGTATGAAAGCACATGCTTCATACTCGCACTGAGCGAGCTCAACTGCGTCTATGACACATATCCCTCGCTTATTGACTTCTCGCCCTTCGTCTTCTGGCACAATCAGTACCAGGAAGAACATTCGAACGTGATGATCGAGGTATCGGTGGAAGGAAGGATAAGGGATCTGAGGCTCTATATGATATATGCACAGGATGACCTTTGCCTGAAGACGGAAGGCAACAACTACAAGCCGACTGCCCTGGGTTTTGCCGCGGGCCTTGACTGGAGCATTACGGACGGCATTGCCTTTCAGAGCCCCGTCAGGCGTGACGGCGATTATATCGGCCGCGACAGGACGCTGAAAAGGGACGGAGGCATCCACCTTCTTCTCTCGGCCTACTGGGCGACGAACTATCTCTATAACAGGCGTTCCTCGGATCCCTCAACGGGAAAGTTCACAAGCGACAGATACGGCAAGATAACTCTTCCCTACCGTTTCTATTCATCCTACGGCGGTTATACGGATGCCGATGATGCCTATTATCTCGGCTTCCCGTACGGACCCGGAACAGTCAAGGGTGAGCTGGGAGTGTCATATGAAGACGGGAACATGTTCCTGATGCCGTATCTTTCTCTCATCATGCGCGGAGATGTTACAATCGAAAGTCCCGTCGACAAGCAGGCAAAGGATAACTGGCTTCTTCTCCAGGGAGAAATCGTCAATGTCCTTACCCTTGGCATAAAGGGGGAGAGGATCCTCTTTGAAAACTGCAGGAACTTCTCTATCTATACTTCATCCTCGGTATCCTTCGAAAGCACGGGAAAGGTATGGCCGCTGATAAGCATCACGTTCGCCGCAGCACTCTAGACGGTGGACAGAAGCTCTTCTTCCACGTATCCTTCCTCCATGGAAAGACTGGATAAGGTAATTGCATCATGCACACCCCTGAGCCGCAGGGATTGCCGTCAACTCGTGAGAGAGAAGAGGATATGCATAAACGGCGGTCCTGCCGGATCCTTCTCCCTGAAGGTTTCAGATGAAGACGAGATAACCCTTGACGGCAGCGTTATTGAAAGGCGACGGCCTGTTCTTCTTGTAATGAACAAGCCTCTGGGCTGTGTTACGAGCACTTCTTCTTCCGACGGCCCGAGCGTGATGAAATATCTTCCTCAGAAGTACGCCTCCATGGGTCTCTACCCGGCAGGACGTCTTGACAGGGATACCTCAGGGCTTCTCCTCTTCACGAATGACGGTGAGACCGCGCACCGCATAATTTCTCCCCGAAGCGGCACGGAAAAGGAATACATCGTGACCCACAGGGGAGAAGTGACGGATGAAAAGATCCGCTCCTTTTCGTCCGGCCTTGTACTTGCTGACGGAACGGTATGCAGAAGCGCCGTCCTCATTCCTCTCGGCAAAGGAAGAAGCCGTGTAATCATCACCGAGGGAAAGTATCATCAGGTGAGGCGCATGATGGCATCAGTGGGCCTTGAAGTTACAGCTCTCGAGAGGGTGAGAATCGGCCGTGTGGAAATCGGGGACCTCAAGAGCGGAGAAGTCAGGGAAATCGGTTTTTCGCTTCTGGGTCTTGATTGAACAGGAACTGTATAAGGGGATATTATCTTGACTGAGGTTTTCTGATGAGCACACTTGAAAAAATCCGGACCATTGCAAAGGCCGGCAGGATTATCAGCCGTATCATACTGGTTCTTTCGGTAATTGCCCTTGTCATGACCCTTGGACTCTTCATGATCTTCATCCTCCGTATCGAAATCTCTTCCTCCGCAGATTTCAGTATCCGCTTTGTCTTCAGCGGAAAGGAAAGACTTGAGGCTCTTGATGTTATTTTCTACATCGTCACCCTCATAGCAATGCTGATAAGCGAAATCTATCTGATGAATACCGCACACACCTTCTTCAATCTTATGGTGAAAAGCGGAACTCCGTTCAATGGCGTGAGCACGGATGAACTGGCTAAACTGGGCTTCATGACAATACTGCTGCCGTTTCTCATTCAGCTCATGACTGTGGTCTTTGCTCACCTTGCGTCAAAGGCTGATGTATACGACGGGTCAATCGTGATGGATTTCAACCCGACTCCGACAATCACGCTCGGCATCATGTTTCTCTTTGCTTCTGCCATCAGCCGTTACGGCATTGAAATCGAGAACGCACATAAGAGGCGCACCTGATTTCTCCTCACGAGGGCGGAAAAACTGCAGAGTACGCCGATTTTCTTCAGGATTATGCTTTTATGCAAAAAAATATGCAAAAAAATAACTCCAGCTGGTTACTGGAGTTATATATTTTCGTGAGAGACGGGGATCGAACCCGCGATCTCCGGCGTGACAGGCCAGCGCGAT
>CAVBWE010000110.1:0-3644 GCA_963598715.1 Sphaerochaetaceae bacterium | reverse complement strand
TGATGCTCAGCGGAGTGAACAACTTCACGATGCTTGCAATTCCGTTCTTCATCGTGATGGGCGAGATAATGGGAGCAGGTCAGATTTCCGACAAGATAGTCGATGTGGCGAATCTTGCGGTGGGACGCTTCAGGGGAGGTCTGGCATATGTCAACTGTCTCGACAGCATGTTCTTCGGCGGTATTTCCGGATCTGCCGTAGCTGATGTCTCGTCGCTCGGTTCGGTTGTCATTCCGATGATGGTTGAACAGGGGTATGACAGGGAGTTCTCGGTAGGACTGACGGTCACGACATCGTGTCAGGGAGTGCTTATTCCGCCGTCACACAACATGGTCATCTTTGCTCTTGCCTACGGTGGCGGAATTTCGATAGGAGATCTCTTCTATGCCGGATTCCTTCCCGGAATAGCACTTGGAGTGGGCTTCATGGTTCTGTGTTTCTTCCTTGGAAAGAAATACAACTTCCCGAAGGGAGAGAAGATGTTCAAGGATGAGAGGATCAGGTGGATCGGAAAGGAGCACGGTAAGATCAAGATGGGACCGTGTCTGAAGGTCCTTCTTGATGCAATACTTCCTCTCTTTACGCTTGTCATCATCATGGTCGGAACAGGAGCGGGAATCTTCACGGCAACGGAAAGCTCTGCAGTGGCATGTTTCTATACATTCTTCCTGACATATTTCGTGTTCAGGACTGCAAGTCTCAGGGACTTCGGAAAGGTTCTCAAGAACTCCCTCAAGACGCTCTCCATCGTATTGACGCTCATAGCAACGGCGAAGGCCTTTGCATATATGATGACGCTTCTCCGGATTCCGGCGATGATCACTTCTGCGATAATAGGTGTGACATCGAATCCGATACTCCTGATTCTGCTGATGATAGTCATACTCCTGATTCTGGGATGTTTCATGGATATGGCACCGCTGATCATGATCATGACGCCGATACTCAAGCCTGTTGCAGCGTCGATAGGGCTGAGCGGAATACACTTCGGAATAATAATCATATTCACACTGGCAATAGGACTGTGTACACCTCCAGTCGGTTCAGCACTTTTTGTCGGCTGTGCTGTCGGACACACGAAGCTGGAGACCACATCGAAGAAAATGCTCTCGCTCTTTGCCACGATGGTTATCGTACTGCTTCTTGTCGCATACATTCCGTATTTTGCAAAGTGGCCGCTCTTCGGTTACTGATTATAGTGGGTCCCGTAACAGGGGCCCTTTAAAATGAGGAAATAAACCGGTAAGTGTTGTCTTTTATCTGCAAAAATGATATGAAGGATTGCATCTCATATTTTTAGGGTGCGTATGAAAGTTTTACAGGAAAGAATACAGAAAGAGGGAAAAATCCTTCCCGGAAACATCATCAAGGTTGACGGCTTTCTTAATCACAGGGTAGACACTGCCCTTCTCAGAATGATAGCAGAAGAGTTCAGGAAGTACTTTGATACGACGCGAATAAGCGTTGTACTGACTGCTGAGGCATCGGGCATCCCACTGGCGACAATCTGTGCCAGCGTTTACGGGGTGCCTCTTCTTTTTGCAAAGAAGGCCAAGAGTGACAATATAGAGAACGGGCTGTTTAAAAGTGAGGTCTGGTCATATACCTACAAGAAGAAATTCACTCTTATCGTTTCCAAGGAATGGCTTCATGAAGACGACAGAGTGCTCATAATTGACGACTTCATGGCGAAAGGCAATGCAGTCCAGGGCCTGATTGACATAGTCGAAGAGGCCGGGTGCAGTCTCGAGGGAATCGGAATTGCCGTGGAGAAGGGATACCAGGGTGGAGGAGATAATCTGAGAAACAGAGGCTTCAACTACAAGGCACTCGCTGTCATTGACAGAGTAGAAGAAGACGGTAAGCTCGTCTTCAGGGAGGACTGAATGAAGCGTGTACTCATACTTGACTTCGGCGGACAGTATAATCTTCTTATTGCACGCAGAGTGAGACAGAGTGGTGTATACTGCGAAATCAAGAGTTACCGGATGAGCTATGACGAGATACTGTCCTTTGCTCCGGATGCCGTGATTCTGACAGGCGGTCCTGCAACGGTTTTTGAAGAGAATGCCCCGAAACTTGACAAAAGGGTTTTCGAAATGGGAATACCTGTACTGGGAATCTGCTATGGGATGCAGCTCATGGTTCATGAAAACGGAGGAGAGTGCAGAAGGGCTGAGAAGAGAGAGTACGGAAAGGTAAGGCTGAGTCATACCGGTTCTCTTCTCTTCAAGGATGTTCCTTCCTCGTTCATCTCATGGATGAGTCATGGTGTTGAATGTGAAAAACTTCCCTCAGGATTCTCCCGGACGGCATTTTCCTCTTCATGCTCGTTTGCTGCCGTTGAAAACACTCAGAGAAAGCTCTACGGAGTTCAGTTTCATCCGGAAGTTGTACATACCGAGTTCGGAACGAAAATCCTTGAAAACTTCCTGTATGAGATATGCGGTTTCAGCCGTGAGTGGACGATGACAGGATATGTAGACAGTGCGATAAAGGCGATACGCGATAAGGTCGGAAACGGAAGAGTGCTGCTTGCCCTCTCTGGAGGTGTTGACAGTACTGTGTGTGCAGCGCTTCTGTCACGTGCGGTCGGACAGAAACTGACATGTATTTTCGTTGACCACGGACTTCTGAGAAAAAATGAGGGAGATGAAGTCGAATCCGTCATGAAGAGGCTTTTCGATGCCGACATCAGACGGATTAACGCTGAGGAGAGATTTCTTTCTCTTCTCAAGGGTGTTACCGAACCTGAAAGGAAGAGGAAGATTATCGGAGAGACATTCATCCGTGTCTTTGAGGATGAGGCGAAAAAAATCGGAAAGGTTGACTTTCTTGCACAGGGGACCATTTATCCTGACGTAGTCGAATCCGGTCTTGGCGGGGAAAGTGCGGTAATCAAGAGTCATCATAATGTCGGAGGCTTGCCCTCTGTTGTTTCATTCAACGAGATAATCGAACCTCTCAGAATGCTTTTCAAGGATGAAGTGAGAGAGCTCGGTATGGAACTGGGACTTCCTGAGAGTATTGTCATGAGACAGCCGTTCCCCGGACCGGGACTTGCAATCAGGATAATCGGGGAGGTTACTCGCGAGAAACTTGAAATACTCAGGGATGCTGATGCAATCTTCCGTGAAGAGGCAGTAAAGAACGGCTATAAGAATGCACCCAGTCAGTACTTTGCAGCCCTGACGAATATGAGAAGTGTCGGTGTCATGGGAGATGAGAGGAGCTATGATTATGCCATAGCCCTTCGCGCGGTGGAAACTTCGGACTTCATGACTGCATCCTGGAGCCGGCTTGATTATGAGCTTCTGGACCGTGTTTCTTCAAGAATCGTCGGCGAAGTGAAACATGTCAACCGTGTACTTTATGATATAACAAGCAAACCGCCTGCGACAATCGAGCTCGAATGACATAACTTGTTATCATATTAAATGATAAGCACAATATGTAATAAATTGTTTTAGGTATAGAGACCCTATGTAATCACGGGTCTCTGTTCTTTATTTACTCACAGTCGTTTCACAAAGTTTGGATCTTCCGTCATTTTTTTGGATGTATAAAAATTCTCCTTAAATGAAAAATCAGATGGTGCTTTTAATTGACAAAGTTATCTTCACGGCTTATATCATAATCAGTAG
>CAVBWE010000109.1:0-2564 GCA_963598715.1 Sphaerochaetaceae bacterium | reverse complement strand
CTATGGCGCCTGCTTTGGGAGCAGGATATCGATGGTTCGAGTCCATTCATCCCGATTTTTTGTTTTTCTGCGGGTACGGTCTGCGGATGCACTTTCTAAACTTTTGCTGGAGCATTAATATCTTGACGTGAAGAAAAAAATTGTCATTCTGATTCTGACACTGCTCCTGATGCCGCTTCAGGCAGTGACTTTTCCTCTCTATGACTTCACTTTCTACAAGACGAGCGAAGATACCCTCACTTCCTTCAACAGAAAAAATGTCGGAGTTGACATAACCGGCTACGGCTTCATCGGACGGGAATCCAGGAAAGGCATCTATCTCCGGCTCGGCATTCAGACACCGGTAGAAACACTCATTTCCATGGGGGAGGATTTTCTGAATTTCTTCAGGGGGATGCCGTTGAAAACGAACATGCCATCCTCAGGGGAAACAGCGATCATCTCTGAAAAAACCGGCTCTCCCATAGATATAAGCCCTTCTGTCAGAAACGGCGGAACACCCTCTTCGACAGAATGGAAGTTCCTCATCTCCCTCGGTCCGGCATGGAGGAAGCCGATGGGACGCAATGCCCTCGTATATACGGGTGTCGGATTCACAGCCAAGGCAGACTACATCAATGAATTCTCATCCGATACAGGACTGACCTACAGCACGTTTCTCCTGGACACATCCGTCGATATAGATACAGGCTTCCGTGTTTCGCTGTCCCTGACAAAGACGACAATCCGCATAGGCTTTCATTCGATAACATCGGCATTCGGTTTCCGTTCGGACACCAGCTATGACAGGGACCGTATAGAGAAGGACTCGGAAAAGGACTTCTACTGCTACTTTGCCGGACGCAGGGGTTTCACAGGTGCAACCCGAAGCTGTCTCTACATACGCCTTGCGACCACGCTCAGCGACAATAGAAGCGACGTGTTCAGCTACTCCAACAGAACGGCGACAACAGGAGGAGGAAAGCTCGTAAGAATACGGTAAGGCTACCTTCTGTCCCTGTCGATTCTGCTCAGTGAAAGCATCGCGAGAAGCGCTGCGGCAAAGGCAAAAATGATGAGGACGACCCAGCACAGGACAACGTTGTCCGCTTCGGAAGCATACTGCCGGCTGGAACTGAGCTCGCCCGTTCTCCTCTCGAAGGCCTCAATTCCCCCTTCCTGACTTCTTATTGCCTCAATCACATCCTTCAGGGGATAAAAGCCTCCGAATTCAACATTCTCGAACTTCAGGAGCATATTCCATACGCTTACCATGCCAAGCGAATTGTATTGCCCTATTGCACACATTGCGGTCATTCCCCACTTGGCGATGGTGAAAAGCGAGAGAATTCTGCTGAAGGAGCCTTCCAGGGTGAAAACGGCACCTGAAAAGAGAAGCTCGAAGATAAGGACAAACGGCATGACGGTCATTGCGGAAGTGGTACTTCGTGCTGCCGAGCTGATAAGAAGCGCAAGGGAATCGGAAGCGTAGGTTATCAGGAAAAAGGTTATCGTGAAGTCTATGACGAAGCTGCCTGAAACGATGCCGGAACCGGGAAAGCGGATTCCGCTGAGGCCGAATACCGTCACGCTTATCACCGCTTCGGCAAGACAGAGCGCCGCCTGATAAATCATATGAGCCGTGACGTATGAGAAAATCCTCATTCCTCCCCTGTGCTCACGCTTTACTATCCCGCGTTCACGGCATATGACCTGTATGGAATTGAAGAAACCGTTCCATATGGCAATGCAGGAAAGGGCAAGGGACCCCTTGAGGGTTCCCTCCATGGTCTTCATCATGCCCGGCCGTATCACGAAGGATACGATCATCGCTATGAGGGCCGCCATCGGAAGCATCTTCCAGTCATTCTGATAGATGAACATCCTGAAGAACTTCCCGAGAAAAACCGGTATCTGGGAAAACGCCTTCCTGTATTTCGTCCTATCTGCCGTCATTGCGCATCTCCTCGAATCTTCCGATGTAGCTCTCAGCCATCCCCTCGCCGCCTTCGTCCCTGCGGTTTATTTTCCTTACAATATCTTCCATCGTCGTGACGGAGAAAAAGGAGAAAGCCGAACTGACCTGACCGCTGAACACAAGCCGCCCGGTACCCGATGAATCCTTTGCAAGTATTATCACTTCATCAAAGAGGTCGATTACGGCATCAGGGGAATGCGTGATGACAATGACTATCTTCCCTTTCTCCGCTATTGCTTTCAGTCTCTCCATCAGATCACGCTGCAATACGCCGTCAAGACCGGAATCAGGTTCATCAAGAATGAAAAGCGACGGATCCGAAACGAACTCCATGGCAATGTTCATCCTCTTCTTCTGACCGCCTGAAAGTTTTCCGACAAGAGAATCGGAGACACTTGCCAGGCCGAAGACTTCAAGTGTTTCCTCAACCTTTTTCCAGGTTTCCTTCTTTCCCGTGTTCCTTGCCAGCCTCAGGAGGGCAGCATCATGAAGCGTCATCCGCACCGTATCATCATCGCGTATGAGATCCTTCTGAGGCACAAAGCCTATGTCATATTTCATGCTGTCGAATTCACTGTAGATGTCACGCCCTCCCAGAGTGATGACG
>CAVBWE010000108.1:0-36907 GCA_963598715.1 Sphaerochaetaceae bacterium | reverse complement strand
AGCACTATGAAATGTGCTGCCTTTATGGTGTAATACAGGCAATATGGCAAAACGTGATTATTATGAAGTCCTCGGAGTCCAGAAAGGGGCAACCGAGGAAGAAATAAAGAAAGCCTACCGCAAGATTGCAATGGCGAATCATCCCGATACCCATCCCGGCGACAAGGAAGCCGAGGAGAGGTTCAAGGAAGCAAGTGAGGCTTATGAGGTACTCTCCGACCAGAAGAAGAGAAGTGCCTACGACCAGTACGGTTTTGCTGGCGTTGACGGAATGGGCGGCGCAGCAGGCGGCGGTTATCAGAATGTATACAGGGATTTCTCGGACCTCTTTGGAGGGAGCAGCGGATTTTCCGATATATTCTCATCATTCTTCGGAGGTTCTCAGCAGAGGAGCCGTTCATCAGGCGGTGCACGTCAGGGACAGTCGCTGCGCTACGACATTACAATCGACTTCAAGGAGGCTGCTTTCGGCTGCAAGAAGGAGATTTCCTTCTCGCATGAAGATACGTGTCCGTCATGCAAGGGAACGGGCGGAACGGGAAAGAGGAAGTGTCCGCAGTGCGGAGGTTCCGGACAGGTTATTTCCGGTGGCGGTTTCTTCCAGATGGCACAGCCCTGCCGCTCATGCCGCGGAACGGGTTATGTTGTGGACAATCCCTGTGCTGAGTGTCATGGAACCGGCGCAGTCAAGAAAAATGAGAAACTCAGCGTGAATATACCGGCGGGGGTTGACGACGGAGCAAGACTGACGCTTCGCGGAAAGGGGGATGCCGGTCAGAACGGCGGTCCCAACGGAGATCTCATTCTTGTCATCAATGTACGTCCGGACAAATATTTCGTGCGTGACGGCAATGATGTATATCTCCAGATTCCTGTTTCGTTCGTTCAGGCGGCACTCGGTGACTCTGTCCAGGTGCAGACGATCGACGGTACGGCAGTCATGGTCGACATTCCGGAAGGTACACAGTCCGGCAAGCTTCTGAGACTGAAAGGCAAGGGAGTTCCTTCTCTTCACGGCGGTACAAGAGGCGACATGTATCTGAAGATCATTGTCGAGATACCGAAACGCCTCAGTCTGAAGGAGAAGAAGCTGATGAAGGAAATCTATGAAACCATGGCTCCGACACGGACTCCGAAACCGATGGTGTTTTCGGCAGATAACTGAGAGAGGCTGAAATGGGAGAGAAGGTCTACGGCTACCATGCAATAGAGGAAGCCCTCAAGAAGGCAGGAATGGGTTCAACGCTGTACCTGCAGCGTAACGGCGGGGAAAGGCTCCAGGCTCTTGAAAGAGAAGCTGTCCTTACCGGAAAGGTTGCAGTGAAGAAGCTCAGCAGGGAAGAACTGCAGAGAATGATGGATGGAGTCGATCTCAGGGGGGCGCTTCTCGATCTCGGAGGACCGAGGCGCGGTGCCTCGAGACTCAAGGAGACGAGCGTGGAGGAATTCTGCTCGTCGCTGGAAGAGGATGACGGAGCGCTGGTACTCATTCTCGACTCGATTACGGATCCGCACAACCTTGGAGCAATACTCCGCTCTGCCGATCAGTTCGGTGCAGACCTTGTATTGATTCCGGAACGGCGTGCAGTGCAGGCGAATGAGACCGTTGTCAAAGTCTCATCAGGGGCTGCACAATATGTTCCGGTCTCTGTCGTGACAAACCTCACGAGGGAGATCAAGACCCTCAAGGAACACGGTTTCTGGATTTACGGTGCCGACATGAACGGAGAAAGTTCATATACGGAGAAGTTTTCCGCACGTACGGCCATAGTCATGGGAAGTGAAGGCGACGGAATGTCTGCCCTTGTCAGAAAGAACTGCGACTATATCGTCTCGATACCGATGAGAGGTCACATAGACAGTCTCAATGTGTCCGTTGCGGCGGGTATCCTGATGTATGAATTCAGGCGGAACAGCTGATCATGAAACGGGCCTCCATGCGGAGGCTCACTGTTTCACTGACTGAAGAACTTGTTTCCGATGTCATCTCTGTACCAGAGTGAGGAGAAGTTCTTCTCCTTTATGAGTGCATAGGCATTTTCATTGGCCTCCACGATGCCTGAACCTCTGCCGACAACCGTTATGCACCTTCCTCCGTCCGTAAGGTATTCCCCTGCGCTGTTCTTTCTTACGGCACCGATGAATACAAGAGGCTTGTCCGAACGCTCCATGAGAAAGGCATTGCTTATGCCTTCAATCCTTATGTCCTTTTCCGGATTGAGCGGATAGCCCGGGGCGGCGAGAACGACTGCAACCGTCGAGAGGTTGTTCAGCCGGAGATCCACAGAACTCACCCTGTTTTCCTTTACCGCATCCATTATTTCCAGAAGATCCGTTTCAATGATGGGAACCATGGCCTGGGTTGCAGGATCGTTAAGGCGGACATGGTAGTCGACCAGTACCGGCCCTGAAGGAGTTATTACTATGGAGAAGGTAAGGACTCCGTTGTATGCAAGGCCCTCCTTCTTCAGCGCTTCAATCGTCGGTTCGATTATGAGATGCCTGATTTCCTCATCCATGAAATCCCTGAGCGGAAGAGGAGCTACCGCACCCATGCCGCCTGTCGGTGTTCCCTGGTAGTGTGAAACGTTTGTGTACTCGTTTGCGAGGGGGAACAGAAGGTACCCGTTCTTGTCAAGGAAGACAGTTGCGGTTGCATGGAGTCCGTCCACATGCTTTTCAAGAAGTACGGGACCTTTCTGCAGAAGAAGTCCGGCAAAGTCAAGAAGGGCTTTGCTGTCGTCTGACGAGAGCATTATCCTGGAAGGTGTAATCGTGTTGGACTTTATCGTGTATCTTATTCCCCTGTGTTCTTCAAGATATGCCGAGAGACCGGCTGTGTCCGTGAAGACGGAGTTCTCCGGAACCGGAATACCGTGACGGGATGTGAATGCACGGGAGAATGCCCTGTCATTTTCGAGCCTCAGGGCCTCCTTTGTGGGGCCGAAGCATGTGATTCCCCTTTCGGTAAGATATTCCTTGACTCCGGTCAGAAGCGGAGCCTCGGTTCCGATGAAGACTATGTCTATCCTGTTTTCGATGATTGCCCGGTAAACTTCTTCCGGATTCGAAGGATCTGTAGAGGCAAGGTTTGTCGCAATGTCTTCAGTGCCGGGATTGCCCGGTGCGATGAAGAGCTCTGAAATCAATGCACTCCGACTCAACCACCAGGTCGCTGCATGGTCTTTTGCGCCTGAACCCAATACTAAAACTCTCATTCTTTCACCTCAGACTGTATTTTACACTATCCGAAAACCAAAAATCAAAGAAGAAAAGAGAGCTTAACACATTATTATTCATTTCATCCTTCCCGCCGGAAAAACCAGAGAAGGGTGATGCATGGGTATTTTAGCCGTCTCTTTTAACTGTCAGGGCGTTTTTCCGGATGAGAGGGTATGCTATAATCACCTGTGTTCAGGTTCCGTCACGGATGCTGATGAAGGGGTGGATGAAATGACTTTGCTCTCCGGCTTGCATACGGATAGATGTACTTTCACTACGGTGATGCATGACAGAGGCAATATTCTCGAAACGGACGGACTTTTCGTGTCGTATGAAACTTCCCGTGGGCTTCTTGGTGCACTTGACGGGATTTCTCTTGATATTCCTCAGAAAAGCATAGTCGGAATCGTCGGGGAGTCGGGATGCGGTAAAACTACCCTTGCAAAGGCTGTCATGAGACTTCTCGGGGAAGCTCACGGCTTCATCGGAAAAGGGGAAATCCGTTTCAACAGCGGAGACGGAACTGCATATGATATCGCCCGTGCCCCGGAGAAGACTCTGGAGGGGATCCGCGGCAGGCATATTGCAATGATTTTCCAGGATTCCCTTTCGGCATTCAATCCCGTATACCGCATAGGCGAGCAGATAGACAGGGCAGTTTCCCTTCATGTGACGGGTTTGGGACGCAATGAGATAAGGAAAAAGACGGTATCTCTTCTCAGGCGCGCAGGAGTAAGTGATGCATTCAGGCTCTGTGACCTTTATCCGCATGAACTCAGCGGGGGAGAAAGGCAGCGTGCCATGACTGCTTCTGCCCTGGCAGGGGATCCTGAGCTCATAATTGCGGATGAACCCACTTCCTCTCTTGATTCTGTGCTGAGGGCGGGAATCACCGACCTGATAAAAAGCCTGAGAGATAAGGACGGACGCTCTGTAATGCTTATTTCACACGACCTTCATGTTATTGAGGAAGCGTCGGATTGCGTTGCCGTCATGTATTGCGGACGAATCGTGGAGAAAGGACCGAGGGACGCTGTCTTCTCTCATCCTCTCCATCCCTATACGGAGGGGCTTCTCGAGAGCAGAATCACGCGTAAGCTCAGAGGTAAACAGCTTCATACCATTTTGGGAAGTCTTCCTGATCCGATGAAGCTTCCTTCCGGATGTCATTTCCGCTTGCGCTGCCCTTATGTTCTTGCACAGTGCTCCGTCTCATATCCGGAATGCCGCGTTGCCGGACACGACCATGCAGTATCATGCTGGAGATACCATGAACTGGAGAAACGGAATGGGTGACACGGGAGAAGCAGGAAAAACAGAAGACATTCTTGTGGTGGATAAGCTCAGCAAGTACTACCGGACGGGAATGGGCAGTGAAACCGTACGCGCCGTCGACAATGTTTCGTTCAGCATAAGAAAGGGGAGCACGCTTGGTCTTGTCGGCGAATCGGGCTCCGGGAAAACGAGCCTCGTCCGTACAATAATGCGTCTTTCCGGCAAGAGCGGCGGCAGCGTGTATTTCTCCGGAGAAGATGTCTTCTCTCTTTCGCAGAGGAGACTGAGAAGACTGCGCCCCCGCATTCAGATGGTTTTCCAGGAATCTTCGTCATCACTGCCGCCGTATCTCAATGTAAGAGATATCATACTGGAGGCTGTCCGGGAACATGAAATTGTCCGGCGTGACGCCATTGACGCTTACCTCAGGTCCGTCATGATTTCCTCTGGTCTTCCGCTATCCCTCATGTCGTGTTATCCCGATGAACTTTCCCAGGGACAGAGACAGCGCCTTGTGATTGCACGGGCCCTGGCCCTGAAACCGGAAATGCTGATTCTCGATGAGCCCGTAAGCTCCCTTGATTCCCCGATGCAGGCACAGATTGTCAGCCTGATTATGAGCGAGGTGAAGAAACGGAGTCTGACATGTCTGCTTGTTTCCCATGACCTTTCCCTTGTGGAATACCTTTCCGACGACTGTGCGGTGATGTACATGGGAAAAATAGTCGAATATTGCCGTTCCGGAGCACTTTTCGATCATCCTCTTCATCCGTATACGAAGGAGCTTCTTTCCTCCCGGGTTTCTTCTTCTCCGTCATTTCCCCGTCCTGTGAAGGGCTGTGTGTTTGCTCCACGGTGCCCGTCCGCATCCGTCATATGCCGCAGTGAAGAACCTCCTGTGACAGTGTTAAGTGACGGGCGGAAGGTGATGTGCCATCTCTACGGCAGAGAGTTTCAGGCGAGAAGCGAGAATGCATCCTTGTAGTCCTTCCTTGTCTTCGCCACCGAGAGTGCGGCCTTGCATTCGGAACTTTTCCTGATTCCCCTGACGTATGCAATGCAGTGCTTCCGCATTGCATGGGCAGCCACTTCCTCTCCGTAGTACCTTACCATCAGATCATAGTGCCTGAGTGCCGTTTCCGTCTTTTCTGCGGCTGACGGCAGACTGTATGAGCCCTTTTCCATGAATTCTCTTGTTTCCCGGAATATGAACGGATTGCCGATTGCTCCGCGGGCGAACATTACGCCGTCCATCCTGCAGTCCCTGATTATTTCAAGTGCATCTTCCGGTGTGAAGATATCGCCTGAAGCATAGAGAAGCGCTTCTCCGCGGAAATGGTCCGAAAGTATTCTGAATGCCTCTCTGTCCGCTTTCCCCTCGTATCCCTGTGCACGGGTTCTTGCATGCAGTGTCAGCGCATCGGCTCCTGCCCTGAGGGCGTATTCGGCAAAGGTGAGGTAGTTGATGCAGGAGCTGTCCCAGCCCAGGCGGAACTTTACGGATACCGGAATGCTGAGGTTTTCCTTGAGGGCCCGGACGATTTCAGCGATTTTCGCCGGTTCCTTCATCAATGCCGATCCCGCTCCCGTCTTCACCACCTTCGGCACCGGACAGCCGCAGTTTATGTCCACTGCATCGATTTTCCTGTCCCGGAGAAATGGAAGTGCCCTTATTACGGGATCTGCCGATGGTGCGAAGAGCTGGACCGTCAGATTCTTCTCTCCGTCGTATTTTTCCATCAGGGCTGCCGTCTTTTCACTTGAACGTGCAAGTCCTTCTGCACTTACCATCTCCGACACAGCGCTGTCAGAGCCGAAATAGGAGCATATTTGCCGGAATGCCTTGTCTGTGTAGCCTGCTAGAGGTGCCAGTACCAGAGTGTCGTTTCTGTCCATTTGTCAAGGATAACAAACTGCCTTCAAAGTTGACAGATGTTTTTTTCTCTGCATTGATAATCCCTGTCATCCGTGCTAATTTTTCTAACATGAAGAAAAAGCAGACAGCGCACGAAGATGAGAGTGCCTATGTATATGCAATAAAGAATCCGTCTTACAATGATATATGTCTCGGTGCATGGGACAGTGTCATATATGCCGGAACAGCCGTTGTCTATGATACCAGGTTCGGTCTTGACCTGGGTATAGTGGTAGGCCCTGCTCCGACATTCCGTGAGGGCTATAAGCCGGGCTCTGCCGAGGTGAGGGGCGCATGCCTCTGTTTCGGGAAGGAGAACGGAGAAGAATGCGGAACTTCCGAGAATGAACACCAGTGCCTCTCCTGCTTCGGCTGTCAGAGCGGCCGGGAGATCGTGAAGACGAAGGTGGAAGGCGATGTCCTCTGGATCGATCATCTTGCAACCCCGGCTGAAATGGCGAAATTCGAGGAGAACAGGAGAAGCGAGGAGACCGCGCTTGAAGTCTGCCGGGAAAAGATAATCAGGCATGGCCTTGCCATGAAGCTCATATCGGCACACTTCCTTCTCGGTGAAAGCAAGGTCATATTCTTCTTCACTGCCGAGGAGAGGGTGGATTTCCGTGAACTCGTGAAGGACCTCGTCTCGGTTTTCCGCATGAGGATAGAACTGAGGCAGATAGGTGTCAGGGATGAGTCCAGGCTCATCGGAGGACTTTCCGTCTGCGGCCGGGATTATTGCTGTCATGTGATGAACAGGGAAATGGAGCCGGTGACGATAAAGATGGCGAAGGAACAGAACCTGTCGCTGAATTCGGCAAAGATCAGCGGCCCGTGCGGAAGGCTGCTCTGCTGCCTGGCATATGAATATGAGTATTATATGGAAGAAAAGGCCGGTGCTCCTCCCGAGGGGGCGAAGCTCAAGATAGACCATGATATATGGCGGGTGAGCGAAGTCAACATCCTTTCAAGGAAACTCACATGTGTGACACTTGACGGACGCCAGATATTCATTCCGTTTGACGAGGTATACTTCGATGGAGAAAGCGGACACTGGGAAGTCTATCAGGATTATCAGGACGAGCTTTTCAGTGAGGATTGAGGAAAAACGGAAAGAAAACCCGGAGGCCTCTTTCTCATCTGCATCCTGAGGCGGAAAGCATAATGGCTGATTCCGGTCTTCAGGTCTTGTGAGATGCTGTGCCGACATAAGTTCTCAAGTGATTCTTTTCATTTCGCAATTTCTTTTAAGAAAGTGAAATAATGGTGTTGACCCAATCAACCTATTATGATAATTTCCTTAATTGTCGTTGTTGAACAGCGGCTTTGATACGACTTTTCGTCACATTTTGGAGGAAATATAATGTCAAGCAAGTCAGTAGAGAAGAGAGATCGTCAGAATGCAAAGCGCCGTCTCAGAAACCGCGCTGCAAAGAGCACCGTACGCACAGCAATCAAGAAGTTCAATGCAGCTGTGGCAGCAGGTGACAAGGCAGAGGCGAAGAATGCACTCGATCTTTCCGTGAAGCTTCTTGATTCTGCAGCCTCAAAGGGTGTAATGCACCAGAACACGGCAAGCAGAAAGAAGAGCAGATTAACGCAGGCATACAACAAGCTCGCTTAATCGCTCGTTCAGGGAGACTTAAAATGGAAGAGAAGCTAACGAAAGCGGCTATTATCGAGAATCTTCATAATAAGCTCGGTTTCAACAGAAATGAAATTCACTCAATCATCGATGAGCTCTTTGAAGAAATAAAGGATGGTCTTAAGGACAGCCGGGTAATAGAGCTCAGAGGGTTCGGTACATTTGAGGTAAGAGTCAGAAAGGGCAGGGAGAAGGCAAGAAATCCGAAGACCGGAGAGGTCGTCGCAGTCGACAGGCATGGTGTTGCAATCTTCAGACCCGGTAAGGAACTCAAGGATTTTGTGTGGGACCTTACAGATGCAGCGGACGAAGAATAATCTGTCTTCTGGAGTTACATTTGAACAGCAATAATCATCAGAGGAACCTCGGGACACTGTGTTCTGAGGTTCTTGTTTTACTTTCATCGGCATTCGTTCTTGCAGCCGCCTTTCCGGGATTTCTGACAAAGGATGGATTCGGCTGGCTGAGTCTTGTCGCACTCATTCCCGTGTTTGCCGTAATCAGGAATACGACGTGGCGCTGTGTGTGGTTCTACGGCTTCATCTTCGGCCTTGTATACTACTTCTTCTTCAACTACTGGCTTAAGACATTTCATGCGCTTGCCATCCTTATTGCCCCGGTCATCAAGGGGGGTGAGATGGTATTGCTGTTTCTTGCCCTCAAGGCCATTGATGAGGCCTTCCCGAAGTGGGGATATGTCCTCAAGGGTGCAGTATGGGCCTGTTATGCATACTTTGCCGAGAACTGGTTTGCAGGCTATCCCTACGGAAATATAGTGTATGCCCTTTATCCCTACCGTGTGCTTTACCAGGTTGCCGACATAACAGGCATATGGGGCATAATCTATCTGATGGTTTTTCCTCAGGCATATCTTTCTTCTCTTATTCCGGCCTGGATGAAGGGAGAGAAAACCGGGTTCAGGAAGATAATCCGGAAAGACATCATTCCTCTAGTGAGTTATGCTGTTCTTGTCATTCTTGTCATGGTCTACGGTGTCCTCAGCCTGTCATACTGGCAGGACAGGGAAAGTGACGATACCCTTCGTGTCTCAACCGTCCAGCATAATCATGATTCATGGAAGGGCGGATACAGGACATATCTGAACAATTTCAACAATCTCAAGAGATATACGACAGCTTCCCTTGCGGATGATCCGGATCTTGTGGTGTGGTCCGAAACTGCATTTGTTCCGTCAATCAGCTGGCATACAAAGTACGATGCTGAAGGTACGGTGTGGAAGGACATTCATGACCTTACGATTGATTTCGTCGATTACGCCGAGTCGATAAGGGTTCCCCTTCTCACCGGTAATCCGAAGTCCGTCATAGATGATGAGACGGCGCCCCCCTATGACGGGGACGGAAACAAGAACAGCAGGGAGTACAATACCGTCATCCTCTTTTCCGACGGTGAGATCAAAGGCGAATACGTGAAGCAGCACCTTGTGCCCTTTACGGAGCACTTCCCGTATGAGAAGGAGCTTCCGCTTCTCTATAACCTTCTCCTTTCATTTGACTACAACTGGTGGATTCCGGGAGATGAGGCGACTGTATTCAATCTTGACGGAATCAGATTTTCGACTCCCATCTGCTATGAGGATTCGTTCGGCGCCCTCAATGCCGAGTTCGTCTCCTCCGGAGCCGATATCATAATCAACATGACAAATGACAACTGGTCAAAGGCAGCATCCGCAGAATGGCAGCATGCGGAGATTGCCGCATTCCGGTGTGTTGAGACAAGAAAGAGCATGGTCCGCGGAACCAACAGCGGCATAACATGCCTGATAGTCCCGACAGGTGAGATACAGGACCCGATGGAACCTTTCACAATGGGATACCACACATATGATGTGCCTGTTTACAGTCATGAAAATTATCCGGATACATTCTATGTCAGACATCCGGACCTGTTTGCCCGCATCTTCATCGTCATAAGCATTATTGCCGTTTCCCTTTCATTCGTGAGGGGGGTCGTCATCGCCGTATCGGGAAAAAGGAGGAATGCAGGAAAATGAAGCAGGTAAGTCTTGTAGTGATAGGAACCGAGCTTACAAGGGGAATAATAGAAGACAGGCATACGGCATTGATTGCCCGCGAAATCACACGGCTGGGGCTTCATTTCCGGGAAAGCATAACCGTTCCCGATGACGGAACCGTAGGGGAGGCGTTATCGGTGATGATGGCTGGCAATGATGCCGTCATAATCACCGGAGGGCTCGGACCCACAAGTGATGACATGACCCGTTCCGCAATAGCTTCATGTGCAGGAAGGAAACTTGTCAGAAACGCTTCTGCCTGGGACCGTCTTTTATCCTCTCTCGGAGAGAGGGCATATGGTGCAAATGAAAGACAGGCTTATATCCCCGAAGGATTTACTCTGATTGAGAACCCGAACGGAACGGCTCCCGGATTCATGGGTGATGTTGACGGGACGATACTCATATCACTTCCGGGTCCGCCGAGGGAGATGAGGCCGATGTTTTATGACAGTGTCCTGCCTTTCCTGAGGTCCGTGTTCGGTATCGAAGAGGATGAAAGGGAGGAATACACATCCCTGATTACTGCAGAGGCAAAGCTTGAGGAACTTGCCCAGAAAGCCGACAGCACTCTTGAATGGGGAACGAGATTCCAGGATTACAGGATAAGTCTCTACGTTTCGGGTGGTGACAGAAAAAAACGCATTCTGGCGGTGAAGAGGCTGAAGGATATGTGCGGTCTGCACCGTATTGAGGACGGAGACGTTTCAGCGCTGGGAATGCTTACGGATGTCCTCAAGGAGAAGAAAGCAACAATATCCACGGCAGAAAGCTGTACGGGAGGGCTTGTGGCGGCACTTCTTACAGAACAGGCCGGAGCAAGTCAGTACATGCTCGGGGGTGTAGTGTCCTATTCTCCCGAAGTCAAGAAGAATGTCCTCGGAGTAAGGGAGGAGACCGTAAGGGACTATGGTGTCGTTTCCGCCAGGTGTGCGGCAGAGATGGCTGACGGTGTAAGGGAAAAACTTTCTTCCGATTACAGTCTCTCCGTTACCGGAGTTGCAGGGCCGGATAAGAGCGAGGGAAAGGATGTCGGAACCGTATGCATGGCATTCAGCGGGAAGGACAGAAAAACGGAGAGTCTCGTCATACGTTTCCCGTCATGGGGACGTGATTCGATAAGACGCCGCAGTGCCGTGGCTGCATTCATCCTCATGAAGGCGTTCATTCTCGGCGAAGATACAGGTAGAATCGTCTCGTCATGGGAGGTGTTCTGATGTTCTTTTCACAGAGGGAGGTGAATCTCCACACACATACCGTCTTTTCTCATCATGGAGTCGGAATGCCGTCCGATTATGTGAGGGAAGCGGAAAAGAAGGGAAACATAAGGGTTCTGGGTTTCAGTGAGCACTCCCCATCCCTCCGGCATGATTTTCCGGGAGAAAGGATGGACATGGAAGAGCTTGCCGTATACAGGGAGAGTGTGAGGAGCTTCTCTAGCGGAGACATTCTTGTCCTTCTCGGCGCGGAGTGTGACTGGGATTCGGGGATGGCGGGATTTTTCCGCGATGAACTTCTTGAAAGACAAGGCTTTGACTATCTTCTGGGCTCTGTCCATTTTCTGAAGGCGGAGGACGGAACGGAGGGTTTTGTCGGAGGGAAGTCATCCAGACGCTACCGTCTTTCGGATTATGTTGAAAGCTATACGGAGATGCTCTCTTCCGGACTCTTCCTCTACGGCTGTCATCCCGATATCATCTTTGCATCATTTCCTTTATGGAATGAGGAGACGAAGGCGGCGGCAAAGGACATAATAGCATGTGCCGTGGAGACGGGAATGCCTCTTGAAATCAACGGAAAGGGATTGAGAAAGGGGAAAATCCGCAGAGAAAACGGTGCGGAAAGATATCTCTATCCTGTAGCGGAGTTCTGGCAGATGGCGCGTGATGCCGGCATAAAAGTCGTCACAGGCAGTGATGCCCACAAACCTGAATACGTAGATTCCTGGGCCAGGCTGGAACCGTATGTTTCTTCCCTTTCCATTTCGCCGGCCGGCTACGAGATAGATCCCCTCACGCGCAGTATCAGAATAGTCTGTCCCGCTTCTTCCGCTGCCGTATGAGAAAATAAAGGCGCACGGGGACCATGACGCGGATGTTCAGCGTGGTCCCTTCCTGCTTTCCGGATGAATCTTCCGGATTGAGACAGTCCCGCCTTTTTTACTGAACATATGATGATGTTGACAAATATGAAAATCACTGTTTAAAATTCGCTTGTAACAAGAAGACGGAAGGCCGTCTTTCAAGAATCTTATTCAATTATTTATAAATACTGCCATCAGACTTGATATATTAAGAGGTATGAATGTCCTCAGACATTAATGAAGAAGCTGTCACAGAAGGGACAGCAGGTACGGAAGAGAAAAAGAAAGTCACTGTCAGGGTTCCTGTGAAAAGAAGGGTTTCGGTAAGAAAGAAGGAGGAGGCACCTTCTGAAGATGCCGGTGCTGCGGCGGAGAATGACGCAGAAGACAGAAATGCGGAGAGCCAGGGCGAAACAGTGCAGAAAAAGAGCACGGCGAGAAAGCCGCGTTCCCAGCACAGAAATACGAGAAGAAAGAAGGACAGTGAGGAAAAGGAGCCTGTGGCTGCAGCAGAGGAGACACTGCAGGAGGAAGTTGCGGATAGCTCTTCTCCTTCAGTTGCTGAAGCGGCACGGGAGGAAGCATCAGCAGCTTCTTCCGGTGAAGATGAGAAGGTTCAGTCTCCTTCCGCTCCGGAAGAAAATGCGGGTGAAACGGCAGACGCAAGCCGGGAAGAAAGAAGCGAGAACGGCGGCGTGAGACGTGAGCGCTTCGGTCATAAGGACAAGTTCAAGAACCGGAAGGAAAAGAGACAGATGGAGGAAATTCCTCCCGAAATCAACCTTGATGAGCACCCGGATGCTCCGCTTCTCTTTGTTTCTGTTCTTACCGCACTTCCGCTTGAAGCCATCCGTTCCAGGGCAAAGGATGCTGGAATGAGCGAGGATGCAATCCTCGACTGCCGCAAGCAGGACCTTATAATAAAGATAATCCGCCATCATTCATCACTCGGCGGGGCAATCATGGTCGAAGGCGTTCTTGAAACGCTCAGCGAAGGCGGCTACGGATACATAAGGTATGGAGTGAACAACTATCTTCCCGGTCCGGATGACGTCTATGTCCCGTCTTCAGTCATCAAGAGCGTCGGACTCAGAACCGGTGATACCGTTCTCGCCCAGATAAGGGCTCCAAGGGAAAATGAGAAATATTCCGCCGTCGTCAGGGTGATGAAGGTCAACGGGGAAGAACCCAGGATGGCCAAGATACGGGCCCCGTTTGATTCACTGACTCCTCTTTTTCCTGATGAAGCCCTGAATCTTGAAATCGTGCAGGAAGGGAAGAAATCTGACCTTTCCACGAGGGTCGTCGACCTTTTCTGCCCGATCGGAAAGGGACAGCGTTCGCTCATCGTCGCTCCTCCGAGAACCGGTAAGACCGTTCTCATGCAGAAGATAGCGAATGCGATTTCCTACAATCATCCGGAAGTTATACTGATGGTGCTCCTGGTTGACGAGAGGCCGGAGGAAGTCACCGACATGAGACGGAACGTCAATGCGGAAGTCGTTGCATCAACTTTCGATGAGCAGGCGACACATCATGTCCAGGTTGCCGAAATGGTCATAGAGAAGGCAAAAAGGCTTGTCGAATACAAAAAGGATGTGGTAATCCTTCTTGACTCGATTACAAGACTTGCCCGGGCATATAACCAGACGGTCCCGGCTTCAGGAAAGATACTCTCCGGTGGTGTCGATTCGAATGCCCTTCATAAACCAAAGAGATTTTTCGGTGCGGCAAGAAACATAGAGAACGGCGGAAGCCTCACAATCATCTCGACGGCACTGATTGAAACGGGATCCAGAATGGATGAAGTCATCTTCGAGGAGTTCAAGGGAACGGGTAACAACGAAATCGTGCTTGACAGGAAGATGGCCGACAACAGGAAGTTCCCCGCAATCAACATCAAGAAGAGCGGCACAAGGCGTGATGACCTTCTTCTGGATGAGGCAACGCTTGCAAGGGTATTCCTTCTGCGCTCTTCGTTCGGCAATCTTGATGATATCGACATGTCTGTCGACATCATTGACAAAATGGGCAAAACGAACAACAATAGGGAGTTCCTGAATTCGATGAATACACCATCGAGGAACTGAGAAGAAGTTTATTGTCTGTGAAAGCAGACAATGCATATAAGGAGAAATCATCATGAAAAAGGGAATCCACCCGAATTACGAGCTTAAGGAAATCCGTTGCTCATGCGGCAATGTCATCAAGACGAAGACAACTGCAAAGAGCATGACAGTTGAAATCTGTTCTGCATGCCATCCGTTCTTCACGGGAACGCAGAAACTTGTCGACACGACAGGAAGAGTCGAAAGATTCAACAGAAGATACGGCAGGACATCCGGCTGAGGATGACTCTCTTCCGTCATGAAGGACCGCAGGTTGAAAGCCTGTGGTTTTTTTATAATGGCGTCATTTTTCCGAAAAGATTTGCGTTTTTCTCTTCTGCGTTGGATAATTGACTGGAAAAAGGAGTGGGAAGTCAGTTGAACGAGCCGGCTTTGGCCCATCAGAAGGAATTCAGCCTACCGCCTGATGCGATAGTATATGTTCCTCAGGCAACGACATTACTTGGTGTCTTTTCGGATTACATAAAAGGGTGGAGCCTCGGATGCAACAGCGACGGAGGAATAACCGTTACGCTTTCCCGGCGTGATGACAATATCGTCCGTGTGGTGAACATTGCCCGGCAGGACAAGAAGAAATTCTCGGTTTCCAGCATAAAGTACCGCAGGGAAGACAAGTGGGCGAATGCCGCCAAGGCCGTATTCTATGAGCTTCAGAAGGCGGGAATAAAAACCTGCGGTTTCAATATCCTTCTTTCCGGAAGAGGCTGCTCCCTCTCGTCATATTCGCTTTCGGCTCAGATTTATGCCGGGCTCCTGACTGCCCTCAATAAGCTGCTGTCTCTCGGCTGGGACAGGAAGAAGATGCTTGAAGTTGCACTTGCGGCATCCAGGTTCTCCCTGCACAATGCAGCGCGCTACCGTGACCTCTGGCTTCTGTTTTTCGGAGAAGAGGGCAGAATTTATCTCTTTGATGAGAAAACCCGGGAAGTAAAGTCTGCCCCGTATTCGGTTTCGCGCGAAAGAACATACTTCTTCGATTCGGATATCCCTTATTCCGTGCTTACGCCGGAGTATGATGAGTTCCGGGCAAATCTGCCCGATCTTGTTTCCCGTTTCTCGTTGAAGATTCCGCGGGACTGTGAAATCAGGAGACTGACGGATAAGGAAATCAGGTCACTGGCAAGTCAGATACCTGATCATGAGAGGAGATATCTTCTTTTTCTTTCAGCCTCATCGGAGTGTGCAAGAAATGCATTTGATGCGGTTTTGCGCGGGGATGGAAAAGCTCTTGGACTCATTTTGTCCTCGGTTCAGCGTTCCCTTATAGTCAATGCAGAGCTTACATGTCCGGAGCTTGACTGGATTTTCAGGCGTGCAAAGGAGTCTCCTGCGGTCATCGGCATGGCATCAATCGATGCAGGGGATGCAGGATCCTTTATCTGCGTGGTTGACGAAAACGGAGAGTTTCCGAATACTCAAAGGGTGGATGAGTATGAGAGGATTTTCGGTTTTCATCCGAAGAGACGGCTTTTCTGTCCATATTCTTCCACAAGAATTATCGGGATTGAATGATGCATATTCTGCTTGTCAATGATGACGGATATACGGCAGAGGGTATTCTTACCCTTGAAAGAGTGTTGAGGGAGCACGGACATGAGACCGTGACCATGGCCCCGCATACCCAGCAGAGTGCAAAGAGTCACTCGATGACCGTCTCTGGCGATATGATAATCCATCGTCATGATGAGACTCACTACTCCCTTGAGGGGACTCCTGCCGACTGTATAATTTATGCCGTCAGAACGTACATCCTTCCTTTTTTTCCGGATGTTGTCGTCAGCGGCATAAATCACGGCTACAATCTTTCGACTGATACTGTCTATTCCGGAACATGCGGTGCTGCCAGGCAGGCGGCGATGTACGGCATAAGCGCAATAGCTCTCTCTGCCGAAAAGGATGAAGAGGGGATATATGACTTTGTCTCCCCGTCGGAGTATCTGGCAGGGAAAATCGGGGATTTTGCGGAAGTGCTCAGGAATGGGGAGTCTTTTCTCAGTCTCAATTTTCCTCCTCACTGGAACGGAAAAGTCAGGAAGTCCGTGCTGGGCTCCTTCGATTATCGGGATGTCTACAGTCTGAGGGACGAAGGTGATGTCATTATAGCCACGGGTACGGGTTACAGCATCGAATATACTTCCATGGATGGTGTTTATCCCGGCGACAGAACCCTTGTTTCATCCTCCTTTGCCACTGCCACAATCATTGACAATCAGCCGCACTGCGACCTGGCAAAAATGGAGAAGCTTCAGCTCTGACGGCTTTCTTTACGGAATCGGAGAATCCGCTATAATGTTTCATGTGCCGGGAAATGACGGTTTGTCCCGTTTAACTTGACGCGGGCTCATTCGTTTAATTACCTTATGGGCAGAAGGAACATGATATGGGTAGAATAGTCTATCTTGATAACAATGCGACGACACGTATGGCTGATGAAGTCAAGGCCATAATGGATGAAAACTCGTCGCTTTACGGCAATGCCTCCAGCATGCATACCCTCGGTCGTGAATCATCAAGTGCGGTCGAATGGGCAAGAGGTGAGGTTGCAAAGCTGATAAATTCGGATCCCGGAGAGATTTATTTCAACTCCGGTGCCTCAGAGTCCAACAATACGGTCTTCAATATCTTCCGTGACCGTATCGATGACGGTGACAGCAGAAACAGGATTCTTCTCTCCTCTGTCGAGCATCCGGCATCAATTGAAACTGCAAAGTACCTTATTAAAAAAGGCTACCGGGTTGAGTTCATTCCCGTCAATCACACCGGGGAAGTTGATCTGGACACGCTGAGAAAGATGGCGGGCGAAGATGTTGCGCTTGTTTCCGTGATGACGGGAAACAATGAGAGCGGTGTCATACAGCCCGTTGAAGAGGCTTCGGCAATCGCTCATGACTGCGGAGCATATTTCCATACCGATGCAACTCAGGCAATCGGTAAGATAGAAGTCGACGTAAGGAAAACAGGGGCTGATTATCTTTCCCTCAGCGGTCATAAGTTCTACGGACCGAAGGGAATCGGAGTTCTGTATGCCCGTGCCGGAGCACCTTTGACTCCATTTGTCCACGGAGGCCATCAGGAGAAGGGAAAGCGTGCGGGAACTTACAGCAATCAGAGCATAATAGGGCTTGGCAAGGCCGCTGAACTTGCGAGAGAGAATCTCCATGAGGAAGCACAGAAGCTCTGGGAGATGAGGGAGGCCTTGAGAAAGGGCATCGAGGAAAGGGTGCCGAGAGTGGTCGTCAACGGAACAAATGAAAGGGAAAAATGCCTTCCGGGTACGCTCAACGTCTCGTTCCCGGCGGCGGAAGGCGAAAGCATTCTTCTGTATCTCGACCTCGAAGGAATAGAGGTGTCGACGGGCAGTGCCTGTGCTTCCGGATCCCTGGAGCCGAGCTACGTACTTCTTGCTGCCGGACTTGATACAGAGCTTGCACACGGCTCGATACGTTTTTCCTTCGGTCGCTATAATACGATGGAAGATGTTGAGTATACGCTGGAGAAGCTGCCTCCTGTTATTGACAGGATAAGAAAGATGAGTACAAGGAAGGACTGAGGAAAATGGCATCAAGTTTCATGACACAGTGGGTTTATACGGATATAGTCAAGGATCATTTCATGAATCCCAGGAACCTTTGGAAGGAAGGGGAGGAGTTCGAGCCCGATGGGGTCGGAGAAGTCGGATCCCTTGCATGCGGTGACCAGATGAGGGTCGGCATAAAGGTGAAGGACGGAAGGATAAGCGATCTCAGATGGCTTACCTACGGCTGTGCAAGCGCAATCGCATCGACATCGATGATGAGTGAGATGGCAATCGGAATGACACTCGAGGAGGCATATCGTCTCACGCCGAAGGCCATCATGGACAGGCTGGGAGGACTGCCGGAGCACAAGTTCCACTGTTCGGTTCTCGGCGACAAGGCTCTCAGGGGTGCCATTGACAACTATCTGGAGACGCACGGTCTTCCCAATCCCTACAGGAACAGGGTTGCAACCATCATATGTGAGTGCAAGGGTGTGACCGACCAGATGATCGAAAACCTGGTGAAGGAGGATAAGGTACGTTCCGTTGCGGATCTTGAACGCCTCACCGGTGCCGGAACCGGCTGCGGCAAATGCAGGGGAAAACTCCGTGAGCAGATCGAAGAGGCCATGCATATCCTTGGAAAGACCAGTTGAACGGCGCTTATTATAAAGATACGGTGCGTGATGCCCTTTTTCCGAAGAAGAAAGGTGTCATTGCAAGGAACAACAGATTCATAAAGGTGACGGAGCCGGGGAAAATGACGAAGGAAGAAATAAGGAAGCTGCGTCTTTCCCTGAGCCTGTCGATATCCCTCTTTGCAGCTGTCTTCAATGTGTCGTCCAAGACCGTGGAGGCATGGGAGAGCGGAGTGAATGAGCCGTCAGGAACTTCCCTGCGGCTCATGAGAATGATGGAGAAGAACCCCGATATCCTGTTTGAAACCGGGGTTCTGCAGGACCTGACTGCCTTAAGATAAAAGAAATGCCGATCCTCCGATGAATTCCCTCAGTACGCTGTCGGCAGGTACGAGTTCAGGTGAAATCGGATTGACCAGTTCAAGCAGTGCCATAAGGCGCCTTGCCGTCGTATAGGCTGCGCCGTCCTCGAGTCTGACGGAGCGCAGAAGCGGCATTACATACGAAAAGAGGACTCCCAGTTCGTATTCCAGGGCTGAGTTGAGCATGATGTCCGCATTGTTCTGATAAGGGAAGAGAAGGCTTTTCTCTTCCTCCTCGATTTTTTCCCAGCCTGTGATGATGTCGGCTGCCCTTTCATGGTTGAGCTTGCATTCCTTCACTATTCTCCTGAGCAGCCTGTTGTCTCTTGTCGATATGATGGAATATGTATCGAGGTTGAGCTGCGTCAGCGCTGACACGAAAATGCGGAATATCATATTTTCGTCAAGGTTCGGAATGAGGTGTTCGTTAAGGGTCTGGACACCTTCAATAACCAGAATCGTCTTTTCGTCCATCTTTGCCCTGATTGTCCTGAAGAGACGCATTTTTTCACTTTCCGAAGCCATGAGTGTGACCTCTTCTCCGTCAAGGAGCGCCGTGACATGGCGGCGCAGCACTTCGAGATTTATGAAGCTTTCACCCTTTTCATTCTTCTCTCTGTAGTCATCGAGGCTCAGTACAATCGGCGAATATCCCTGAATTTTCAGCTCTGCACTCAGCTTGAGTGCGCTTGTCTTTTTCCCCGAGCAGGCAGGTCCCGATATGAAGACGATTCTGACACATCCGCGATTCCTTATTTCCTCGGCCGCACGGTAGAATGAACGTCTCTGAAGGGTTTCCGAGAGCAGTATGACCTCCCTTATCTTTCCGTCGGCTTCCTTGAGGTTCAGAGACCCCAGACTGTCGACATCGAGAATCCTTGCTTTCGCGCGTGTCTCCTCAAAAACCCTGAAAAGGAGCGGATTGTCAGAGAATTCCATCATGGCGTCCATCTTTCTCGACTGCGGATAGCGCAGCAGCATGCCGTCTGCATATTTCATCAGGTCCCACACTTCAAGAAGACCTGTGGAAGAGAGAAGGGGTTCGTAGTTCACGCTGAAGCAGTCCCCCAGCCTGTTGAAGAGATATGCTCCGTCGTTGCGCGACAGAAGAAGCTTCTCGGTCTCTGTGAGTGAATGCTCCCTTACGTAGGAAAGTGCCTGTTTTGAACTGAGGCGTTCAATTTCAATCGGCATCCCGTTCTCCACCGCTTCGTTCATGACTGCCCGGAGCCTTTCTATGTCGGTCTCCTTCTTGTCCCGGAAGTAGAAATAGTAGCCGTCTCCAAGGGAGTGGCCCGCAATGAGCGTCCTTTCCGGATATACAATGGATGCGGCATAGGACAGGAGAAAGCAGAGCGTCTTTCTGTAGACAGCACGCCCGGTCCTGCTGTTGAGCCGGATGAGGTCGATCACTGCATTCTCCTCGATTTCGGCCTGAAGGGACCTGAGCTCTCCGTTTACAACTGCTGCTACAGGAGGATTCTCCGAGTAGCCCAGTTTCTTCTGCCGTCCCAGAAGGTAGGATATCTTCATGGATGACTTTTCCATGAAAGTGTCTGTTTCAACTCCATTGAAGAGGATTGTGTTCTTTTCCATATGAAAAGTATAAGGCCAAAATGAAAGGAAGGCATAGTCCGGAGAAAAAAGATTGCATGCGCCATTGTCATCCGGGATAAGACAGCTGAAATCAGCTTCCATCGCCGATGTCCTCTTCATGGCATAAGAAAACGGGTGCTCAATTGTTTTTCGATATCAAATCATTTTTTCACCCATCTCCTCATGAACCCGGCCTTTTGATGCGTGGCTGCCCCGTCCTTCCGCAAAAGGCCTTATCCTGTTTTCCGGGCGATTCCGGACCGATGGTGAGAGGAAGTGGTGTTTCTTTTTTCATTTACCGGAAAAATAAACAGAATTTATGACTCTATTCAGAGCTTTAATATTGCCTTTTTCATGTACTAAATGCTAAAAACTGAAGAGAATATGGGACTGATAGAATTCATAAGTCAAATGATGAAGAGTCCGATGCTCCTGGTATCTTCGATACTGACGCTCGGCGTTATTCTCGTGAACGGCTGGACGGACGCTCCTAATGCCATTGCAACCTGTGTTTCGACAAGAGCCATAGAGGTAAGGAAGGCCATAATCATGGCTGCAGTCTTCAATTTCTTCGGTGTTCTTGTCATGACTTCGCTCAATGCGTCCGTGGCGATGACGATATCGAATATGGTCGATTTCGGAGATGATGCACGACAGTCGCTTATTGCCCTCTGTGCAGCGATGGCGGCCATAGTCATCTGGGCTACGGCAGCCTGGTACTTCGGTATCCCGACAAGTGAAAGTCATGCCCTCATAGCCGGTCTCAGCGGTGCGGCCGTTGCCATTCAGAACAGCTTCAGCGGCATAAACGGGGCTGAATGGGTAAAGGTCCTCTACGGCATTGTGCTTTCGACACTCCTCGGGTTCGTTCTGGGATTTCTTTCTTCGAAACTTACCGTCCTGATCTGCAGAAATCTCAACAGATTCAAGACTGACAGGTTCTTCTCCTTTGCACAGATCGGAGGCGGGGCTGCAATGGCTTTCATGCACGGTGCGCAGGACGGACAGAAATTCATGGCGATTTTCCTTCTCGGAGCGGCATTCTCACGCGGAGAGGCGACCCTGGGAGTGTTTTCCGTTCCTTTATGGCTTATGGTCATGTGCTCCGTTGTCATGGGACTGGGAACATCAATCGGCGGCTACAGGATAATCAAGTCCGTAGGTATGGATATGGTCAAGCTCAAGCCCTATCAGGGGTTTGCTGCCGATGTTGCCGCGACGCTTTGTCTTCTTTTTTCCTCCCTCACCGGCATACCTGTCAGTACGACGCATACCAAGACGACGGCAATCATGGGGGTCGGGGCTGCAAGAAGAATGAGCAAAGTCAACTGGAGCATAGTGAAGGATCTCGTCCTGACATGGGTCTGCACGTTCCCCGGATGTGGAATACTGGGGTATGTCATGGCGAAGATTTTTCTGCTCATATTCAAATAAGGAGGCCATCTCATGGCAAAGAAAGACAACGATTATTTCCGCTTGATCAAGAATCAGACAGAGTACTGTGTGAAGGCTTCTGAACTGCTGGAGGAGATTCTCTCCTCATTCGAGGCGTCAAGGGTCGCCCAATACAGAACCGACATGCACAGGATCGAGAATGAGGCCGACAGCATACATCATGAAATCCTGAAGAAGCTTTCTGTTGAGTTCATCACTCCGATTGACCAGGAAGACATACTGCATCTTGTGCAGATCATCGACGACATAACGGATGCAATCGACGAAGTCATCATGGATATCTACATGTATCACGTTGATGTTCTTCCCCAGAGGGCAGGAGAGTTCGCCTGTGTCGTCAGCAGGTGCGTGCATGCGCTTGATGAGGCGGCCATGGAACTGAGGAATTTCCGCAAGCCGGAAAAGCTGCACTCCCTTCTTGTTAAGGTGAATGACATCGAAATCGAGGCAGACAATGTCTACGCCGAAGCCATTCATGCACTTTTCGGGGAGAATGTCAGTCCGGCAACACTTATCGGCTCAAAGGCGATCTACGAAGGGCTGGAAAACTGCTGTGACCTCTCGGAGCACGCTGCCGACATCATCGAACAGGTCATCATAAAGAACACCTGATGTATTCTGTAGTCCAACGACTTAAAAGATAGTATACTCATGTCCATGGTTGTACTGGTCCTGGATCTGAAAAACGGCACTGTTACTGAAAATGAATGGAAAGGAGACAGCCTCGGTCTGAGGTGTGCCTTTTCGCTCCACAGTGAGTACGGAGAGGACTCTCTTGTCCTGGCCTGCGTCAATTCGGAAGGAAAGGATGGCCGGCCGCTTTCCTGGCCTGTTGTCTATCATTCGGATATTACGGGAAAAACGGAAACAGCCATGCTCAACACCGGGCACGGGCTGTCTCTCCTGAAGCTTGGAATCGCTGCACTCGTCATAATCCAGAGAGCCGATAAACTCAAGTACATAACCCTGAGTCCGTCGAAAAGGGAGATTCTGCCGATTGAGAACATGAGGGCGGAGAGTTCCCTCTCGTTCGAGAGTGTTGTCACTTCCCTGTCCGAAATCTCTCTTTCTACGGGAGTCGCTGCAGACAAGGGAGTCTGGTTCGGTGCTCTCCAGTACAGGGGAAGGAATATCGACGGAACGGGACTCGGACATGCTTTCTTTGCCCATAACCTCAAGGGTATCGTATTTCCGTCCTTTTTCAGTGACTCCACGTCAGATGACGCGAAGGCCTCTGCCGGAAAGAGGGATGATTCCTTTTTGCGCTCCATCCGGTCCTATGGTGAATATGCCGTCATACCGGCATCTCTTCGCCTCGGCTGGGCTGCCATAAACAATTATTCGGACCGTTTCGACCCGAGACTTTACAATATGGACGGCAAATCGATTGCCGAGAAGTTCGGCAACTATCCTTCAGGATGCCCCGGATGTTCCCTCAAGTGTCTTCGGACCACCAGGGAAGGAGAGCCGCTTCCTTCATGGCGTGATTTGTTCCTCCTGGGGAGCAATCTCGGGTTCTTCAACCCGTCATCCGTCATGCGCATCTACTCGTGTGCAGTCGCAAACGGACTTGAGACTGCGACTCTCGGGGCAGTACTGAGCCATATAATATCGCTTCCGGCGGAAGAGAGAAGCATCTACGGACTGTGTGATGTCACGATTGAAAATATCCTGACATTCATAAAGAGAGTTGCAACGGGCTCCGTTCTTCCGAAGGGACTTGTGTCTCTCCCCATGGCCGTTCAGGGGTTTGACCACAGGCCTGTGCTTTTCGACCTGAGGGGAGCATTTGTCGAGGCCCTGCTTTATTCCCAGGGGTTTGACTTCGTTCTTCCTGCAACACTCTATTTTGCAAAACGGAATGTCACGGCAGAGACAGCAGCAGTTTTTGCCCTCTACGAGACGGTCTATGCCCTGGCACTAAGACATCTCGGATGCCCTTCGGATTATGAGAGTGCGGCATACTGGTCCCGTGTCCCGCAGCTTGCATATTCGTCGCCTTTCTTTGCCCGCCTTTTCCTGCGGCACTTCTCTGCATTCGGATACAAAAGCTCTGTTCTTCTTCCTCTCGGATTTGATATTCTTCAGAAAATCAATCCTCTATGGCATCCTGTTCCGGAACGCTTCATAATGGACAGCACATCGTCGTTTGATGCTTCGACTGTTCCTCTCAGAAAAATGCAGGATCTTTATGACTCCGAAAAGCTGAGGCTGCTGATTTTCCTGAAGTCCAGGAGACTGAAGAGCGTGAGCCCCGACGGAGAGAAAAGCAATGCCGACGGCGGCAGGGATGAACGCGGAAGCGAAGCCGATCCGGGATTGGCCAGGTAGAGTTTCCCCGCCTTTCTGAGTTCTGCCACATGTGTGTGCCCGCTCAGTATCACATCCACATCTTCATCTTTCTCCGCTTCCAGGTGACCGTGCATCATCAGTACGCGCTTCGAGTAGAGTTCAAGAGTGAGAAAAAGAGGCGGAAACGGAAGCAGACCATACTCATGATAGCGGTCCGAGTTTCCCCTGACGCCCTCTATTGACCGGAAGACGGGATCATACGGATCCGGACAGAGATCTCCGAGAGAGAACATGCGTTCGGAGGAAAAGTAGCGGCAGGCTTCCCTTATCCTTTTCATGGCATCTCTGTCTCCGTGAACATCGGAAAAGATAAGACTGTTGATTTCCATATAAGAATTATAGAGCTTTTTTCTTTTTTACTGCTATACTGTTCCCCGGGAGATAACTATGGAAGAAAAATGGCTCACCTTAACTGACGGCAGAAAGCTGTTCTACAGGGTCTGGAAGGCTGAAAAGCCCCGTGGAACCGTACATATAAACCATGGAATGGCGGAACACAGCCTCCGCTATGATTCATTTGCGCGGTTTCTCAACAGGTACGGCTTTACGGTCTTCTGTCAGGACCACCGGGGACATGGCAGAACGAAAAGAAATGCAGGTGAGACAGGCTGGTTTGCAGAGAAGAACGGCTGGATGCTGATATGTGATGATTCCTATGCCCTGGACAGGGTCATAAGGGAGGAGTATCCGGAGATTCCCCATTTCATCTTCGGTCATTCAATGGGCTCGTTCATGACACGGACGAATATAGCACTTCATGGTGATGAATACCGTGCAGCCGTGATAATGGGTACCGGTGCTTCCAAGGGCATGGTCAGCAGGATAGGGCGCATGATAGCTCTCTCCCGGTGCAGGAAATACGGTTCAAAACACAAGGATGAGTTCCTGAACAATCTTGCTTTCGGTTCCTATCTGAAGAAGTTCGACTATAAAAAGGAAGGAATATACTGCTGGCTTTCCTCCGACAGGGAGGAAGTGAGGAAATACGAGGAGGATCCTGACTGCGGCTTCATCTGTTCCTCACGTTTCTATGCGGACCTCATAGAGGGACTTGAGACCGCCAATGACCGCAGCCTCATCATGAAGGTAAGAAAGGACCTTCCGATTCTCTTTCTTTCGGGAGACATGGATCCGGTCGGCGGTTATTCGAAGGGCGTTATAAAGGCATGCAGTCTGTATAAGGATGCCGGAATACAGGATGTCAGGCTGAAACTGTATAAAAACGGGCGCCATGAGATACTCAATGACAGCATGAGGAAAGAGGTCATGGACGACGTGGCGGCGTTTTACGGGGAATTCATCTGATGGATTCAGCCGGTCTCATGAAGAGAGCCGGAAGATGGCTGTCTGATTATCTGACGGTGGTGAAGGCTGCATTTGTGAGGGCTGGTGATGACAACATCACGATTCTTGCATCGGGAATGGTCTATTCAACGCTTATTGCAATTGTTCCCTGTATAACCTTCCTTTCTGCGTTTCTTTCCGTCTTCGGCGGGCTCGAGAACTTCTCGTATGTTGTCGGGCAGTGGCTCATGAAGACATTCGGAGAGAAGGAAGGGGCCTTTGTCCTCGAGAAGATAACTCTTTTCAGCCGTAATGCGATGAGTCTGGGCATCTTCGGCCTCGTGACCTTCATAATATCTGCATCCCTTCTTGCCGTGAAGATTGACGGAATAATAAACTCCGTCTTCCGCACACATCATCAGGGGTACGGCATCATGAAGAGATACGGGAAAATCCTGATTTTCATCATCGTGATGACAGTCTTCATAGCCGTAACCCTTTCACTGTCCCAGTCCATCCGCAATGATGTCTATTCACATCTTGGAGCGGGGCAGGAAGGAAACGGAACGCGTGTGGTACTGAAAGAGGGCGTGCAGTATGTCCTCATGTTCTGCATATTCTTTTTTCTTCTTCATTTCGTGCCTGATGTGAAAGTGAGTTTCCCCGCTTCTTTCTCCGGTTCTCTCTTCGGTACTGTCCTCATGGCATCTTTCTACCAGATCTTCACCCGGCTCATACTCTCCACGGTGAAGCTTTCCGTAATCTACGGTACGCTTTCGTCGATTCTCCTTGTCCTGATATACTTCTATGTTGTCTGGTATATAATAATCCTTTCTGCTGAGGTCACATTCATCCGGCTGTTCCGTCCCGAAGGAGAAGAGACGCGCGGACATGTCGTGACGCCTCAGAGGGAACTCGAGGAGGGACTGAGGATTATGATTGAAACGGCAAGGAGTTTCAATAAGGGGGAGGGCGGAATATCGGTAATGCTTCTCTCTTCACGCTCCGGAGTCACATACCTGAGGGCGGTTGATTACCTGGAAACACTTGAAAATGCCGGGCTTATCCGCGTCCTGGGAACAGCTTCCCGCATACTCTCGAAGCCTGCTTCCTCAATCAGCGTGGGTGAAATAGTCGATGCCCTTTTCTCGGGAAAGGAGGAAGAGGGCAGCGAATATATTCTTCTTTTCAGAAAAAACGGTCTTGAGGGGATAAGGGGAAAACTCCTTTCGGATCTTCTATGAGGTATTCTTCATGACAGTGGACAGACTTACATCTTCTATTCTTTCGTCGTCAGTCAGTCAGAACATTCCGTCACCGGAAGAGGGCATTGTGAAGACTGTGCTGTCTGACGGTATTGAAATACGCATCATCAGAGGCGGAATTCCTCTCGGCCAGAACAGTGCGGTAATGATTGAATGGGCAGCATGCGCATTGAGGGAAGGTGACTACATAGCTTCCGTCTCAGTCGAGCGGGATGACCTCAGAATCATATCCCGGATGACGGGAACAAGCCTCAAGACCCTTGAAAAGGAGTACGGGGTCAGGGGATACCTTCTTTGTCCGAGGGTCGTTCTCTACGGAGAAGGGAAAGCCGAGAACCTGGGGACGGTCAGCCTGCCGTGTGGAGAAGAGGACATCCGGTCCTATCTTCTAGAGACAATCCTTGATATGCTCGGTGAAGCAGAAGAGTGGGATGAATAAAATCGGAATCGGCATCATAGGGGACGGCATCCGGGCATCCGGGCATGCCCACTTTGTCAATCTCGATCCGTCATTCTCGCTTGTATCCGTTGCTCCTTCCTCCAGAAAGGGAGGAGAGGAGATGATGAAAAGTCATTTCCCGTTCCACATTGACAGCGACCCTCAGTTTCTTCTCGAAAGGGATGAAATCGATGCCGTGGTGCTTTGTCTCGGCACAGGGGAGAACTCCCGGTATATCAGATACGCCCTCTCATATGCCAAGGCGGTCGTGGCGGACTGTCCTCTCGCACTTTCGTCTTCCGTCTGCAGTGAGATTCTTCATCTTGCCGAGGATGGAGAATATATTTTCTATGCAAATCCCTTTCTCTACCATCCTGTCATGACAGAAAGAAAGAACCGGGTTCCTTCCTTCTCCCTTTCGCTTTCTTCCGTTTATATGACTTCAGACGAGATGCTTGAGATTTCACTTGAAGTTCTGGTGATGCTCTATGGCAGAATCCGGGAAGCCCGGATTACAGAGGCCGGTTCTTCTTCTGTCGTACTCCGCATCAGACTGGAGAAAAGTGACGGAACGGTACGGCTCTCGAAGGAAGGTCACTATGGCCTCTCCCTTACGGAAGACGGCAGGAAAGTACTTGAAAATGCCCCGTATTGTGACTCCCTTCCGTACTTCTATTCCTATCTTTATTCCCGGCTCAGCTCCGGCGGTGAGACGGAGAGCAGACTGAGGGCGGCTGCGGAAGCATCTTCTGCTGTAGAGAGATTTCTCACCTGATACGGGATTTTTCTTTCATGAGAGAGCAGAGTCAGCGGGCTGCCGCCATAGGCAATAAAAAAGGTGTCACACGGTTTCTGAGGCCTGTAACACCCTGTTTCCCCCCTGGTGGACTTGAACCATCGACCAAAAGATTATGAGTCTTCTGCTCTAACCACTGAGCTAAAGGGGGATAAGCTGAGATAATCTAGCATAAATCCGTCCCCGTTTCAACTACTGCCGGGAGACACTCCGGCCATCCGGGCAAAAAATATTCCGTTTTCTCTTTTTCGTTTGTGCAACGGCTGCCATATGTCGTACAATCAGCTCAGAAAAGGGCTTCTCAAAATGAAAAAACTTGCTGTTGTTCTGTTTGTTCTTGTATTTGCACTTCTTTCCCTTCCTGCTTCCGTAAGCTTTGTCTTCGGAGACCTTGGACAGCATCCTGACATTCTCGGCGGTTTTCTTCCGTCCTATCTTCTCATCGGAGCCGGTTTTGAGGTGCCTCAGATTGTTGAGGACCATACTACAGAGGTAAGAGTCCTTGTCGGAGAGGGGTTTACACAGCGTGTTCTCTGGCTTGACAGAAATACAGGAGAGAATCTCTATGACAAGGGAACATGGAACAGTGACAATGCGCTGAGATTCAATGTCTGGCAGAATGTCCTCTCCCTCAGATTCGTGCAGGGTTTTCTTGAGAGTCCCGTCGGAAAGAAGGACCTTGTCACGCTCATTCTCAATGCCGATGTCAACTATGAGCGTTACTACTCCTCATCATCATTTCTCTTCTTCAACATCAAGGGAAATCTTGATGACGGCACCTGGAAGAATTACAGCGGAAGTGTCTATCCTGAACTCAACGGCGGCAGCGGATATCTCGGTACGGAGTTCGGTGTTTCCGTCAAGTACGACCTCATGGTCGATACCCTTCACACAAATGACGGCTTCTGGAGCCGCATAAACTTCAAGTTCGCTCCGAAAGCTCTCAACAATGCACTCTCAGGCTATGCCTCATATTACTCCGTCACACTGAATGCGGTGGGGGCGAAGACTCTTTACAGCCTCTCCTCCGATGACGGTGCTCCGCTCTTCTCAATTGTCGCCATCGACAGAGCCAATGCTTCCTATACAACGGGAGATGCAGTTCCATCAGGTGTGATGGGGCCTGTTTCCCTCGGCCGCAAGGTAAGGGGTTTCAATACATATACATATGGAACGGAGTTCACGGCAGTGAATAACTTTGATATCAGGTTTGTCGGTCCGGATCTCATGGTGAAGAGCATCGCTCCCCGCATCAACCTCTTCATCGACTGCGGCTACGGATGGGGCAGGGTATTCAACACTACCCGTGAAGAACAGAACTTCCTTGCATCCGTCGGTGCCCAGGCAGAAGTTTCATTCTTTGACTTCATAGATCTCGGGTTCCAGGTAAACTACCTTCTTGTCGACAAGGAAAAGTACACTCAGCCCGGAAGATTCACATACAATTTCACGTTCTTCCTTGATTTCTGATGCCCTGATCCCTCTTTCTGACAAGGAAGGAGAGTGTATCTGCACTGGAAATATACATGCCGTGATGTTCTCCAGCCGGGAAGACAGGACGAAGTTCAGTATGTGAACGGGTAGATTTCTGAAGACGGTTTTTATATCTTCTTTTGAGATCAAGATTCCATTTGAAGCTGTCATAGACCGGAATTATTCTTAAAAAGGTGCCTGACCGGTGTTATTCTCATACTTGTCCGGCAGACGGAGGAGATAAATGATGAAGAAAGCCATTGCCCTGCTGTTGATTGCATTGATGATGACGGTATTTTCCGTGTCATGCGAGAACCGTACGGAAAAGAAGAAGGCTGAAGCAAGGATTTACACTGTCAGGTTCGTCACAGGAAATGGAGGTTCTGACGTCGCCTCGCAGTCTGTCAGGGAAGGTGAAGCTGCAGGGAAACCCGGTGATGATCCGACATGGGAAGGCTACGCATTCGAACGCTGGTCTCTTAATGAAAAAGGGGAAAAAGCTTTTGACTTCGAAAAATCAAAGATAACACAGGACACAACCTTATATGCCGTGTGGACGCCGATGGAGTACCATGTCGGTGATACCGGTCCTGCCGGCGGAACAATCTTCTATGCTCCGGGGAGCGAACAGACATCATCCTATAGCGACAGTTACGGTAATACCGTTACCTATACATGGTATTATCTGGAAGCTGCACCGAAGGATTTGGATAAGGACTATTGTTTCGGGTGGTACAGAACTCGCGGAATAAACGAAGCTGCAGGAACGAAAACTGAAGTCGGAACGGGAAAATTCAACACCATGGAACTTGTAAGGAAAATGGGGAGCAAGGCATATTTATACAGAACCGGCGGGGACAAGGGTGAATATGCAGCCAAGGCATGCCTGGACTACGTTGATGAAAAAGGCCATCATGACTGGTTTCTGCCCAGTAAGGATGAACTCGATCTCATGTACACGAATTTGAAGGATAAAGGTAAGGGCGGTTCATGGGTTGAAAGCTGGTATCTTTCGAGCTCGGAGCATAATGGCGAGTCTGCATGGCAGCAGCATTTCTATGACAGATACCAGTACAATCACGACCGCGACAGCGAGGCCACCGTGCGCCCCGTCAGGGCCTTCTGAAAAGAGAGAGTCAGCTGCCGGACTCCGGCTTCGTTTTCCAGGCAATCAGCGGATTTTTCTGCACATATATTATCCGGCAGAACCGGCATCGAGGCTTTATCAGAGATACGGGTTTTCAATGGGGTTGACGGATACAATCGTCAGGCCGAGACTTTCAATGACCCCGCTTTTCTCGATAAGTTCATATTCTGCGATGTACTGAGCGGTGAAGATTACTCCATCATCAATGCCTTCCACCTTCACCTTGAAACCGTTTTCTGCCAGGGCACGGTAGTTGTCCAGGGCCAGTGACGGTCTTACTGTTCCGAGCGTGAACGAATACCAGCCGCTTTGTGAAGTGAACTTTTCGTCGTCTTCAGTCTTCATGGAGCCGTTAAGAAGGTCCACCTTCACGCTGCTGTCACCATTTCCCCAGAGTCCGAGTTCCATGAGACTCGACTTTGTGAGTCCGATGTCACGGGAAGGCAGTGTTTCGGGCATTGCGGATGTGACGGTGACCTTTACCTTTCTGTCACCGTTTGAGATAAGAAGTACGGAAGAGGGCATATAGCGGTTTGACGAAGCCGTCGCACCGTCATCCTCTCCTCCCTTCCAGAATGCGGTCTCTGCCATGACGGATTGAACGAGAAGTGAAGCAAGAGCAATTAAAACAAGTATTCTTTTCACGCATAAGAGTATAGATGCACACCCGGCAAAAGTCCACAGCTCATCGGTTTGCGTTCGGACAATGCGAATGTTGAACAAAGAATCTCTCTTTGTCATAATCAGGCTATGAGCGAAAACAATAATCAGTCTGCCCACTGGGCGGACATAATGGCGGAAAGGATAATCAGGGAAAAAGGCGAGAAGAGCCTTTATACATGTGCCAGCGGCATTACTCCCTCCGGAACGGTCCATATCGGAAACTTCAGGGAGATAATTACGGTAGAACTTGTTGTCAGATGTCTTCGGGAAAGAGGAAAGAGAGTCAGGTTCATCTATTCCTGGGATGACTATGATGTGTTCAGGAAGGTCCCGAAAAACATGCCCGAGCCCGAACTGCTTGCCGCTTATCTGCGTAAACCCATCACTCTTGTTCCGGATACGAAGAAGAGGGCGGAGAATTATGCGCGCGGCAATGAAGTTGACGTGGAAAAAATCCTGCCGGCAGTCGGAGTCTTTCCCGAGTTCCTCTATCAGGCACACAATTACAGGACAAACAGATATGCGGAAGACATAAGAACGGCGCTCGAGCACCGCGATGAAATCCGGTCAGCCCTCAATGAATACAGAACCGAGCCTCTTCCCGACTCCTGGTGGCCTGTGTCCGTCTTCTCCTCATTCACTGACCGCGACAATACCACCGTCACGGGCTGGGACGGCGAATACGGCCTTACATATCATGACGATGAAATTGACAGAACGGAAACCATCGACATCAGGACAACGCCGAATACCAAACTTCCGTGGCGTGTGGACTGGCCGATGAGATGGACAAAGGAGGGAGTAGACTTTGAGCCCGGCGGAAAGGATCATCTTACCGAAGGCGGCAGTTATGATACCGCCAGGAATGTGGTGAAGGTCTTCGGAGGTACTGCTCCTGTTACGATGCGTTATGACTTTGTCCGCCTCAAGGGGATGGGAGGAAAGATTTCCTCGTCAGGCGGAGAGGTTGCAGATCTCTATGATGTTCTTGCAATCTATCCTCCCGAGATTGTCAGATATCTCTTCGTCGGCACCAGACCGCAGAGTGAGTTCGCAATCTCCTTCGACCTTGATGTCCTCAAGATCTATGAGGATTATGACAACTGCGAGCGTATTTACTTCGGTCTTCTTCCCGTAAAGGAGCAGCGGAAGCAGAAGGAGAAGAGAATCTATGAACTCAGCCAGGTCAGCGCCGAGGCTGTCCCGACAGAGCCGGGCTACCAGATTCCTTTCCGTCATCTTTGCAACTATGTGCAGATCTATTCAGGCGATGAAGAGAAGGTGCTGGCACGATTTGCAGATGCAACGCCGTCTCAGAAGCAAAGGCTGAAAGTGAGGATCAGCTGTGCAAAGAACTGGCTCAGGGATTATGCTCCGGAGGAGTTCCGGTTCTCCCTTCAGGGTTCAGGCGATGCCCTCTATGAGGCAACGGAAAACGAGAGAAGGGCCATAAGGGATTTTGCAAGTTATGTCGGGAAGTATCTTGATGAGCTTGATGAGAAGGGATTCAGCAACTATATCTATAAGGCCGCATCGGACAACGGTCTGGAAAATGCAGACTTCTTCCGGGTCATCTATACAGTTCTCATAGGAAAGGAGAAGGGACCTAAACTTGCCGGTTTTGTGAAGGCGTGCGGTGCCGAGACCATTCTTCCCATTCTCGGAAGATACTGATTCGTATTTTTTTCTCAATAATGCCCTGTATTCCCGACGGAAGCGGGGCTTTTTTATCGGGAATTCTTCAGAAAACCTGATACTAGGACAAAATCTGACCTTGTGAGTGCGATAAACTATGAATCAAAGGGAGGGGCTTTATGCTTTTTTTCATCGTGACGGCAGTTTGCGGACATGTCGGAAGAGGCTGGGGAATTGACAGGGACTTTGCCGTTCAGGCTCAGTCTGCCAGGGAGGCTGCCAGGATTGCAAGACAGATCCCGAGAGTAAAGCATGACATGAAAATGGCCATAAGGAACGTCGTTGAAGTTGACCGGACGGAGTATGACGAACAGATTCTCCGGAACATGCACGATCCTTTCCTGCTCTGTTCGGCAAAGCGTGAACAGAATTATCTGTGTCCAAACCTTGAGAGATACAGAATCCGTGACGACAGCAGGAAGAAGAAACCCAAGGTAAGCAGAAGAGCCTATCTCAATAACTACTGCTATCATGAGTGATTCAATGAGGCTGTCTTTCTGCAGTAAGCATGCATCAGTCAGCGCACATGTTTTCCCATGAAGTCAGAACCGGCCTCATGAGAAGTTTCTCCCGGAGAAATCAGTTTTTGAATACCTTGTCGAGGATAATCGGGTTCTGCCTCCATTTTTCGGCAGTCTTTACCTGTAAATCAAGACGTACCGAGGATGAAGGAAAAATCTGTCTTATTTCCTTTCTCGCCTCCGTTCCGATTCTTTTTATGTTTTCACCGCCTTTTCCGACTATGAATCCCTTCTGGCCGTCACGTTCGACCGAGATGAATGCCCTTATCCAGACCTCCTTCTTCTCCTCATCATATTCCAGGTCTGATACTTCGACATAGATTACATGCGGCAGTTCATCCTTCAGGTTCGATATCGTCTTCTCCCGGATGATTTCACTTATACGGAATTCAAGGTCCTGGTCGGTGTACTGGTTCTCGTCGTACATCATTTCCCCGTCGGGTGCGAGTGCATAGAGCGCAATCAGCACTTCATCGATTCCGTCGTCTTCGAGTGCAGATGCCGTAAAGTAATCTACTCCGGGGAGATTTTTCCTGATGAAGGATTCTGCGTCTGCAATGTTTTCTTCTGTCAGGATATCCTTCTTGTTGATTACGGCGACGGTCTTTACCCTGGAGGCCCTGATCATTGCGGCAATAGTCTCCTCTTCATTTCCTGCACTTCTTCTTCCATCGATTACATAAAGAATGAGGTCGCTGTCCTTCAATGCGGAAACCGTGACATCCTGCATTCTTCTGTTGATTGTCCTGTCGGAAATGTGATAGCCGGGAGTGTCGGTGAACACGAGCTGTCCCCTCCGGTCGGTGTAGATTCCCCTGATTCTGTTTCGTGTTGTCTGGGGAGTGGGGGATGTGATGGACACCTTCATCTCGCAGATTGTGTTGACGAGGGTTGATTTTCCGCTGCTCGGTCTTCCTATTACGGATACAGTTGCACTTTTCATGCCTCAATTATTGTTGAGTTGGAAGAAAAATTCCATACACATTTCCCAAACGGCGGTTTTTTGATTATTATCTTGTCATGGAAGAAAAGAAAACGATTGATCCGACTTTGTCAGATAAGCTGATGAAAACCCGCTGTGTCATGATCAGCGGAGAAATTAATAAGGATACTGCCAATGACTTTGCAGTAAGGATGCTTGTGCTCGACAGCGAGAACCACGATCCGATAACCGTATTCATAAACTCCCCCGGAGGGGATGTCGATTCGGGTTTTGCCATGTATGACACGATACGTTTTGTCGCATCTCCCGTAACTCTTGTCGGCATGGGACTTGTGGCCTCCGCGGCGGCGCTGATTTTTCTTTCCGTGCCGAAGGAGAGACGTCTTGCCTTCCCGAATTCGACTTACCTTATCCATCAGCCGCTTTCCGAACTGAAGGGAACTGCAATTGATCTTGATATATACGCAGGAAAGCTTGAGGCCTTGAGAAAGAAGCTCGATGCCGTCATTGCAGAAGCTACGGGAAAGAGCGTGGAGGAGGTTTCCCTGGATACGGAAAGGGACCACTGGCTCTCGGTCGAGGAAGCCCTCTCTTATGGCATAGTCGGAAGGATAGTCATGAAGACTTCCGATTTGAATGAAGGAAAGTGACAGGACATACTGTCTTCAGATGATGTTTCCCGGTGCGGCATATGACTGCACCGGTTTTTTCGTGTTCCACAAGCCTCATGGCAGGCTGCAGCAATGATGAATGCGGGGAAAGCCCGCACACAGGATAAAGCAGGGGCAGTTCAGATAAAAGACCTGATCGGGCGCACATAGAGTTTGTCGCTGCGTTTTTTCCATGTGCCGTCCTTCTGTCCATTGTAGAAATACTGACTCCATGCGTTGCTTTCGAAGTGCTCGGTACTTGACCAGTACGTATTATCCGTCATATTGCCCTTGCCTGCTTTCTTCAGGTTTATATACATTAAATCCAGCTCGTCCCTGCTCGGCAGGAACCAGTCGGTAAAACCTCCGCACTTGTAGGCGGTACATGCCAGGGCTGCGTATTCTTCCATATCCGAGCCGCTGGGTTTTGAATAAGCCCTGTCTCCCATCGTTTTTATAAGGGCAAATGTATTGGATTTTCCCGTTCCGGCCTTCCTTTTTGTCAATACCTGTCTGTTGGCGCCCTTTTCTCCGTCTCTGTAGTATCCGAAAATGTAGATTTTATCCAGATCGTGTGGAGCAGCCTCAAGATAATGCCAGTTCGTGGCCTCGTCAGTGCTGCCTTTCACGTAATTCGGGTTTACATAGAAGACAGTTCCGCCGGCGGGGCCGACATCACCAATGCTGTAAGCACTCTCTTCTTCGGGTTCATCATTTGCCCTGCTGTCACATGATAGAGAAAGCAGTGCCACTGCAAGCGCCGTTAATAACAGTATAAGAATTCTCTTCATTATCTTGTCTTCCCCTGAGGTCGCGGATATCCCCTTGAGGATAAAACCGGAATTGTAATTATTGCAACTTTTTATGCTTCCTGCCGGAAGTTTGAGTCCGGGCTGGCGGTCATTGCTGCTCCGCTGAACTTTTTCAGACCCTTACAGGCGGTACAGCTGAAAAATCATATATTATTCGAATGCCCGGACGGGACGCACATTGCAGGCTGCGTCACGGTGGTGATAATCTTCCCCGTCAATGAAGAAGCACTTGGCCTTTGCGAGGTGATCGGTACATTCGGAACTTGACAAATACTCGCGCCCCCATATGCCTCCCATATCTTCTTCAAAGAGTCTTGAGTACAGTAAACGTACCTCGGCGATACTCGGCAGGAACCAGTCGGTATATTTACCGCCCTTGTAGGCGACACAAGCCTCGGCTGCAGGGAAGGTGCCTTCCGCATTAATGAGGGTCCGCGTGTTCTTTTTTCCTTTTCCGACACCATCTTCAGTACCAAAAGAACCATCGGGTCCCCATGAATACGAACCGGGTAAATCTTCAGGAGCAGCTTCAAGATAGTGCCAGTTCGTGTCCTCATCAGTGCTGCCTTTCACGTAATCCGGGTTTACATAGAAAACAGTTCCGCCGGCAGGACCGGTATCACCGATCCTGTAAGCATCCGCTTTGCTTTCATTTGCCTTGTCATCACATGATACGGAAAGCAGAGTCACCAGCAGCATAATCAATAATGGTATAACAATTTTCTTCATTGGCCTGTATTTCCCCCGCCTTATGGACTTATCTTTGAGGATAAAGCCATAATTGTTTTTTTTGCAACTTTTTTCAGGCATCCTGCAAATATTTCCGTTTTTGCCGACAAAACACGGAATGCATTTTTACCCTTCATCGTGAAAGCTATCCTGTCGAGGCGCTTTCCGTCAGACGGAGGAAGCTCTTCCCAGAAAAGCCGGTTCTCCAGATTTATCGACCGTCTCTTCCTTCCAGGAGTCTATCTGCCGTTTCTCCGATGAGAAGTTGA